>NZ_PCOW01000015.1:0-97193 GCF_002979495.1 Microbacterium sp. MYb64 | reverse complement strand
GACGCCAACCCGGCCCCCAGCCCGCGGACGGCGTCGCGCAGGGTTCCGTCGCCGCCGGCCACCAGCACGAGCGAGGCGCCGGCGGCGGCCACGGCGGCGACCGCGGCGGCGGTGTCGTCGGGCGTGGTCGCCACCGACGACGGGGTGAATACCACGACCGGCTCGAGCCCCGCGTCCGCCACGGCGGCGGCGCCCATGGCACCGGCCGCGGTGAGGATCCGCACCCCGGGGTGCGAGCGCGCGAGGACCGCCAGCGCCTGTCCGGCGCGTTCGTGCGCGCGCGGGACGGAGCCGTGCTCCGCCGCCCGCGCCTGCACGGCCGCGCCGTCGGAGCCGGCGAGGCCCGCGGGCCCGCCGACTCCGGCGACAGGGTTGACGACGAGTCCGATCACGGGATCAGGCCCCGGCGGTGGCGCCGACGAGCTCCGCGTCCGGCAGGCCGCTCGCGGCCGGACCGGCCGGGATCTCTCCGAAGTACTTCCGGCGGTAGGCGCGCCAGGTGATCGCCCAGCGCTCCGGGTCGTCGAGGTCGTCGTGGTGCGTGTGGTGCACGGTCTGGTTGTGCGGCGCCGTGCGCACGAGCTCGGGGTTGTCCCTGGCCTCCTGCGCGACCTGCGCCAGCGCCGCCACGTACTCGTCGATCTCGGCCTTCGAGTAGCACTCGGTGGGTTCGAGGGTGAAGGGCTGCGGCACGACGTACGGGTGGTGGCTCGTCCAGTAGTGGAAGCCGTGGTCGGCCATCCGGATGCCGATCTCCTCCGACGTGATGCCGGTCTCCTCGAACAGCTCCTGCCACGAGTACCGCACCTGCTCGATGCGGCGGCGACCGGTCGCGTACGGCGCGGACGCCCCCGGGATCTCGAGCACCTTCTTGAGCAGGTAGTTGTTGTTCAGCGCCGCGATCTGCGAGGCCGCGAGCATGCCCTCGGCGCCGAGCGCCATGATCCATGCGTACGCCCGCACCACGTGCAGGATCACGCCGTGCGCCGGCGCCACGTGCCCGATCGACAGCTCGCCGGGCTCGCGGACGACGAAGCGCCCTTCCACCTGCTCCACGCGCGGTCCGGGCAGGAACGGCGCGAGCGCCGCGCTCACCGCATTGGCCGCGGCGCCGGGGCCTCCGCTGCCGTGCGGTGCGGAGAACGTCTTGTGCAGGTTGAACTGGCACACTTCGAATCCGGCGTCGCGGGCGCGCGTGATCCCGAGGATGCCTGCGGCGTTGGCCTGGTCGTAGGAGGCGAGGGCCCCGACCTCGTGCGCGGCGTCGACCCACTCCTTGATCGCGGGGTTGTAGATGCCGGTGTCCTCGGGGTTGGTCACCATGATCGCCGCCGTCCGCTCGGAGAGCGCCGCCTTGAGCGCGCCGAGGTCGGGGTAGCCGTCGGCGTCCGGGTAGATCGTGATGACCTTGTATCCGGCGACCTTGGCCGCGGCCGCGTTGGACGGGTGGCTGAAGATCGTCGTGATGACCTCGTCGCGCTGATCCGCCTCGCCGCGCGACGCGTGGTAGGCCCGGATCATCGCGATGTTGGTCCAGATGCCGGCGGATCCGCCCGGGGAGGCGAGCGACACGGCGTCCATGCCGGAGATCTCGGCCATGAGCCGCTCGAGGCGCCAGATCGTCTCGAGCGCGCCCTGCGTGTCGGCCGGATCCTGCGCCGGGTGCAGGGCCCGCAACTGCGGAACCTCGATGAGCTGGTCGTTGATCTTCGGCGAGTACTTGATCGTGCACGTGCCCTGGCCGATGTCGACGTTGAGGTCGGATCCGAGGTTCTCCTGGGACAGGCGCAGGTAGTGCTTGAGCACGCGCATCTGCGCGATCTCCGGCAGCGCCGGCGGGGTCTGACGGCGCATCCCCTCGGGGAGGGCGGCGACGACGTCGCCGACGGCCTCCCGCACCGCCGGCTCGACCGGTGTCACGAGGACGCCTCTCTCGCCGGGCGTGGACAGCTCGAAGACGATCGGCTCATCCCAGCTGGCCTGCTGGAATCGGCGGGGGCTCTGCTTCGGGGCGATGGGAAGGCTCACTTCGTCTCCTCCTTGCCGTCGTCGCTCAGTGCGTCGCACGCGTCCTGCTCCTCGGGGTCGATGGCCGTCGCGAGCGCGGCGGCGAGGCGGTCGATGTCGGATGCGGAAGTGGCCTCGGTCACGCACACGAGCAGGGTGCGCTCGTCGACGACCACGCCCGGCTCGATGCCCTGCGCGCGGAGCGCCGTCACGACATCGGCGGCACGGGCCGAGTCGAAGCGGACCGTGAACTCGCGGAGGTGCAGCGCGTCATCGCCCAGGGCGACGCCCGGGATCGCGGCGAGCTGCCGCTGCGCATACGCGGTGCGGGCGAGCAGCAGTTCGCCGAGATCGGCCATGCCCTGCGGTCCCATGAGCGCGAGGTGCACACCGGCGGCGATGCCCCACAGCGCGGCCGCGGTGCCGACCCACTCCTTGCCTTCCTCGCGGTGCGCGAAGGAGGTGCGGTCGTAGGCGACGTCGCCGAAGCCGTACTCGCCCGGCACGTCGGTCGACTCCAGGCCGAACAGCCGGGACGGCATCTCCATCACGAACCGCGGCTCGTCGTGCACGGCGACGAAGCCGGCGTGCGCACCGCCGAACCACTGATGCAGACCGAGGGACTGGATGTCGCCCGTGACGATGTCGGCCCCCTGCAGGGCGGGCGGGGTCAGCACGCCGTACCCGATCGGGTCGGTGCCCACGACGACGACCGCGCCGGCGGCGTGCGCCGCCTCGGCGATCTCGCGCAGCTGCGTCTCGACGGCGCCGGTGAAGCTCGGCGTCTCGATCCACACGGCCGCGACATCGTCGGAGAGCCGTGCCCGCAGGGCCGCGAGATCCGCGATGCCGCCCGCGGTGGGGATCCGCTCGATCTCCAGGTCGGCGCGCGTGTAGTCGCGAACCTTCGAGTCCTTCTCCGGCAGCACGTCGCTCACGGCGAGCACGACGCCGCGGCCGGTGAGCCGGCCCGCCATCGCGAGGCCCGTGGCGGCGGCCTGGTAGCCGTCGTAGGTCGGCACGTTCACGACGTCCATCGCGAGCAGCTCTGCCATGAGCGACTGGTACTCGAAAAGCGCCTGGAACCGGCCGTGGTCCTCATACGGCTCGCCGGCGTACGCGGTGAGGAACTCGCTGCGGCGGATGACCTCGTCCACGACCGCCGGCACGTAGTGGTTGTAGGTGCCGGCGCCGAGGAAGCTCAGACGCTCCTCGGTGGTGCGGTTCTGCGCGAGGATCCCGCGCACGTGCCGGGCGAGGTCCTGCTCGGCCGGCAGCGGCGCCGGCACGTCCAGCGGACGGCGCAGGCGCAGGTCCTCCGGCACGTCGGCGTAGAAGTCCTCGACAGAGGCGGCGCCGACGGCGGCGAGCATCTCCGCGTGGGTCTCCGGCGCCGTGTTCGGGATGTAGGGATGCACGAACGTCTGCGTCATGCCAGCTCCTTCGACGGGGTGGCCTGGGTGGGCCGGGGGGTATGGGCAAAGGTGAGGAAAGGGATGCGGTCCGTGCTCGGCGAGGCGATCACGGCGACGCCGTAGGCGCCCAGCGCGAGCTCTCCCGCGGCCTCGGATCCGGTGATCAGATCGCGGCCGGACATCGGCAGCCGGAAGGTCACGGGGTCGGCCGCGTGGTTCAGGAGGAACGTGTAGTCGGTCGTCCCGTCCGAGCGGGTGACGGCCTCGGCCTGCACGGAGTCGTCGTCGCGCGCGGGCAGGCCCGCCGTGCGGAGGACGTCGCGGAACACCGCGGCGAGGCCCTCGGGCCGCAGCATGGCGCTGAGGTACCAGGCGGATCCGGCTTCGTGCGCCCGCCGGGTGACCGCGGGGCGCCCCGCGAGCTCGCCGGTGGCGTACGCGCCGCGGATCTCGACGTCGGGATCAGCCTCGATCCACTCGCCCCAGTGCGGCACCGCGAGCGCGTCCTCCCCGTAGGAGAGGTGCTCGAGGACGCCGTCCGCGATCGGCCACTGCTCGTCGACCTCGACGCCGAGCAGGTCGCGCAGCGGACCGGGGGCGCCGCCGTCGTGCACCTTCTCGGTGCTGTCGACGACGCCGGAGAACGGTCCGACGACGAGCGTCCCGCCGCGGGCGACGAAGGCGCGCAGCGCCGCAGCGGGCTCCTCCTCCAGGATGTAGAGGTTCGGCGCCACGATCACGTCGTAGCGGTCGAACGGGGTGCCGCTCGCCTCGCCGCCCACGCGCACGGCGTCGACGGGGTGCCCCAGTGCGTACAGCGCGCGGTGCCAGCCACGGGCTTGCTGCGCCCACTGCAGCCGCTGCGAGGGCAGCGACTCGACCGCGCTGGATCCCCACCAGGAGTCCCAGTCCACGACGAGGCCCACGCGCGAGCGCACGCGGCTGCCGCGCACCGGCTCGAGCCTCTTCAGCTCGAGGCCCAGCGCCTTGGTCTCCTGGAAGCTGCGCGACCGCTCTCCGCGGTGGCCGAGCATCGACGAGTGGAACTTCTCCTGGCCGTACTTCGCCTGGCGCCACTGGAAGAACATCACCGCGTCGGATCCGTGCGCCACGGCCTGCAGACTCTCCACGCGGATCTTCCCCGGGGCCTTCGGCACGTTCACGTCGCGCCAACTCGTCGCGCTCGCCGACGACTCCAGGAGCAGCCAGGGGCGCCCTCCCTTGAGCGCGCGCATGAGGCCGTAGTTGAGCGCGGCGCCGACGTGCGAGGTCGGATCCATCGGATCCGGATACGCGTCGTCGGTCACCACGTCCTCGCGCTCGGCGAAGCGCCAGTAGTCGAGGTCGCGGAACATGCTCATGAAGTTCGTGGTCACGGCGATGTCGGGGGTGACCTCGCGCAGCACGTCGATCTCCACCTGGAAGAGCTCGAGCATCGCGTCCGAGGAGAACCGCTCGAAGTCGAGCAGCTTCGTGGGGTTGATCGGCCCCGGCGCCTTCTTCGGCGTCTCGATGTGCTCCCACGACGTGTAGCGCTGGCCCCAGACGTTGACGCCCCAAGCCTCGTTCAGGCCGTCGAGGTCGCCGTAGCGGTCCTGCAACCAGCGCCGGAAGTGCCGGGCCGACTCGGGGCACCAGCAGCGCGAGACGTGATCGCCGTACTCATTCGAGATGTGCCACATCGCAAGTCCGGGGTGCTCGCCGTAGCGCTCGGCGATCGCACGCGTCATGCGCGCGACGTTCTCTCGCCAGATCGGCGAGGACGGGCAGTAGGTCTGCCGCGAGCCGAACTCCAGGCGGTGCCCGTCGGAGTCCCAGGGCGCCATCTCGGGGTGGGCGCGCAGCAGCCAGGACGGCGGAGTTGCGGTCGCGGTCGCGAGGTCGATGCGGATGCCCGCGTCGTGCAGCAGATCCAGGATCCGATCCAGCCAGCTCCAGTCGTAGACGCCGGGCTCCGGCTCGAGCTGCGGCCAGCTGAAGATCGGCAGGCTCACCATCGTGACGCCGGCCTCCTGCATGAGGCGGACATCCTCGAGCCACACGTCCTCCGACCACTGGTCGGGGTTGTAGTCGCCGCCGAAGGCCAGGGCGTCGATGCGGACCTCGCGGATCCGCTCGTCGTCGAGATGCTGGGCCACGAAGGCTCCTCCCTGAGTCTTTTCGTGCACGTGCCGTGCCGATGACGACGTTTCCCATCGTCAGGTGTATTTTGTATACATAACACTATGACGCGATCGAGATCGCGTCAACAGCACGAGCCTCGAGCACTGTCGCTAAGGTTCCACTGGAGGGGAAAGATGGCCATCGAACGCAAGAACCTCCGTTCACAAGTGCGCGAGGAACTCCTCGCGCGCATGCGCACGGGGAACGTCCGGCCCGGCGAGGGCATCAACGAGGTGCAGCTCGCCGCCGAGCTCGGCGTCAGCCGCACGCCGCTGCGCGAGGCGCTGATCGCTCTCGAGTCCGAGGGGCAGATCTCCAGCGAGAACGGCAAGGGCTTCCGCTTCGTGCCGCTCAGCGCCGGCGAGTTCGAAGACCTGGCGCCCGTGATGGCGACGCTGGAGAGCCTCGCCCTCGAGCTCAGTCCCGTCGAGGAGCTGAAGACCGTGGGCGCGCGCCTGGTCGAACTCGCCGAAGCGTTCACGGATGAGCACGTCGAGCACTCCCTCGTGATGACGAAGGACGACGAGTGGCACACCGTCATGCTGTCGGCCTGCCCGAACCGGCGCCTGCTCGACGTGATCGAGAGCGTGCGCGGATCCTTCCACCGCTATGAGGCCCTTCTCGTCGCCGAGGACGTGAAGATCGACCGCGTCGCCGCGGAGCACGCCGCCATCGCCCACGCTCTCGCGTCCGGCGACGTACCCGCCGCGATCGAGGCGCTCAAGGTCAACTGGCTGCACGGCATGCGCCGGATCCTCGACAACTCGTCGAGCGCGTACTTCTCGGCCTGAGCCTTGCTCGGGCGAGCCGTCACCCCTTGACGGCTCCCCCGAGCAGGCCGGCCACGAATTGCTTCTGGAACACCAGGAACAGCACGAACAGCGGAAGCGTCGCGAGCAGGGATCCGAGCATGAGCCCGGAGTAGTCGACCCGGCTCAGGCCGATCATCGTGTTCAGCGCGACCGGGACCGTGTACCTGTCCTCGCTGTTCAGCATGAGCAGCGGCCAGATGAACGAGTTCCACTGGCTGATGAACGTGTAGATCACGAGTGCCGCGATCTGCGGGCGGGCGACCGGGAGCACGATCCGGTAGAACGTGCGCAGCTCGCTCGCGCCGTCGATCCTGGCCGCCTCGATGAGCGTGGCGGGGAAATCGAGGAACCCCTGGCGCATGAGGAAGATGCCGAACGCGTTCGCGAGGAACGGGACGATGAGCGCCTGGTAGCTGTCGATCCATCCGGCGCTGGCCATCATCTGGAACAGCGGGACCAGCAGCACCTGCATCGGGATCATCATCGTGACGAGGATCACGCCCAGCAGCACCCCGCGTCCGCGGAACCGATAGGTGGCGAGGCCGTAGCCGCACATGATGCTGACCAGCGAGCTGAACACCGTGTAGACCACGGCCACGAGCACGCTGTTCAGCATCACCTGGCCGAACCCGATGCTCTCCTGCAACCGGCCGAGGTTCTGCCAGAACTCGCCACCGGGAAGGAGCGGCAGCGGCGTGACGAACAGGTCGCTGGTCTTGTGCGTGGAGGCGATGACCATCCACAGGAACGGGACGAGCGCGAGCACGCTCGCCACGACCATGACCGCGTAGACGGGCGCCCGAAGGACGATCCTGCGCATCAGCGGCTCACCGGAACGTCCGGAGGGCTGACCGGCGCGCCGACCGCGGCCGGTGGTGATCAGCTGCGTCGTCATGGCTTCTCCCTCAGGATGCGGAACTGGATCACGGCGATGATCCCGGTGAGGATCACGAGCATCCACGCGATCGCACTGGCATAGCCGAAGTCGAACTGCTGGAAGCCGATCTTGTACAGGTACAGCACCGGCGTCAGGGTCGCATTGTTGGGACCGCCCCCGGTGAGGATGAAGTTCTCGTCGAAGAGCTGCAGCGCGCCGATCGTCGACGTGACGCTCGTGAAGATCAGCACGGGCCGCAACTGCGGGACGACGATGTGCCGGAAGATCTGCCAGCGCCCCGCGCCGTCGATGCGCGCGGCCTCGTAGAGCTCGGGCGGGATCGACTGGAGCCCCGCAAGGATGATGACCATGTTGTAGCCGGTCCAGCGCCAGGTGATCGAGGCGATCACGGCGACCCGCGCCCACCACTCGTTGTTCAGCCAGTCGATGGGCCCGGCGCCGAACAGCGCGAGGAACTGGTTCAGCAGGCCGCCGTCCGTGGTCATGATCACGCGGAACACGACGGAGTAGGCCACGAGCGTCGTGATGGCGGGCAGGAACGTGAGCAGGCGGAAACCCGCCCGGAAGCGCAGCCACGCCTGGTTCAGCAGGTAGGCGAGGCCGACGGCGAGCGCCATCATGATCGGCACCTGGACGACGAGGATCAGCAGCGCGTTGCCGAGGCTCTTCAGCACCAGCGGATCCCGGAGCATCCGCGCGTACTGGTCGAATCCGACGAAGGTGCTCACGCCGCCCGAGGTGCGGAAGAAGCTCTGCAGCAGCGACACCGCGAGCGGGTACGCGAAGAACAGCACGAGCAGCGCGGCGGCGGGAAGCGCGAACCACATCCCGGGTCGCTGCATGCGCGCGGCGAAACGACGACCCGTGCGGGGGGACTCGCGACGACTCTCGTCGCGACTCCCCTCCGCCGGAGGCCGCCGCACAGTGGCGACGGTCATGTCAGCCCGCGATCTTGCGGCCGGTCGAGTTCGCGATCTGGGCGGCCGCGTCGTCCAGCGCCTTCTTCGGATCCTCGCCGTTCAGGACCGCGGCGCCGACGGCGTTCGTGACGGCGTCGCTCGCGACCGACTGGTCGGATGTGAAGGTGATGGACGGGATCTTCGGCGTGAGCCGGGCGAAGGCCTGGAACACCTTCTGCCCGCCGAAGTAGTCGCTCGGCTGCTCGAAGAAGTCGGCCTTGAGCGCCGGGAGGTACGCCGGGAAGAGGCCCTCCTTCTGCATCATGCTCGACTGGTTGCCGCTGTTCGCCAGCACGTAGGCCATGAAGTCGGCCGCGAGCTGCGGGTTCTTCGCCTGCGCGGGGATCGCGAGACCGGATCCGCCGTTGTTCGACGTCGGCGCACTGCTGCTGTCGAAGACCGGCAGGTCCCGCACGGCGTACTTCCCGCTGAGCTCCGGGGCTTCGCCCTCGAGCGTCCCGATCCACCAGACCGCCTCGGGCGTGACGGCGGAGTCGCCGTCCTTCGCGCTCGTGACGCTCGCATCCCAGCCCTTGGCGTTCTTGATGAGCCCCTTCTGCTGCATGGTCTGCAGCAGGGTGAGCGCCCGCACGGCGTCGGGCGAGTTCACGGTGATCTCGCCCTTGTCGTCGAAGTAGCCTGCGCCCTGCTGCTGCAGGTACATCGAGAGGGATCCGCCCGCGGAGAGATCCGCCGTGAGCAGGGTGTGCCCCGTGGCGGCCTTGATCTTCTCGCCCGCCGCGACGAGGTCGTCCCAGGTCTTCACCGCCGAGGGATCCACGCCCGCGGCCTGGAAGTAGTCGGTGCGGTAGTACAGGCCCACCGTGCCGGAGTCCCAGGGCGCCATGTGCAGTGCGCCGTCCTTGCCGGTGCCGGTCGCCCACTTGAACGGGTCGAAGTCGGCCTTCTTGTCGCCGAGCACGGGCGAGAGATCGGCGAAGCCCTTCGGGAACTGGGTGAGGTAGCCCTGGTTGTGATCCGTCTCGAGCGTGATCATGTCGGGGAGCCCCGTGCCGGCCTGCAGGCCGACCGAGATCTTGTCGTAGGCGTTGTCGTAGCCGATGTCGACGACCTTGATCGTGGTGCCCTTGTGCGCCTTCTCGTAGTCGGCGCCGAGCCGCTTGAGCGCGGTCGCGGCGACGTCCCACGACCAGATGGTGATCGTGCCCGTTCCGACCCCATCCGCTTTCAGGGCCTCACCGCTCGTGGGCGCCCCTCCGCCGAACGCGCACCCGGACAGGGCGACAGTCGCCGTCGCCCCGATCGCCAGCGCGAGCATGCCGCGTCGCTTCATCATGACCTCCTCGTCAGAACTGGATATTGCATACAGTACACGCGTGGTTACGCAAACACCAGGTTCATCGAGGTCGACTCCGCCGACGCCCCTACCGCACCGCAAGACGTCGAAACCCCCACGGAGCGTCGGGCCCCCTCCTGCTTGCGCACTTGCGAGGGGGTGTCGAATCTCTGTGGGGGTTTCGCGCGTCAGCGGCTGAGCTCGACCGCCAGATCGATGAACAGCGCGGCCGACCAGGCGAAAGCCGTCGTCGCACGCTCGGCCTTGAGGCCCGTGCGCGGGTTGAAGTACTCGTGCGGACCGCCGCCGTGGATCACCAGACGCACGGTCTGCTCGCGCAGCGCCCTCGCTCGCTCGGCCTGACCGGCCGTATCCAGACCCTCGGCGATGAGCGCGCTGGTGTTGATCCAGATCGGGCCGCGCCACATCCGCTCCGGGGAGAAGTCGGGATCCGCCGCCGAGACCGTCGGCAGCCCCCACTCCAGCGCATACCGTTGCGGGTCGTCGATCGCCTCCCGCAGCGCGGTGCGGGCCTCGTCCGGCAGCCCCTCCACGCGCAGCGGCAGGAGCCCCACGACGGTGTCGCTCGCGATGCGCGCCTCGTCGCCTGCTCCCGGACCCCTGGCGATGAAGCGCCGCTCGGCCGGATCCCACAGCCGCTCCATGAGGAGCGCGGTCGTGCGCTCGGCGCGGGCCAGGTGCGGCGCGACTGGATGGCCGGGCAGGTAGCGCGCCGCGAGCGCCGCGATCTCCCTGTCCTGCTGCACGAGGTAGGCCGCGAGGTCGGGAGCCGTCGTGGGGATCGGCCCGTCGAACACCGGGCTGTCGTCGAGTCCCGAGGAGTACGGATGGCCGTATTCCGGCAGCCCGTCGCCGTCGAGGTCGGATCCGTTCCGCTCCGGCCCCGCGAACCACCAGTCCTGCGAGCGGATCACCCGCTCCAGCTGGGTCGCGGCCCACTCGGGCGCGTCCTCGACCTCGAGCACCTTGCGCAGCGCCCACGCGGCGAGCGGCGGCTTGGTGAGCGGCACGGGAGCACTCGGATCCGCGGCCTGCGAGCCGGCGCGACGCAGCGTCGCCCGATCCGACTCCGGCAGGTCGTCGCTCGTGGCGAGCACGCCCTGCTCGTGCACGACGTCGGGGAGCTGGCCGTTCTCACGCGGGAACCGGAACGCGAGCTCGAGCTGCTCCCTGGCGAGCTCCGGGTCGCCGTGACGCAGGCCGACCGCGATGAAGTACGCATCCCACTGCCAGAGTCCGACGTAGCCGATCTTCGAGGGCACGATCGCCCGAGCGCCCTCGAGCGAGGGCAGCTCCACGATGTTCGCGCCGAGCACCCACCAGCAGAAGGCCGCCATGTCCTGCAGGTCCTCGCGCACCCGCGGGCAGCGGTCGAACCACGCCTCCCACAGCGTCTCGAGCGCCTCTTCGGCCGCGTCGTGGGCGCCGTCGTGCTGAGCGGAGACCGCGACCGTGCGATCGGCGGCGACCTCGATGCGGATCCCGGATCCGACCTCGTGGCGGGACTCGCCGCCGTCCGGCAGCACCAGGCGGACGGAGGCCGCCGGATCCCCGCCGATGCTGAGCGTGCGCAGCCCGTCGAAGGTGAGGGTCACGGCCCCGAATGAGATCCGGTGCGGCTGCACGTCGACGATCGGGAGGATCCGGCCGGACGCGTCGTGCACGACGAGCGCGTCGAGCACGCGGCACTGATCGAGCCGCCGCTCGTACTCGGACGTGTGCACGCGCACACCCTCGCCCTCGCCCTCGCCCTCGCGGAACACCAGCAGGCGCGAGCGCGGCATCGTGAACGGGGCCGTCACCAGGTCGAGGTGGCGGCCCGCGGCGAGCGCGAGCTCCGCGGCGGAGGCGACCCCGGCGGTCGGGATGGGGACATCCGTCACGTCAACGCCCTCCGAGACCCGACGCAGCCATGCTGTTCAGGATCCGGCGCTGCCCGATCACGAACACGATCAGCATCGGCACGGTCGAGATCGCCGAGGCGGCCATCACCAGCCCGTAGTTCACCGAGCCGAACTGCCCCTGGAACGACTGCAGCAGCAGTGGCACCGTGAACAGGTCGGGGGTGTTGAGCAGCACGAGGGGGAACAGGAACGAGTTCCACACGTCGAGCGCGACGATGATGCTGAGCGCAGCGAGGCCCGGCTTGAGGTTCGGCAGGATCACCTGGAAGAAGGTGCGGATCCGGCCTGCCCCGTCCACGAGCGCCGCTTCCTCGAGCTCCCGCGGCAGCGACAGCACGAACTGGCGCATGAGGAAGACCGCGAAGGGGTTCGCGATCATGCCGGGGATGATGAGGGCGAGGTGCGAGTCCACCCACCCGAGCTGCGACATCAGCAGGTAGAACGGGATCAGCGTGACCTGCTTGGGGATCATCTGCGTGGCGAGGAAGACGATGAACAGCACCTTCGACCCGCGGAAGCGGATCCGCGCGAACGCGTAGCCGGCCATCGAGGCCGTGATGAGCGTGCCGATGACGACCAGCACCGCGATGTAGGCGCTGTTCAGGTACGCCTGCGCGAACGGCACCGCGTTCCAGGCCTGGACGTAGTTGTCGAAGGTCCACGGGCTCGGCAGCACCGACAGCGGGTTCTTCAGCAGCTGCGGCAGCGTCTTGAACGAGGTCAGCAGCATCCAGATGAACGGGAAGACCATTCCGAGTCCGGCGACGACCAGCACGACGTGCAGGATCGTCGCGGACAGGCGCCGGCGCCCCTTGCCGGCGACGCGCGGACGGATCCGCCGGCCCGGCGCGACGAGGGCGATCGTGGAATCGGTGGCGGGCGCGTGTCCGCCGGTCGTGATGCGCGTGGTGTCGACGCTCATGCGGGGTCATCCTCGTAGTGGACGAACTTCTTCTGCGCGGCGAACTGGATCCCCGTGATGACGAGGGTCAGCAGCAGCAGGATGATGCTCGCGGCCGATGAGAGGCCGAAGTTGAACTGCTTCATGCCGAGGTCGTAGATGTGGTAGACGATCGTGCGCGTCGCATTGTCGGGTCCGGCGTTCTTGACCAGGACGTAGACGGTGTCGAACGTCTGCAGCGACGAGATGAACGCGATCACCGAGGAGAAGAAGACGATCGGCGACAGCAGGGGCAGCCGGATCGCGGTGAACAGCCGCCAGGCGCCCGCGCCGTCGATCCGCGCGGCCTCGATCACCGACGGCGAGATGTTCTGCAGGCCGGCGAGGAAGATGATGACGTTGAGGCCCAGGGACGACCAGATCGTGACGATGCACACGGCGATCAGGGCGAGCCGCGGATCCTGCAGCCAGTCCGGCGGCGCGACCCCGAAGACCTTCGAGATCGCCGACGACAGCACGCCGTCCGCGCGGAACATCTGCTGCCACATCATCGCGACGGCCACGGTCGAGGTGACCACCGGCGCGAAGAACAGCACCAGGTAGAGCGTGCGGGTCTTCAGCTTCTCGAGCGCGACCGCGATCGTCACGGCCAGAGCGAGGCCGATCGGCACCGTGATGATCGCGATGAGCAGCGTGTTCAGGATCGCGCGGCCGAAGAGCGGATCCGTGAGCTCCGTGGCGAAGTTGTCGAATCCCACCCAGCTGAGGTCGGTCAGGCCGTCCCAGTGAGCGAACGCGAGCACGAGGCTCGCGAGGAAGGGCACGAGCACGAAGAGCCCCATGCCCACCAGCTGCGGCCCGACGAAGGCGTAGCCCCAGCGCCGGTCGCGGCGGCGCCAGGCGGCCTCGCGCCGCCACCCGGGCGCCGTCGTCGACGGCGCCCGGGTGTCTACAGCCTGCGTACTCATGGTCACTTGCCGTCCTGGACCAGCTTGCCGACGGCGTCGAGCGTGGCCTGGGCGTCCTGCTTGCCCTGGTAGAGCGCGAGGAACTGGTCGCCGATGCCGCCGCGGATGCCAGGAAGGCGCGCCTCGGTGGGGTAGTTGACGAAGCCGATGTCGCGCATGTCGAGGAAGGTCTGCGCGTGCGCCGGGTAGCCGTCCAGCACGACGTCGTCCGCGCCCTTGATCGACGGAACGGCGTTGCCGCCGCCCTTCAGGCGGAGGGTCTGGCCCTCGGCGGAGAGGAACTCGGTCCAGAACGTGAAGGCCGCGTCCTTGACCTTGGTGCCCTTGTTGATCGCGAGGAACGAGGTGGCGACGCCGGTGGGCGCAGCCTTGCCGTCGGGCGTGGGCCACGGCGCGATGTCGTACGAGTCCTTGGATCCGGCGGCCTCGACCGTGCCGATCGTGTAGCGCCCCTGGACGAAGAAGCCGGCCTTGTGCGAGACGAAGAGGCTGTCGGCGCCCGCGCCGTCGGGCAGAGTGTCGGCGACGAGGAACGTCTTGTCCTGGAACAGGGATCCGAGCTGATCCAGCGCCTTGACGGCGCCGGCGTCCTTGTTCGCGACGAACTTCCCGCTCTTGTCGTACGGCGCGGAGACGCCCTGTGAGCTCAGCCAGCTCCACTGCGTGGACCAGTAGTTCCAGAACATGGTTCCGGTGAGACCCGCATCGCGGAGCTTCTTGTTCATGTCGAGGAAGGCACTCGTGGTCCACTTGCCCTCGCCGGCGAGCGTGGCAGGATCCTCGGTGATGCCGGCGGCCTTGAGCGCCTCCTTGTCGTACCAGAACACGTCGGGGTTCGAGTCGTTGGGAGCGGCGTAGATCTCGCCGTCCTTCTCCGCCGCACCGAACAGCCCGGGCGAGAAGTCGTCGACCTTGCTCTTGCTCTTCGCTCCGTCCATGAGGGACTTGAGCGGCATCAGGCGGTTGGATCCGACGAACTGACCGACCATGTCGTCGCCGACGTAGAAGACGTCCGGCGCCGTGTTGCTGGTCAGCTGTGCGAGAAGCTTGGAGTGGTAGTCGTCGTAGCCGGCGACGGGCTGCAGCTTGACCGTGATGTCGGGGTGCCGCTTCATGAACTCCTTGTCGAAGTCCTGATAGCGCTTGAGCTCGTCGGCGCTGCCCCAGGTCGACCAGACCACGGTGGATTTGCCGCCGGCAGCGCTGCCGCCACCGGAGGCGCCGCCGCTGCACGCGGCGAGGCCGAGCATCAGCGCACCGGCGGAGACCGCGGCGAGAGTGCGCAGGAGTCGAGGGTTCGAGCGGGGCATGACGCCACCTCTTTCGTCGTTGAAGGGCCCTTCGGGAGTGCGGGACGCACTCAGTATTATGTATACAGAGCGCGATCCTGTCAATGAGTGCTCTTGTTCCGGGTGACGCGCGCGACCGAGCACGCCGAGTGCACGGCCAGGTGCCGAACGCACGGCCTGTTCACGCGAAGAACCGGTGCACCCGGCAGGATCCCGTGCACTCGCGCTCGGTACCGGCAGGATCCGGTGCACTCGCGGCCCGCCCCCGGGGCACCGGGGGCATACGCTCGAGGGGTGAGCCTGCTCGTCACCGTCCCCACCGCCGAACTCGCCGCCGACATCGCCGCTCAGGGTCCGCTGCCCGACGGCGTGGAGGTGCAGGTCTGGGACATGACCACGCCCCCGCCGGCACCGCGGATCGACATCGTCGTGCCGTCCTACCTCGGACGGCAGCGCTTCTCCGCGCTGGACGGCATCGAGGTCGGTCTCGTGCAGGGGCAGATGATCGGCTACGAGGCTGTGATCGACCGCGTGCCCGCGGGGGTTCCGTTCGCGAACGCCGCCACCGTGCACGAGCCCGCCACCGCCGAACTCGCCCTTGCACTGACCCTCGCGGCGCAGCGCGAGCTGCCGCGGTTCGTGCGCTCGCAGGATGCGGGCGTGTGGGATCGGGCGTTCACGTCGAGCCTTGCGGATCGCCGTGTGCTGCTGGTCGGCATCGGCGGCGTCGGCAAGGCGGTGGCCCGTCGCCTCGCCGGCTTCGAGACCGCCATCACCGCGGTCGCGCAGACCGCCCGCACCGAGGTGATCGACGGCGTCGGCGAGATCGCCGTGCATGCGCTCGCCGACCTGCCCGCGCTTCTCCCCGACGCGGAGATCGTCATCCTGTCGCTGCCCGGCGGATCCGCCACGCACCGGCTGTTCGACGCGGCCATGCTCGCGCGCATGGCCGACGGGGCGCTGCTCGTCAACGTCGGCCGTGGAACGCTCGTCGACACGGACGCGCTGGTCGCCGAGAACGGCCGGATCCGCGCCGCCCTCGACGTCATGGATCCGGAGCCGCTGCCCGAGGGCCACCCGCTGTGGACCGCGCCCGGAGTGCTGTTCACCCCGCATGTCGGCGGTGCCTCGACGGCCATGAGCCCGCGCATCGCGGCCCTCGTGCGGACCCAGATCGACCGCATGCTCGCGGGCGCGGAGCCGGTGAACCTCATCCCGCGCTGAAATCCGGTGACACGCCCCCACGAGATCGCCGCGTTTCGTCTCGGTCGCCTCCGGCTGGTCCCTGAGCCTGTCGAAGGGCGCTCAACGACCGGGGCGGGAAGCTCCTGATCGAACCGATTCGATCCCCGCGTTTCCGGGATGCGCCGGCGTCCCGGTACCCTGATCGCATGGCCGAGATCGAGCAGCAGTCCGCCCCCGGATCCGAGTGGTGGCGCACCGCCGTCATCTACCAGATCTACCCGCGCTCCTTCGCCGATGCGAACGGAGACGGCATCGGCGACCTGCCGGGCATCACGTCGCGCCTCGACGCGCTGCAGGACCTCGGCGTCGACGCGATCTGGCTGAGCCCGTTCATGCCCAGCCCGCAGAAGGACGCGGGCTACGACGTCTCGGACTACCGCGGCGTCGATGCGCTGTTCGGCACGCTCGACGACTTCGACGCGATGCTCGCGGCCGCGCACGCCCGCAGCATCCGCGTGATCGTCGACCTGGTGCCGAACCACTCCTCCGACCAGCACCGCTGGTTCCAGGAGGCGCTGACGGCCGCCCCCGGCAGCCCCGAGCGCGCGCGATACATCTTCCGCGACGGCAAGGGCGAGCACGGCGAGCTGCCGCCGAACAACTGGCAGAGCGTGTTCGGCGGCGGCATGTGGACGCGGATCACCGAGCCGGACGGCACACCGGGCCAGTGGTACCTGCACATCTTCGACCCGAGCCAGCCCGACTTCGACTGGACGAACGAAGAGGTGCGCGAGGAGTTCCGCGGCGTGCTCCGCTTCTGGCTCGACCGCGGCGTCGACGGCTTCCGGGTGGATGTCGCCCACGGCATGATCAAGAAGGCGGGGCTGCCCGACTACACGCCCGACGACGGCGCCGACTCCATGGGCGGCGATCAGGAGGACGTCCCGTACTGGGGCCAGCCCGGCGTGCACGAGATCTACCGCGACTGGCACGACGTGCTCGCGGCCTACGACGGCGACCGCGCCCTGTGCGCGGAGGCCTGGCTGCCCACGCTCGACCAGATCGCGCTGTGGGTGCGCCCGGACGAGATGAATCAGGCGTTCAACTTCAACTACCTCATGACGCCGTGGAACGCGAAGGAGCTCCGCGCCGTGATCCGCGACTCCCTCGACGCGTTCGGGGCGGTCGGCGCCCCCAGCACCTGGGTGCTCTCGAACCACGACGTCGTGCGCCACGCCTCGCGCCTCGCCCTCACCTGGGACAACCCGCAGGGCGACGGCATCGGCCCGCGCGATGAGCCCAAGCCCGATGCGGCCCTCGGTCTCACGCGCGCCCGCGCCGCGACCACCGTGATGCTGTCGCTGCCCGGATCCGCCTACCTGTACCAGGGCGAGGAGCTCGGGCTGCCCGAGGCGATGGAGATCCCGGATGAGTTCCGGCAGGATCCCACCTGGTTCCGCACGAGCGGCGAGCGCTACGGACGCGACGGCTGCCGCGTGCCGCTGCCGTGGAGCGGCACCACGCCGTCCTACGGCTTCAACGACACCGGCGCCTCCTGGCTGCCGCAGCCCGCCGAGTGGGCCGAGCACGCGCGCGCCGCCGAGGAGGGCGCGGACGGCTCCACCCTGGAGCTGTACAAGACCCTGCTGCGGCTGCGCAAGGAGCGCGGGCTCGGATCCGGATCCCTCATCTGGGAGGACCTGGGATCCGACGCGGTGGCGTTCCGGCGCGGGGATCTTCGCGTCGCGGCGAACCTCGGCGAGGCGCCCCTGTCGCTCCCGGCGGGTGCCGCGATCGTGGTGCACAGCGCCCCCGAGGCCGGGACCGTGCTGCCGGCGAACTCCGCCGCCTGGTACACGATCGGCTGATACCCCTCAGGTCGTTGAGCGAGGACGCGCAGCGACCGAGACGAAACGCGGCGCCCTCTCAAGGAGCGGCAGAGGCGTCACGCCGGGTCGAGCGCCTCCACGGGCGGCTCGCCGGCGTCGACCGGAGCGACCGCCGCGTCGCGGCGACGCTGCGTCGCCGCGGTCACGAGCTGCACCCCGAGCGTCACCGCGAGCACGACGCCCGAGAGCAGCAGCAGCTGGTCCGGCACGGCGCCGGCGGCGAGCGCGAGACCGCCGAGCGCGCTGCCGAGCGCACTGCCCAGCATCATGGCGCTGTTGTTGAGCGCGAGCACGAGGGCGGCCACCGCCGGCGGCACCATCGTGGCGAGCCGGGTCTGGGCGGCGACGCCGGATCCGCCGTTGAAGAAGGCGCAGACCAGGAACCAGATGAGTCCCGCCACGGCGCCGGCGGCGCCGGGCAGCATGAGGCCGGCCCAGCCGAGCAGCGCGGCGGCGAGCACCGTGGCGACGATGACCGTGAGCACGGCGACGGGGCCGCGGCGATCGGTCACGCGTCCGGAGACGATGTTGCCGGCGAGACTCACGATGCCATAGCCGAACAGGGCGCCGATGATCGGGTACCCCTCGCCGATGCGCGGGCCCAGGATGAGCGTCGCGTAGGTGAAGCAGAAGTAGCTCGCGCACATGAGGCCCATCGGCACCAGCAGCACGAACAGGATCGCCGGGCGCGTGAGCGGGCTCAGCGCCTCGCGCAGCGAGAGCGGCGGGAGGCGCAGCGGGCGCACCTTCCACAGGATCCCGACGAGCGCCGCCGCGCCGACGCCGACCACGAGGAACAGCGGGATCCGCCAGTCGGCCTGTCCGATCACGAGCCCGACCGGCACGCCGAGCGCGGTCGCGAACAGGAAGCCGCCCATCACGAGCGAGAGCGCCCTGCCGCGGTAGTGCTCCGGGGTGCGCGCGATCACGTAGGAGCCGATCACGGCGTTCAGCAGCGCCCCGCCGAGGGCCGACACCACCCGGCCGCTCATCGCCCAGAAGTAGGTGGGCGCGAGGCCCACCATGAGGTTGCCGAGCACGAAGACGCCGAGAGCCAGCACGATCGTCGACTTGCGCTCCCAGCGCCCGGTGAGCGCGCCGAGCACGGGACCCGCGATCGCACCGGTCGCCGCGAACACGCTCATGAGCTGCCCGGCGGCGGCCGCATCGACGTCCAGGTCGGTGGCGATCTGCGGCAGCAGCCCCGCCAGGACGTAGCCGTCGATCCCCATCGAGAAGGTCGCGACGGCGAGCCAGATCAGCGCTCCTGGCCGGAAGCCGGTGTCGTCAGCAGTCGTTCGCACCAGGTCATCCAACCAGAGCGGATCCGCTCCGCGCTCCCCTTTTGCGAGGATTCCGGACGAATTGTCGGACACCGCCTCAGCCGACCACCTCGAACGCGGCGGACAGCAGGGTCTCGTCCCGCGACGACGGCCCGACCAGGAGCTCGAAGGCGCCGGGCTCCACCCGGCGGATCCCCGCCGCGTCCACGATCGTGCAGTCGGCGACCGGCAGCTCCAGCCGCACGCGCGCGGACTCCCCCGGAGCGAGGTCGACCCGGCGGTAGGCCTTGAGCTCCTTGTCGGTCCAGCTCGCGCTCGTGACAACGTCGCGCACGTACACCTGCACCGTCTCGCGCACGGGACGGGATCCGGTGTTGGTCGCCGTCACCTCGGCGACGATCGTGTCGTCCGCGACGAGCGTCGCCGACACGAGCCCCAGCGCGGAGTACTCCACGGTCGTGAACGAGAGCCCCTCGCCGAACGCCCAGGCCGGCGCCTGGGTGAGGTCGGCGTAGCGGGTGCCGTGCTGCCCGCGGATCTGGTTGTAGTACGTGGGCTGCTGGCCGACGTGCCGCGCGAACGAGATCGGCAGCCGCCCAGAGGGCTCGATCGCACCGATGATGAGCTCGGCGATCGCGCGCCCTCCGTGCATGCCGGGGTTGGCGGCCCAGATCACAGCGGCCGCCCCCGCCGCCGAGGCCGGGAGCACGAGCGGCTTGGAGGCCAGGAGCACCACGACCACGGGCGTGCCGGACGCGATCAGGGCATCGAGCAGCGCGTTCTGGCCGCCGATGAGCTCGAGGGTCGCGGTGGAGCGGCCCTCGCCGACGAGCTCGATCCTGTCTCCGACCACGGCGACGACGACGTCCGCGGCCTCGGCGGCGCGGACCGCCTCCGCGAGCAGGAGCGGATCGGACGCGGCCGGCACCACGACCGGCGGCCTGGGCTGCCCGTCCGGGAACGTCGCTCCGAGCGGATCGTCCTCGAGGGTGAGGATGTCCGCGCCCTGCGCATGCCGCACGGCGAGGCCATCGACCGCGCGCAGCCCGTCGAGCACCGTCGTGATCATCTCGCGGGGCTGGCCGTCGAGCCAGCCCGCCTGGCCGGATCCGCCGGCCCAGTCACCGAGCTGGGTCTGCGCGTCGTCGGCGAGAGGGCCCACCACGGCGACGCGGATCGGATCCGCGGCCGTGAGCGGAGCCGTCGCCCCGAGCGGCAGCACCCCGTCGTTCTCCAGCAGCACGATCGACCGCCGCGCCACCTCGAGGTTGAGGTCGGAGTGCGCCGCGCTGCCCACCACGGCGTCCAGATCGGACGAGGGCAGGCGCGGATCCTCGAAGAGCCCGAGGTCGAACTTCAGCGTGAGGATGCGGGCCACCGCGGCATCGAACGCCTCCGGCCCGAGCAGGCCCTGCTGCACGGCCTCGAGCGCGCCCTCGTAGAAGTGCGGGGTGGTCATCACCATGTCGTTGCCGGCGCTCACCGCGGCGGCGGCGGCATGCGCGTAGTCGGGCTGCACGCGCTGCTCCCAGACCATCCTGCCGACGTTGTCCCAGTCCGTGATCAGCGTGCCGGTGTACCCCCACTCGCCGCGCAGCACGTCGCTGAGCAGCCAGTCGTTGACCGTGATCGGCACTCCGTCCGTGGTCTGATAGCCGAGCATGAACGTCCGGCACCCCTCGCGTGCGACCCGCTCGAACGGCGGCAGGAACCAGCTGCGGAGCTTCCGCCGGGAGATGTCCGCCTCGCTCGCATCGCGGCCGCCCTGGGTCTCCGAGTACCCGGCGAAGTGCTTCGCCGTGGCGAGGATCGCGGTCGGATCCTCGAGCCCCTCCCCCTGATAGCCGCGCACCATCGCGCTCGCGAGCTCGCCGATGAGGAACGGATCCTCACCGAACGTCTCGCTGATCCTCCCCCAGCGCAGATCGCGCGCGATGCACAGCACCGGCGAGAACGTCCAGTGGATCCCGGTCGCCGCGACCTCCTCGGCCGTGGCGCGGGCGACCTGCTCGATGAGCACCGGATCCCAGGTGGCGGCCATGCCGAGCTGCGTCGGGTAGATCGTCGCGCCCGGCCAGAACGAGTGCCCGTGGATGCAGTCCTCGCCCACCAGCAGCGGGATGCGCAGCCGCGTCTCGGCGGTGAGCCGGTTGGCCTCGAGGATGCGCTCCGGCGAGGTGTGCAGTATCGAGCCGACGTGACGCCGCAGCACGTGGTCGCGCAGGTCGTCGCGCGCGTCCAACTGCAGCATCTGACCGACCTTCTCCTCGACCGTCATACGACCGAGGAGGTCGGCGACGCGTTCGGCCGTGCCGAGGCTCGGATCGCGGAAGGGCAGGACGTCGCTCATGCGGTGGTGGTGCTCTCTGGTTCGGCGGCCGCTCCGGCCGCGGGGGACGAAGCCGGCAGCGCGGCGGGACGCACCGCGGTCACGGCGGCGTTCTGGTCGATGCCGCGCTTCTTGAGCGCGCGGGCACGCTCTCCGGCGGAGCGCAGGCGGGGGTTGACGTATTCGTCGATCCCGAAGTTGATCAGCGACAGCGCGACGCCGAGCAGGGCGATGCAGAGCCCGGCCGGCACGTACCACCACCAGTAGTCCGGGAAAGCGTTGTTCTGCTGCGCCCAGAACAGGATCGTGCCCCAGTTCAGGTTCGACACGGGGATGACCCCGATGAACGCGAGCGTGGTGAGCCCCAACACGGCGGCGGTCATGGTGCCCACGAAGCTCGACGCGATGATCGCCATCAGGTTCGGGAGCATCTCGACCAGGATGATCCGGTGCAGCGGTTCGCCGTTGGCGCGCGCGGCCTGGATGAAGTCGCGATTGCGCAGCGACATGGTCTGCGCACGCAGCACCCTCGCACCCCACGCCCAGCCGGTCAGCCCCAGCACCGCGGCGATGATCCACAGCGGCGGATCCTGGAACTGCGACGCGACGATGATGATGAGCGGCAGCGCAGGGAGCACGAGGAAGACGTTCGCGAGCGCCGAGAGGGCCTCGCTCTTCCAGCCGCGCAGATAGCCGGCCGTGACCCCGACGACGATGGCGACGACGGTCGCCATGATCGTCGCGAGGAAGCCGACGAGCAGCACGCCGCGGGTGCCGTAGACGAGCTGACTGAACACGTCCTCGCCGATGTGCGTCGTACCCAGCAGGTGCTGGAGCGACGGCGCCTCCAGCGTCTGATCCAGGTGCTGCGCGGTCGGCGGATACGGCGCGATCCACGGGGCGAAGATCGCGACGAGCACGAAGGCGCCCAGGATGATCAGGCCGGTCGCCGACTTGGGGTTGCCGAACATGGCGAGCGAGGCGCGCAGCTGCGACCAGAACGTGCGCCGGGATCCGGCTCCGGCGTCCGCGGTCAGCACCGCGACCGTCTCGGGTGCGCCGGCGCCGGGGGCCGGTGCCAGGAGCTCTTGCTTCGTGGTGGGAACGTTCATGCTCAGCCCTCCGTCTGACGGGTGCGCGGATCGAGGACGGCGTAGACGATGTCGGCGATGATGTTCGCCACGAGCACCGCCATCACCAGGACCAGGAAGATGCCCTGCATCAGCGCGTAGTCCTTGGCATTGGTCGCGTTCAGCAGGAGCAGGCCGATCCCGGGGTAGGAGAAGACCATCTCCATCACGATCGTGCCGCCGACGATGAAGCCGAGCGAGAGCGCGAAGCTCTGGATCTGCGGCAGCACGGCGTTGCGCGCGGCGTACTTCCAGAGCACCCGCCGGTTCGGCAGGCCCTTCGCCTGCGCGACCGTGATGTAGTCCTCGTCGAGCACCGTGAGCATCATGTTGCGCATGCCGAGCACCCAGCCGCCGAGCGACGCGATCACGATCGTCAGCACGGGCAGCGCGGCGTGCGAAAGCACCTGGCCGATGAACTCGGCGTTCCACCCCGGTTCGACGCCGACCTCGTAGGCGTGCCCGGCCGGGAACCAGCCCAGCGTCGAGGAGAAGAACGCGATGAAGATGAGGCCGAACCAGAAGTAGGGCACCGTGCCGAGGAAGGTCGTCACCGGCACGAAGACGTCCAGCGCGCTGCCGCGCCTCCAGCCGATCACGGCGCCGACGCTCGTGCCGATCGCGAAGGAGATCACGGTGGCGACGCCGACCAGCCCGAGGGTCCACGGCAGGGCGGAGGCGATCGCCTCGCCCACCGGCGCCATGCCGGTCGAGATCGAGACGCCGAGGTCTCCGCGCAGCAGCATGCCCCAGTAGTCGAGGTACTGCTGCCACAGCGGCACCGAGGAGTCGAGGCCGAACATCAGGCGCAGCGCCTTCTCCGCGGCGGGCGTGAGCTGCCCCTGGCTGCGGGCCATGAACGAGTCGACCGCGTCGCCCTTCATCATCCGCGGGATGAAGAAGTTGATCGTGATGGCCGCCCAGGCGGTGAACAGGTAGAACGCGGCGCGGTTCAGGATGAAGCGCCACGGCACGCGGATCCCGCCCCGCTCGGCGCGGGTCGCGGTGGTGCCGACGAGCGTCGGGTCGACGGCGGGGGCGGTCGTCGGTTCGGCGCTCACAGCGCACCTCCTGCCACGGGCACCGCGGGCCTGCCGAAGTGCTTCTCGGGATCGGGCGACGCGGCGCGCAGCTCGCGGGTGTACGGATCCTGCGGATGGAGGATCACGTCGTCGGCAGGGCCGCGTTCGACGACCCGGCCCTGGTTGAGCACCATGATCTCGTCGCTGAAGTGACGCGCGGTCGCGAGGTCGTGCGTGATGTAGAGCACGCCGAGCCCCTCCTCCCGCTGCAGCTCGGCGAGCAGGTTCAGCACACCGAGCCGGATCGAGACATCGAGCATCGAGACCGGCTCGTCGGCGATCAGCAGGTCGGGACGGGAGGCCAGAGCCCGGGCGATCGCGACGCGCTGGCGCTGTCCGCCGGAGAGCTCGTGCGGACGGCGGTCGATCACGGCGTCGGGTTCCAGCCGGACCCGGTCGAGGAGGCGCCGCACCTCGGCGTCGACGTCCTTCCGCGGAACGACCCGATCCAGCTGCAGCGGACGCTCGATGTGGTGCCGGATCGAGTGGGACGGATTCAGCGACGCGAACGGATCCTGGAACACCATCCGCAGGCGCTGCCGGTAGCGGCGCAGGCCAGCACCCCTGCGCGGGATCGCCTCGCCGTCCAGCAGCACCTCGCCGTGCGTGGGCGATTCCAGCTGGGTGAGGATCTTCGCGATCGTGGACTTGCCGCTGCCCGACTGCCCGACCAGGCCGATCGTCTGGCGTGCTCCCAGTGTGAAGCTCACGTCGTCGAGCGCCTTGATCCGGCCGGCTCCGCGGACGTTGTAGATCTTCGTGACGTTCTTGATCTCGAGCGTCGTCATCGCCGCACCATCCCTCTCTCGCCGGTGAGCCGGGGGAACGAGCTCAGCAGCGTCCGGGTGTACTCGTGCTGCGGGTCGGTCCAGATCTGCTCGGCGGTGGCCAGCTCCACGATCTCCCCGGCGCGCATGATCGCGATGCGGTCGCTGATCTCCAGCAGCAGCGGCAGGTCGTGCGTGATGAAGACGACCGAGAAGCCGAACTCGCGGCGCAGCTGTGAGATCTGGCTGAGGATCTCGCGCTGCACCAGCACGTCCAGCGCCGTGGTCGGCTCATCCATGACCATGAGCTGCGGACGCAGCGCGAGGGCCATCGCGATCATCACGCGCTGCCGCATCCCGCCGGAGAGCTCGTGCGGGTAGGAGCGTCGCCGCTGCCCGCCCACCTTCACGATCTCCAGGAGTTCGACGACCGCGTCCCGGCGTTCGGTGCGGGTCATCCCCGGGCGGTGCACCCGGAACACGTCGTCCAGCTGGGCGCCGATCGTGGCCACAGGGTTGAGCGCGTTCATCGCACCCTGGAACACCATCGAGATCCGGTCCCAGCGGAAGCGGCGCATCTGCTCGACGTCGAGCGCGTTCACGTCGACGTCCTCGCCGGACGCGTCGTGGAACGTGACGCTGCCGCTGGTGATCACGGCCGGCGGCTTGAGCAGCCGCTGCACGCCGTACGCGAGGGTCGTCTTGCCGCAGCCGCTCTCGCCGGCCAGGCCGACGATCTCGCCGCGGCCGATCTCGAGGGTGACGTTCTTGACCGCCGCGACGGGCGGATCCACGTCGTACACGACCGAGAAGTCGCGCACGGAGAGAAGGGGGTCTGTCATGAGGGCATGCTCCTGTAGCGGTCGTCGAGCGAGGCCGTGCGTCGCACGGCGCCCGCTCGACGACCGAGAGGGATCGGACTGCTACTTACCGGCCGGCTTCAGCTTCAGCACGACCTGGACGGCGGAGGGCTGGGTCGGGTCGGCCGTGGCGTACTGGTCGTCCTCGCTCGGCCACCCGGTGTACTTCCGAGTGTTGTACTCGCCCAGTTGCGGGTGGGTGCCGATCGGGATCGCCGGCACGTCCTCCACGAAGATCTTCTGCAGCTTGTTCAGCGCATCCGTGCGGGTGGCATCGTCCGAGGCCTGCGCGTACTGCGCCAGCAGCGCGGTCGCCTCGGGGTTGTTATAGCGGCCGAAGTTGTCGGAGACCTTGCCGCCGGCCGCCTGCTCCAGGTAGGCGCCGTTCATCACGTCGTCGTAGATGTGCCAGGGGTTCGTACCCGATCCCGTCCAGTGCAGCGCGGCGTCGAAGTTGCCGGTCGCGACGTTGCTGAGCCAGGTGTCCGCGTCGGGGGTGGCGACCTTGGCGTCGGCGCCCAGCGTGCTCTTGACCTGGGTGGCGACGAGCTGGATCCCGGTGACGTAGTCGTTCCAGCCCTGCGGATCCTGCAGCGTGAACGACACCGGAGCGCCGGCCGGATCGATCAGCGCGTCCTTGTTCCAGGTGTATCCCGCATCGGTGAGCACCTTCTTGGCGCCGTCCACGTCGATCGAGAACGTCTTGTCCTTGTACTCGGGGGCGATGTACTGGTCGCCCGTCGGCTGCGGGATGCCGGTCACGCTCGTCAGCTCCGGACCGGCGTTGCTGCGCGCCTTCTCGGCGTGCGCCTTGCGGTCGATCACCATGTTCACGGCCTTGCGGAACGCGGGGTCGTTGAACGGCGCCTTCGTCGTGTTCACCACGATCATGTCGGGGCTCAGCACGTTGGCGGCCCAGAACACGTTGTGCTTCGCGTCCTTGTCGACGTAGTTCTTCTGGAAGTCGGTGATGAAGATCTGCGCCCAGTCCGTCTCGCCGTTCTGCAGACCGCGGAGCAGACCGGTGTTGTCGTTGTACTCGAGGTACTTGAGCTGCGGGACGGGTACGTCGCCGCCCCAGTAGTCCTTGCGCGAGGAGAGCACGACGCCCTGCGAGGAGAAGCTCTTGATCGTGTACGGCCCGGTGCCGATGGCCTCCTTGACCGGATCCTTGGTCGGGTCGGCGATCGCCTTCCACTGGTGCTCCGGCACGATGCCGACCTGCAGCACGTCGCCCTGCTTGACGAACTTCGACTCGCTGAAGCTCAGAATGACGTTGTCGCCCTCCTTCTTGATGTCGGCCAGTTTGAGTCCGCCGAGATCGAGCGCCGGGGTGTTCTTGATCAGCGTGTAGGTGAAGACGATGTCGTCTGCGGTGAACGGCTTGCCGTCGCTCCACTTCACGCCGGTGCGCGGAGTGACGGTCAGCTGCGTGTAGTCGGCGTTCCACTCGACCTTCGAGGCCAGCCAGGGCGTGGTCTCGTTCTTGCCGACCGGGTTCACCATCGCGAGCGGTTCGTAGATCATGCGGTCGTAGCCGAGCGACATGCCGGATCCGGTGCTGATGAACGGGTTGTTGATCTGGGTGGCCAGCACGGCGGCTCCATCGGGCTTCGCGATCGTGAGCGAACCGCCGGCCGAGCCGGACGTGCTGCCACCGCCGGACGAACAGCCGGTCAGCGCCACCGCGCCGATCGCCGCGAACGCCGTCACCGCGATCAAGGTCTTCCTGAGCGTCATTGCTTCTCCTTCTGGTGGGGCACGGCCGTCGTGCGCCATCTGGTGCGGGGTCCCGCTTTCCCTGAGGGAATTTACTTACTAGCGGGAAAGTAAGTAAAGGTGAGGTTACCGATCAGTAAGCTGGATGACAAGCAGGGGAGGGGAAACGAAATGGTCACGACCACATCGAGCCGCGTGAAGTCGCGCCCCGAGACCGAGCGCAAGCGGACCGAGATCCTGAAGGCCGCGATGGAGATCTTCGGCGCCAAGGGATCCACGAACGGCACCCTCGCCGACATCGCGGAGCAGGTCGGCATGACGCATGCCGGCGTGCTGCATCACTTCGGCTCGAAGCAGAAGCTGCTGCTCGAAGTGCTCGCCTACCGCGACGAGAGCGACGTCGCCGGACTCGCCGAGAAGCACATCCCCGACGGCCCGGCCCTCTTCCTGCATCTGGTCAAGACGGCGCTCGTGAACGAGCTGCGGCCGGGCATCGTGCAGGTCTACACCGTGCTCTCCAACGAGTCGGTGACCGATGACCATCCCGCGCGCGGGTTCTTCGAGCACCGGTACGCGAAGCTCAGGGAGGAGCTGGCCGCCGCGTTCGACGAGTTGTGCGCCCAGCAGGGCGTGACCGACACCACGCGCATCGCCACGGCCTCCGCGTCGATCCTCGCGGTCATGGACGGCCTGCAGCTGCAGTGGCTGCTGGACCCGTCGGCCGTCGACCTCGCCGAGGCCAGCTCGTTCGCGATCGAGGCGATCGTGAACGGCGTGCTCCGCCCCGGTCCCCCGCTCGAGACCTACGCGCCCGACGCGTCCCGTCGCTGACCGGTCGCCGCGACCTCCGAGGGATCCGTCCGGGTGGCGGATCCGCGTAGGCTCGGCGCTATGACGATCGACCTCGAAGCGCTCTTCATCGACCTCCACCGCAACCCCGAGCTCTCGTTCCAGGAGACGCGCACCGCCGCGATCGCCGCCGGGCACCTGCGCGACCTCGGGCTGGAGGTCACCGAGGGCATCGGGCGCACCGGCGTGATCGGGGTGCTCGCGAACGGCCAGGGCCCCGTCGTGTGGGCGCGCGCCGACATGGACGCGCTGCCCGTGACCGAGCAGACGGGTCTCGCCTACGCGAGCACCGCGACCGGCATCGATCCCGAGGGCCACGAGGTCGGCATCATGCACGCCTGCGGCCACGACATGCATGTGACCGCGATGATCGGCGCCGTCGAGGAGCTCGTCCGCACCAGGGACGAGTGGTCCGGCACGCTCGTCGTCGTCATCCAGCCCGCCGAGGAGTACGGCGCCGGCGCCCGCGCGATGCTAGACGACGGCGCCCTCGACCGCTTCCCCCGCCCCGATGTCGTCATCGGACAGCACGTCACCCCCTTCCCGGCCGGCATGATCGGCGTCCGTCCCGGCCCGCAGATGTCGGCATCCGACGGCCTGCACGTCGTGCTGCACGGCCGCGGAGGGCACGGCTCGCGCCCGCACTCCACGATCGACCCCGTGGTCATGGCCGCCGCGACCGTCATGCGCCTGCAGACCGTGGTCTCGCGCGAGGTGGATCCGCACGACCTCGCCGTCGTCACCGTCGGCGCGATCCACGCCGGCACCAAGAACAACATCATCCCGGCCGAGGCCACGCTCGATCTCAGCCTGCGCTACCCCGACGAGGCTCTGCGCGAGAAGGTGCTGGAGAAGGTCGAGCGCGTCATCAAGGCCGAGGCGATGGCATCCGGCGCCCTCGAGGATCCGACCATCGAGACGCTGCACACGCTGCCAGCGACCATCAACGACGCCGCCGCGACAGAGCGCGCGACGGCAGCCTTCCGGGCCGCGTTCGGCGACGCGAACGTCATCGACCCCGGCCTGTTCACCGGCAGCGAGGACGTGTCCTGGTTCGCGCGCGACGCCGGCGTTCCGCTCGTGTTCTGGTTCTGGGGCGGCGTCGACCCGGTCCGCTACGCGACAGCTGTGGCGAACGACACGGTCGACAGCGAGATCGCCACGAACCACTCGCCGTTCTTCGCCGTCGAGATCCACCCGACGATCGAAGTCGGCGTGCAGGCCCTGACGGTCGCCGCCCGCGAGTTCCTGGACTGACACGCGCCCTGACGCGCAGCAACTTTGCAGGACTTTTGTAACTCTGCAGGACGGATCCGCCCGATTCGTCCTGCGGAACTGCAGACGTCCTTCAGAATGACGACCGGAGGATCCAGAACCGCGTCTGACCGGATCCGCGCTCAGACGTCGACGCGGACGGGCGGCAGTGCGGCGAGCGGGGCGTGCGCCTCGTGGTGCAGCCGCTCCATGCGCTCGTCGAGCTCGCTCGCGGCGTCCGCCGCGGCGGTGAGGTCGTCCACGAGGTGCGCGGGCACCTGGCCCTGGAACTTGTAGTGGATCTTGTGCTCGAGGCTCGCCCAGAAGTCCATCGCGATCGTGCGGAACTGCACCTCGACGGGCACCATGATCGGGCCGGAGGAGAGGAACACCGGCACCTCGAGGATCGCGTGCAGGCTGCGGTAGCCGTTGGCCTTCGGCGTCGCGATGTAGTCCTTCACGATGCGCACGGTGATGTCGTCCTGTGCGGCGAGCAGGTCGAACAGCCGGTAGACGTCGGCGACGAAGCTGCACGTCACGCGCACGCCGGCGATGTCGGTGATGTTGGCGCGGATCGTGTCGAAGTCGGGCTCGATCCCCCGGCGGGCCACCTTCTCCACGATGCTGTCGGGCGTCTTGACCCGGCTCTTCACGTGCTCGATCGGGTTGTAGGAGTGGTGGTGCGTGAACTCGTCCCGCAGGATCGAGATCTTGGTCTCGATCT
The DNA here is from genome assembly GCF_002979495.1 of Microbacterium sp. MYb64. NCBI lineage: Bacteria > Bacillati > Actinomycetota > Actinomycetes > Micrococcales > Microbacteriaceae > Microbacterium > Microbacterium sp. MYb64. The sequence goes on along the minus strand of NZ_PCOW01000015.1, from coordinate 67,488 downwards.
CGCGCATCCCGAACTCGTACTCGTGCAGGAACCGCTGGAACTCGTCGCGCAGCTCGCGCGCCTCGGACAGGGTCTGGTTCAGCGCATCGTCGTCCAGGGGGGCCATGCTCATGTCTGCGACGCTACGCAAAAGGAGTTCGGATCTCCTGTGTGTTCGTTCTGAGCGGACCAACGAGTCGTCGAGAGAGCGCTCTCCGGACCCTCGCATCTACCCGTTCCGGACACGCCCGGGGGCCGCCGACGGCAAAGAGTGATGGAACAGTGATGCAACAACCCGCGCGCGAAATTGCATCCGCCCCGTTCCAGGCGTAATTTAGCCGCTCGTGGCAAATGACAGCCGTGAGAGCGCCGACGCCCCGCAGGTAGCCAAACGCATCCTGCTCGGGGAGCCGCTCAGCACAGAGAAGGCGAACGAACAGCTCCTCCCGAAACGGATGGCGCTGCCGATCTTCGCATCCGACGCGCTCTCCTCCGTGGCCTACGGCCCGCAGGAGATGCTGATGACCCTCGGGCTCGGCGGTCTGGCGTTCCTCGCCTTCGCGCCCTGGGTCGCCGCGGCCGTCGTCCTGCTGCTGATCGTGATCGTGCTGAGCTACCGCAAGCTCATCCAGGCGTACCCCTCGGGCGGCGGCGACTACGAGGTCGCGTCGAAGAACCTCGGCGAGATCCCCGGCGTCGTCGTGGCTGCAGCCCTCCTCGTCGACTACATCCTCACGGTGTCCGTGTCGATCGCCTCCGGCGTGGACAACATCATCTCCGCGGTGCCGCAGCTCGACCCCTGGCGCGTCGAGCTCGCGGTCGGCTTCGTCATCCTCATCGTGGTCGTGAACCTGCGCGGCGTGCGCGAGGCGTCCACGTTCTTCGCGATCCCGACGTACGTCTTCGTCGGATCCGTCGCCGTCATGATCGTCACGGGCCTGGTGCGCACCTTCCTCGGCGACGCCCCGATCGCCGAGAGCGCGCAGTACACGATGCACGGCGACCAGCTCGCGAACGCGGCGGTCATCCTGCTCGTGCTGCGCGCGTTCTCCAGCGGCTGTTCCGCCCTGACCGGCGTCGAGGCCGTCTCCAACGGCGTGCAGGCGTTCCGGATCCCGAAGATCCGCAACGCGCAGGCGACGCTCGCGATGATGGGCGGGATCGCGATCCTGCTGTTCACCGGCCTCACCGCGCTCGGGCTGATCACCCAAGTGCACTACGCGGAGAACCCGTGCCGCGACCTGGTCGGCTTCAACTGCGCACTCCCCCAGCAGTCGCTCATGGCGCAGATCGCCTCGGCCGTCTTCGGCGGCGGATCCCTGCCGTTCTTCATCATCCAGGCCGCGACCGCGTGCGTGCTGCTCCTCGCCGCCAACACCGCGTTCAACGGCTTCCCGCTGCTCGGCGCCGTGCTCGCCCGAGACGGCTACGCCCCCAAGGCGCTGAACACCCGCGGCGACCGCCTCGTGTTCTCGAACGGCATGATCCTGCTCGGCATCGCCGCGATCGGCGTACTGGTGCTGTTCCAGGCGAACCTCACGAACCTGATCCAGCTCTACATCATCGGCGTCTTCGTGTCGTTCTCGCTCGGCCAGGTCGGCATGGTGCGGCATTGGCGGCGCCTGCTGGCCGGGACCAAGGTCATGAGCGTGAAGGACGCGCAACCCGTGCGCCGCACGGCCTACACGGGCCTCGCGATCAACTCCCTCGGCGCGTCCATGACGATCGCGGTGCTCGTGATCGTCACGGTCACCAAGTTCACGCACGGCGCCTGGATGGTGTTCATCGCGATCCCCGTCCTCGCGCTGCTCATGATGGGCGTGAAGCGCTACTACCGCGACGTCGAGCACGAGATCTCGATCGACGACACGACCCACTTCGGATCCGAGGGCGATGTCGCGATCATCCTCGTCAACCGGCTGCAGAAGCCGGTGATCAAGGCGATCGACTATGCGATCGCCGCCAAGCACCAGAAGACGATCGCGCTGCACGTCGCCGCCAACCCGGAGGACGGCGTGCAGCTGCAGAAGGACTGGCAGCAGCACCGGATCCCGATCCCCCTCGTGATCGTGGAGTCGCCCTTCCGCCACTACGCGGCGCCGGTCGAGGCGTACATCAACAAGTACCGGCAGAAGCACGGGCCCGCGGTGGTCACCGTGTACCTGCCGCAGTACATCGTGGGGCACTGGTGGGAGTCGATCCTGCACAACCGCCGCGCGCGCCGCGTGGCCACCCAGCTGATGATGGTGCACGGCGTCACGATCACGCTCGTGCCGTGGCTGCTCGACTCCTCCGAGCTCATCTACGGACGCCGCTCCCGCCCCGTGCCCGGCCAGCAGCGCGCCGGCCGCCCGCTCTACGGCGACGCGAACGCCCAGCCCGGCCGCCGCGCGCAGCGCCCCGCCGGCCCGCCCGAGAAGGGCTGACCCGGCTCCGGCCGTCCCTCCCGTTTCGAAGCGCGCACTTTGCTGGATCCACTACCGGAACACCGCTAAGTGCGCGCTTCGAAACGGGCATCCTTGGTGCGGGGCCGGTGCCAGCCACGGTAGGGGTCCCACCAGTGCGGGCCTCGGATCTCGGGGACCCCGTGGCGCATGCGGACCTGCCAGCCCGAAGTCTCCAGAGTGCGGTGGTGATGCCAGCACAGGGCGACACCGTTGCTCGTATGCGTGGGGCCCCCGCGGGCGTGTTCCTGGACGTGATGGATCTCGCACCAGGTCGCGGGGACGTGGCAGCCGGGGATCACGCATTCCCGGTCGCGGAGGACGATCGCGCGACGCTGCACGGCGGTGAAGATGCGGGCCGTGGTGCCGATCGAGACGATCTGGCCCCGCTCGTCGAACAGGACCCGCTGGATCCCACCCGCACAGGCCGTGTGCCGGGCGACAGAGACCGGGACGTCCCCGCCGGTGCCTTCCAGGCGTGCCCGCCCGGTCCCGGAGACATAGTCCTCCGCGGTCACCGAGACCACCAGGGTCGGGGCAGCACCACCCAACTGAGGCATGCCAGCGGACGCGGCAGCCGCATGCAAGATCATCGCGAGGTTGTCATGGTTCCGCTGCGCCGGAGTACGGGCCTCGTCCGGGACGGGAAGCCCGTCTACCGTGTCGGGGCTGGCATCCGAGCCGCCACCGGTCTTGTCTGACACGGTGTCGTCGGCGCGGAACGCGACCGGCCCAGTCCCCGAACCCGACGATGGTGCCGACAGCGACGGTGATCCGGTCGCGGCCGGATTGTTGAGCGCATCGTTCAGACGCTGCAACTGCGCGGCGACCTCGGGCAGCAGCCCACCCGAGACCGGGTGCACCCCATCCCGGAGCGCACCGACCCGCAACGCCCTGTTCCGCTCCCCCGCCCGATCCTCAGGCTCGGCCCCGTCCGGATCCAACCGCAACATCAACACCCGCGAGAAATCCGCCAACTCATCCGTCGACGGACAAGGCCCCGGACGCCCCTGCTCATCCGGCAGATCCTCCCCCCGCGCCGTACGCGCGAGCAACCCGTCCACCACCTCCCGCTCCTCCGCGCTGATCCGGTTCCCCGCCCGCTGCACCGGACCGACCGCTGCCAGCAACCCCGCCACCGAGACCACCCCGTCCCGCAACACCTCCGCCATCGCAGGGAACACCGCCGAACCCAACCCGCCACTGGACAGCAGCACCTCCCGGTGCGTGAAACCGGCGGCGCGCACGAACCCCCGCGCCGTGCCCACATCGGTCCGCAACGCCCGCCGCAACAGCTCCGTCACATCCCGACACCCCGCCACCGGCGACACCCGCTCCTCCACGACCCGCCGATCCCGATCCGCGACCTGCCCCACCAACCCGGTCAGCACCGCATCCACCCGCCGCCGCACCGACCCGGCCACCACCAACGCCGACACCAAACCAGCGCCATCGACCCCGTCGAACCCCGCGCCCATCTCCACCGACGCGCACAACCCCGCCAGCAGGTCATCCACCTGCTGCAGAACCTCCGCCGGACTCGATCTCATACCCCCATCCAACACGGGGCCACCGACATTCGAACCCCCAGATCAGTCCATATTTCTGAACCATGCAGAACTCCCCCGAAACGCAACCTGTGGAGGACGAAACAACCACCACCGCACACCCCCGGTGCACGACCCGGCGCCCTCCGAAGCCCCTTCACACCAGGCCCGGCCGATCGATCAGGCCGTTCCTCAGCCGGGCCGAAGCGATGGCTGAATGAGTATTCAATTCACGGTATCCTGCGTCCGTGGACGATGACACTGGGATCCTGATCTTCCTCGGCGTAGGCGTGCTGGTACTCATCGGCATCATCGTGTTCGGTGTGCTGAGCACACGACGGAAGCGCGCTGCCACACAGCGCACCTTCACCGTGCGCCAGGCGTCGATCGGCGGCCAGCCGTTCCTCGAGAGCTCCGACCTCGACGCCTCGGACAAGCGCCAGGAGGAGCTGTTCCGGGCCACCTATCTCATCGGCGGCAGTCTCGTGCTCGCGTGGGCGGGGGCCGACGGCGACCGGATCGAGCAGGAGGTCCATGTCTCGCGGATCTCGCGGAGCCTCCGCGCCGGGTGGCCGCAGGCGAAGCTCGGCCTCTCGGTCTACTTCCGGGAATGGGAGGGCAGCGAATTCCCCGTGCGCTTCACGGTGAAGGGGCGCGACAAGGTGACGAGCGTCGAGCTCGACGCGACCGGCGTGCGTGCCGTCGACGCCGCCCAGAATCTCGTGTGGTCGGCGCCGTGGGAGAGGCTGCTCGTCTCGAACGGAACCGACATCGTGCTCTCGGACGGTGCGTCGAAGACGATCCGGTTCGAGCCTCTGGCGGACGAGCCCGAGCTGGAGGAGATCCTCATCAAGTACGGCACGATGAAGCAGATGCACTTCTGACGCGCCCGACGCGGATCCTGCCCGCCGCGTGTGGGACCCGCATGGGTTCCCGGCGCAGGGCGTGAGCAAAGCGTGAGGAACCCCCGCTCGCGGTGACGGAACCGGTTCGATCGGATCCGTGCTCGACATCATCTACGCAGCCCTCGTGCTCGCCGTGTTCGCCCTCGTCGCGCTGATCGCGAAGGGGGTGGAGAAGCTGTGATCGTCGTGGAGATCGTGGCCGCCGTCCTCGCCATCGCCGCGATCGGCTACCTCGTGGTGGCCCTCGTCGCCCCGGAGAAGTTCTGATGGGCGCCGCGGACATCTGGCTCGGCGTGCTGCAGGCCGCCACCCTCATCGCCGTCCTCGTGCTGCTGTACCGCCCGCTCGGCGACTACATGGCGCGCGTCTACACCGGAGCGAAGGATCTGCGCGTGGAGCGCGGCATCTACCGCCTGATCGGCGTGGACGCCTCCTCCGAACAGACCTGGCGCGCCTACGCCCGCAGCGTGCTCGCGTTCTCCGTGGTCGGGCTGCTCCTGCTCTATCTGCTGCAGCGCGTGCAGCAGATCCTGCCGCTCTCGCTCGGCCTGCCCGCGGTGCCGGAGGGCCTGGCGTTCAACACCGCCGCGTCGTTCGTCGCCAACACCAACTGGCAGTCGTACTCGCCGGAGCAGACCATGGGCCACCTCGTGCAGCTCGCCGGCCTCGCCGTGCAGAACTTCACCTCGGCCGCGGTCGGGATCGCCGTCGCGATCGCCCTCGTGCGCGGCTTCGCGCGCCGCGGCAGCGCGACGATCGGCAACTTCTGGGTCGACCTCATCCGCGGCCTGATTCGGCTGCTGCTGCCCCTCGCGATCCTCTCGGCGCTCGCCCTCATCGCGGGAGGCGTGGCGCAGAACCTCTCCGGCTTCACCGACCTGCACACGGTCGCGGGCGCCGCGCAGTCGGTCCCCGGCGGGCCCGTCGCCTCGCAGGAGGCCATCAAGCTCCTCGGCACGAACGGCGGCGGCTTCTACAACGCCAACTCCGCGCACCCGTTCGAGAACCCGACCGCGTGGACCAATCTCCTCGAGATCCTGCTGATCCTGGCGATCCCCTTCGCACTGCCCCGCACGTTCGGGCGGATCGTCGGCGACCACCGTCAGGGCTACGCGATCGCCGCCGTGATGGGCACGATCTTCCTGGCCTCCCTGGTCGCGCTGAGCGCCTTCGAGGTGAACGGCCAGGGTGCCGCGCCGCAGCTGGCCGGAGCCGCGATGGAGGGCAAGGAGCAGCGCTTCGGGATCCTCGGATCCACCCTCTTCGGCACCGCGTCCACGCTCACCTCCACCGGTGCCGTGAACTCGATGCACGACTCCTACACGGCCCTCGGCGGCATGATGCCGATGATCAACATGATGCTCGGCGAGGTCGCCCCCGGCGGCGTCGGATCGGGCCTCTACGGCATGCTCATCCTCGCCGTGATCGCCGTGTTCGTGGGCGGGCTGCTGGTCGGCCGCACCCCCGAGTACCTCGGCAAGCGCCTCGGCCCGCGCGAGATCAAGCTCGCGAGCCTCTACATCCTGGTGACGCCGACCCTCGTGCTCGCCGGCACCGCACTGAGCTTCGCGATCCCGCCGATCCGCGCCGACGTCGAGAACACCTCGATCCTCAATCCCGGCCCGCACGGCCTCAGCGAGGTGCTGTACGCCTTCACCTCGGCGGCGAACAACAACGGATCCGCCTTCGCCGGGCTCACCGCGAACACCCCCTGGCTGAACACCGCACTCGGCGTCGCGATGCTGCTCGGCAGGTTCATCCCGATCGTGTTCGTCCTGGCGCTGGCCGGATCCCTCGCCCAGCAGCAGCGCGTGCCGGAGACGGCGGGAACGCTGCCCACGCACCGCCCGCAGTTCGTCGGGCTCCTCATCGCGGTCTCCGTCGTGGTCACCGCCCTCACCTACTTCCCCGTGCTCACGCTCGGGCCGCTCGCAGAAGGACTCGTCCGATGACCGTCATCACCCCCTCGGTCCCTGAGCCTGTCGAAGGGCTCACCCACCCGGCTCCGGAGCCGCACCCCGGGTCCGGATCCGGATCCCCGAAGCGCCCGCAGCGCGCGTTCGGCTGGTCGCAGCTCGTGCGGGCGCTCCCCGGCGCACTGCGCCGGCTCAACCCCGCGACGCTGCTGCGCAACCCCGTGATCCTGCTGGTCTGGGCCGGGGCCGCGCTCACCACGGTCCTGGCGATCGCCGAGCCGTTCCTCGGATCCGGCGCCGCGGAGTCCGGCGGCACGCCGGTGCCGAACGGCTTCACCTGGTCGATCGCGGTCTGGCTGTGGCTCACAGTGCTGTTCGCGAACGTCGCGGAGTCGGTCGCCGAGGGCCGCGGCAAGGCGCAAGCCGCCACGCTGCGCAAGACCCGCACGAGCACCATGGCCCGCCGCGTCACGGGCTACGACGCCTCCTCCGATCCGTCGGCGGAGCGCGCGGCGACCGAGGAGGTCTCGTCCTCCGACCTGCGCCGCGACGACGTCGTGATCGTGGTCGCGGGCGAGCCGATCCCCGGCGACGGCGACATCATCGCCGGCATCGCGACCGTCGACGAATCGGCGATCACCGGGGAGAGCGCCCCTGTGGTGCGCGAGTCGGGCGGCGACCGCAGCGCCGTGACCGGCGGCACCCGCGTGCTGTCGGACCGGATCGTGGTGCGGATCACCTCGAAACCGGGCGAGACCTTCGTCGACCGCATGATCGCGCTCGTCGAGGGCGCAGACCGGCAGCGCACGCCCAACGAGATCGCACTCAACATCCTGCTTGCGAGCCTGTCGATCGTCTTCCTCGTGGTCGTGATCGCGCTCAACCCGATCGCGTCGTACTCCGCGTCGCCGGTCAGCATCCCGGTGCTGATCGCCCTCCTCGTGTGCCTCATCCCGACCACGATCGGAGCGCTGCTGAGCGCGATCGGCATCGCCGGAATGGACCGGCTCGTGCAGCGCAACGTGCTCGCGATGTCGGGCCGCGCGGTCGAGGCCGCAGGAGACGTGACCACGCTGCTGCTCGACAAGACCGGCACCATCACCTACGGCAACCGTCGCGCCACCGATGTGCTGCCGGTCACCGGGGTCTCTGCGGAGGAGCTGCTGCACGCGGCGGCTCTGTCCTCGCTCGCCGACCCCACGCCCGAGGGTGCCTCGATCGTCGAGCTCGCCGCCGCTCGCGGCATCACGGCCACCGCGCCCCAGGGCGCGGAGACCGTGCCCTTCACGGCGCAGACGCGCATGAGCGGGGTGGATCTGGCCGACGGATCGCAGATCCGCAAGGGCGCAGGATCCGCGATCCGCGCCTGGATCGAGACGTCCGGATCCGGCGCCGGCGCCGACGAGGCGGCCCGCTTCGCCGACGAGATCGCCGCCTCGGGTGGCACCCCGCTCGTGGTGGCGGTGGTCTCTTCGGCAGGAGAAGCCCGGATCCTCGGCGTCGTGCACCTCAAGGACGTCGTCAAGGAGGGGCTGTCGGAGCGGTTCCAGGAACTGCGCAGCATGGGGATCCGCACCGTGATGATCACGGGCGACAACCCGCTCACGGCGAAGGCGATCGCGGCCGAGGCCGGCGTGGACGACTACCTCGCCGAGGCCACTCCTGAGGACAAGCTCGCCCTCATCCGCCGTGAACAGGAGGGCGGGCGCCTCGTCGCGATGACCGGAGACGGCACCAACGACGCCCCCGCGCTCGCGCAGGCCGATGTCGGCGTCGCCATGAACACCGGGACCTCGGCCGCCAAGGAGGCCGGGAACATGGTCGACCTCGACTCGGATCCGACCAAGCTCATCGACATCGTGCGCATCGGCAAGCAGCTGCTCATCACCCGTGGCGCGCTCACCACGTTCTCGCTCGCGAACGACATCGCGAAGTACTTCGCGATCATCCCGGCGATGTTCATGGGCGCGTTCCCGGGGCTCGCAGCGCTCAACATCATGCAGCTGCACTCGCCGGCATCCGCCGTCACGAGCGCGATCATCTTCAACGCGATCGTCATCGTGTTCCTGATCCCGCTCGCCCTGCGCGGCGTGAAGTACAGGCCGGCGAGCGCCTCGCAGATCCTGCAGCGGAACCTGCTGATCTACGGCGTGGGCGGCGTCATCGCCCCGTTCGTCGGCATCAAACTCATCGACCTCGTCGTCGCCCTCATCCCCGGCTTCTGATCCACGCCCTTCCCCGAAAGGCACACCATGTCGAACCTCCGCGGCACCGTCCGCCTCACCGGCGTCGCCGTCCGCGCGATGCTCGTGCTCACCCTGCTCCTCGGCGTCGGCTACACGCTCGCCCTCACCGGCATCGGCCAGCTCGTGCTGCCCTGGCAGTCGAACGGATCCCTCGTCGACGCGGAGGGGAACGCCACGGGCGGCTGGACCGGCGGCGAGGCCCCGGTCGGCAGCGCCCTCATCGGCCAGTCCTTCACCGACGCGAAGGGCGACGCCCTGCCGCAGTACTTCCAGCCCCGTCCGTCCGCGGCGGGCGAGAAGGGCTACGACCCCACAGCCTCGGGCGGCAGCAACCTCGGCCCGAACAATCCCGACCTCGTGAAGGCGATCGCCGAGCGCCGTGCCGCGATCGCGGCCCGTGAGGGCGTCGCCGAGTCCGCGGTGCCCGCCGATGCCGTCACGGCCTCGGCCTCGGGGCTCGACCCGCACATCAGCCCGGCCTACGCGCTGCTCCAGGTGAACCGGGTCGCCGAGGCGCGCGGCCTGGATGCGTCCGCCGTGCGCACGCTGGTGGAGTCTAGGATTCAAACGCGCGATGCGGGATTCCTCGGCGAAGAGCGGGTGAACGTGCTCGCGCTGAACCAGGCCCTCGACGCCCTGCAGCGGTGAGACGCGGCGACGAGAGGGCACGTGCAGTGAGCGAGGCGATGATGGGCGCGAGGCGCGAGGGCGGATCCGGAGCCCGCGGCCGACTGCGCGTGCTGCTCGGCGCGGCGCCGGGCGTCGGCAAGACCTACGAGATGCTCGGAGAAGGGCGCCGTCTGTCCGAGGCCGGGCGCGACGTGGTCATCGGGATCGTGGAGACGCACGGCCGCGATGCGACGCTCGCGCAGACCAGGGGCATCGAGCAGGTGGCGCGCCGGACCGTGTCGCATCGCGGGGTGCAGCTCGACGAACTCGACGTCGACGCGGTGCTCGCGCGCCGGCCCGCGCTCGCCCTCATCGACGAGATGGCGCACACGAACGCGCCAGGATCCCGCAACGCCAAGCGCTGGCAGGACGTGCAGGAGCTGCTGGACGCGGGCATCGACGTCATCACGACCGTGAACGTGCAGCACATCGAGTCGCTCAACGCCGTGGTCGAGAAGATCACCGGGGTCGTGCAGCAGGAGACCGTGCCGGATGCGGTGATCCGCGGGGCCGACGAGGTGGAGGTCGTTGATCTCGCCCCGCAGACCCTGCGCGACCGCCTCTCGGCGGGTCAGGTGTATCCGGCCGAGCGGATCGACGCCGCCCTGTCGAACTACTTCCGCCTCGGCAACCTCACCGCCCTGCGTGAACTGGCGCTGCTGTGGCTGGCCGACGAGGTGGACAGCGCGCTGCGCAGCTACCGCACCCAGCACGGCATCGACAGCGCCTGGCAGGCCCGCGAGCGCGTGGTCGTCGCCCTCACCGGCGGCCCTGAAGGCGAGACCCTGCTGCGCCGCGGCGCGAGGATCGCCGCGCGCTCGGCCGGCGGCGAGCTGCTGGCCGTGCACGTCACGACGCAGGACGGACTGCGCGGCGACCGCCCAGGGGCGCTGAGCGCCCAGCGCGGCCTCGTGGAATCGCTCGGCGGCAGCTACCACCAGCTCGTCGGCGAAGACGTGCCCGGCACGCTGGTGGAGTTCGCGCAGTCCGTCGACGCGAGCCAGCTCGTGATCGGCGTGAGCCGGCGCTCCCGCCTCTCCGCGGCGCTCACCGGGCCGGGCATCGGCGCGGAGATCATCCGCCGCTCCGGCGACATCGACGTGCACATCGTCACGCATGCCGCGGCCGGCCGCCGCGGACCGCTCCCGTCGATCAGCGGCGGAGCCCTCGGGTGGCGACGCCAGCTGATCGGCTTCGCGGTGGCCCTGGTCGGCGGACCGCTGCTCTCGTGGCTGCTGTTCGCGCTCAAGGCGCCGGGATCCATCACGAGCGACGTGCTGAGCTACCAGCTGCTCGTCGTCGTGGTCGCCCTCATCGGCGGGCTCCGCCCCGCCCTGTTCGCCGCGGTGCTGAGCGGCATCACGCTCGATTTCCTCTTCGTCGAACCGCTCTTCACGGTGACGATCGCGGATCCGCTGCACGCCCTCGCGCTCGTCCTGTACGTCGTGATCGCGGTGCTCGTGAGCATCGTCGTGGACCAGGCCGCCCGGCGAGCCCGTGCCGCCCAGCGCGCCGCCGGAGAGGCCGAGCTGCTCGCCGCCGTGGCGGGCAACGTGCTGCGCGGCGACAGCGCCCCCACGGCCCTGGTCGCGCGGGCGCGCGAGGCGTTCGGGCTGAGTGGCATCCGGCTGCTCTCCCCCGACGGCACGGTGATCGCCGCCGACGGGGAGCCGCTGGCGGGGCACATCGACGGGACGGATCCCTCCGATTCCACGTCCGGCGAATCCGCGGCGGCACGACTGGGGCCTGCCGCGATGACTGCACCGCAGGTCGAGACGGTTCCGGTCGGCGTCGGTACGGACGGACGCCCGCGCGCGGTCCTCGAACTGCACGGGGCCGATCTCGACGCCGCGGGCCGCCGTCTGCTCGACGCGATCGTCGCCCAGCTCGCCGCGGCGATCGAGCACACGGATCTGCGCGAGACCGCGAGCCAGGCGGCGGTGCTCGCCGAGACCGACCAGGTGCGCAGCGCGCTGCTCTCCGCGCTCAGTCATGACCTGCGCCGGCCGCTCGCGGCCGCCGTCGCCGCGGTCGGCGGGCTCCGCAGCGCACACCGCCTGTCGGCGGAGGACCGCGCCGAGCTCGTCGAGACCGCCGACGAGAGCCTCGCCACCCTGTCCCGCCTCGTGACGGACCTGCTCGATGTCAGCCGCGTGCAGGCAGGAGTCCTGGCCGTGTCGCTCGCCCGGGTGGACGCGGGGGGCGGCGTGGTCTCGGCGCTCGATGAGCTGTCGCTCGGTCCCGCCGATGTCGAGCTCGCCCTGGATCCGGCGCTGCCGGGACTGCGCGCGGATCCGGTGCTCCTGCAGCGCGTGCTCGTGAACCTGCTCACCAACGCCGTGCGGCACTCGCCCGCAGGCGTCCGGGTGATCGTGTCGACGAGCCGGCTCGGCGAGCGCGCGGAGATCCGCGTCGCCGACCGCGGCGAGGGCATCCCCGAGGATCAGCGCGAGAGCGCGTTCCTGCCGTTCCAGCGGCACGGCGACACCGACAACACGACAGGTCTCGGCCTCGGCCTCGCTCTGTCCCGCGGTTTCACCGAGGGCATGGGCGGTACGCTGACGGCCGAGGACACCCCCGGCGGCGGCCTCACGATGGTGGTGTCGTTGCCGCTCACGGAGGCTCCCGGTCCGGAGGTTCCGGATCCCGACGCCCTCGTCGACGGCCCCGGCCCCGAGACCGGATCCCTCTTCTCGCTCCCGTCGCGAAAGGTGCCGGAAAACCGCGCGGAAAGCGGCAGTCTTCGCGACGGGAACGACCTGAATACGCCCACCGAGGAGGACCCGCGATGAAACTGCTCGTCGCCGACGACGACCCGCAGCTCGTGCGCGCCCTGCGGATCACGCTCGCCGCGCACGGCTACGACGTGATCGCGGCTCCGGATGGCGCCGCCGCGATCGCGATGGCCGCGCAGGCGCACCCCGACATCGTGCTGCTCGACCTCGGGATGCCGAAGCTCGACGGGATCGCCGTGATCGAGGCGCTGCGCGGCTGGAGCGACGTGCCGATCCTGGTCGTGTCGGGACGGACCGGATCCGCGGACAAGGTCGAGGCGCTCGACGCGGGCGCCGATGACTACGTCACGAAGCCGTTCCAGGTCGACGAGCTGCTCGCACGGCTGCGCGCCCTCGCCCGCCGTCGCGGCGGGGCTCCCGCCGAGTCGTCCGTTGCGTTCGGCGAGGTGGAGGTGGACCTGGCGGCCAAGGCGGTGACGCGCGGCGGATCCCGCGTGCACCTTACGCCGACGGAGTGGCAGATCCTCGAGCACCTGGCCCGGCATCCCGGCGCGCTCGTGACGCGGCAGGAGCTGCTGCGCGAGATCTGGGGCACCGAGCAGATCACGGACACCGGCTACCTGCGGCTGTACCTGTCGCAGCTGCGCAAGAAGCTCGAGCGCACCCCCAGCGCCCCCGAGCACCTGCTCACCGAGCAGGGCATGGGCTACCGCCTGGTGCTGGACCCGGCCTGACCCCCTTCGGGGTCGTTGAGCGCCCTTCGTCTCGTCGCTGCGCTCCTCGCTCAGGGACCGATCATCGGTCGCTGCGCTCCTCGCTCAGGGACCGGACCGAGGGCAGCCCGGGCTCACACGTCGCGGGAGCGCCAGAGCAGCCAGACGAAGTACGGGGCGCCGAGCACCGCGACCACGAGCCCCGCGGGCAGCTGCGCGGGGGCGATGACCGTGCGGCCCACCGCATCCGCGAGGCCCACCAGCACTGCGCCCAGCAGCACCGCGACCGGGACCACACGCGCATGCCGGGCGCCGACCAGGGCGCGCGCCGCGTGCGGGGCGACCAGACCGACGAAGCCGATGACCCCGACCGCCACCACGCTGAACGCCGCGAGCAGCGCGGCGACCGCGAGGATCAGCAGGCGCGAGCGCTCGAGCTTCACGCCGAGCACGCGCGGGGTGTCCTCGTCGAGCGCGAGCAGGTCGAGCTCCCGGCGGCGCAGCAGCACCACGGGCAGCGTGATCAGCAGCACCACGGCCAACGGCACCACCTGATCCCAGATCCGGCCGTAGGTCGTGCCGCTCAGCCACGTGTAGATCTTCGGGGTGTCGAACGGGCTCGACCGCAGCAGCACGAACGACGTGAGCGCGACCGCCGCCGACGAGACACCGATCCCGATCAGGATGAACCGGTCCGCGCTGAGTCCGCCGCGCCAGGCCAGCAGGTACACGAGCGCGAAGGCCGCGATCGCGCCGACCACCGCCGCCACGAGCATGCCAAACGTCGAGGCCGCGGCGCTCGTCACCACGAGCACGGCTCCGAGCCCCGCCCCGCCGGTGATGCCGAGGAGGCCCGGATCCGCGAGCGGGTTGCGGCTCACGGCCTGCGTGAGGCATCCGGCGAGCGCGAGGGCCGCGCCCGCGGTGACGGCGGCGATCACCCGAGGAGCCCGCTCGTCCAGCGCGAACGCGATCTGCGGGGGCGCCTGCCCCTGCAGCCAGAGCAGCACATCCCCGGTGAGCAGCGGCGTCGCGCCCAGCAGCATCCCGGCGATCACGACGACGACCACGAGCACTGCCGAGATCGCGAGCACGAGCCGGAAGCGCAGCGGCCCCCGCACGCCGAACCGGATCGACGGCGGACGCCGCGTGGGTCCGGAATCGCGCAGCCGCCGCGCCATCACCACGAGCACGACGGATCCGAGCACGGTCGTCGCCACCCCCGTGGGCACGGCGATCGCGCCCTCGGCCCCGATGACGAGCCGCAGCAGGGCGTCGGCGACGATCACCACGAGCGCGCCGATGAGACCGGACGCGGGCAGCAGCAGCGCGTGCCGGCCGAGGCCGGGCACGATCCGCACGAGCAGCCGCGCGAGCACCGGCGCGCACAGTCCGACGAAGCCGAGCGGGCCGGCGAGGGTGACGGCGGTCGCGGTCAGCACCACCGACAGCAGGATCCCCAGGATGCGCGTGGAGCGGATCCGCACGCCGAGGGACGCCGCCAGGTCGTCGCCGAGGGCGAGCACGTCGAGGCGGCGGGCGAGGAGCAGCGCCAGCAGCCCGGCGACCACGACGACCGGAGCTGCGCGCAGGAACGCCTCGAGGCCGAGCTGCGACAGACTGCCGCTCCCCCAGGCGAGCAGGCCCTTGGTCTGCTCGCTGAACAGGATCAGCAGGGCGGAGGTCGCGGCCTGGAACGCGAGGGCCAGGGCGGATCCGGCCAGCACGAGCCGGGTCGTCGAGGATCCGGCCCCTCCCGCGAGTCCCAGCACGATCACCGCGGCCAGGAGCCCGCCGGCGAACGCGACGATCCCCGATGCCCAGAACGGGATCGAGATCCCGAAGGCGGCGACCCCGGTGATCGCGAGATACGAGCCCGCCGTCACACCGAGGGTGTCGGGTGAGGCGAGCGAGTTGCGCGCCAGCGACTGCATGAGCAGGCCGGCCACGCCCAGGGCGACACCGACCGCGACGCCCGCCGCGAGGCGGGGCAGGCGCGCACCGAGCAGGATCTCCGGATCGGCCCAGACCGCCCCGCTCGTCCCCTGTGTCAGATGCCAGCCCGCGGCGGCGACGAGCGCGAGCAGGAGGAGGATCAGCACCCCGACGGCGCCGAGGCGCGCGCGGACGCCCGTGCTCGGGGTCGCCCCGCGAACCGAAGGCGAGACGAGACGCCGCACTCTCGCTGGGGTGCCGCGTTTCGTCACTTCGACCGGCTCCGCCCGCTCTTCGACCCGCATCGCGCTCATCGCCTCCGGGTCACCGGGTGAACGCGGCGACGTACGCGTCGGCGATCCTCTCGGCCGAGCGGGGTCCGCCGAACGTCCAGATGCCGGTCGGGAACGCGTGGGTCCGCTTCTCCTTGACCGCCGGGATCGAGGCCCAGGCCGGGTTCTTCTCGGCCGCCGTGATGAAGCTGTCGCTGTCGGGGTCGTCGGTGCCGGTGTACAGCAGCGTCGCGGATCCGACGGTCGTCATGCCCTCGATGTCGGTGCTGCCGAGCCCGTAGGCGGGGTCGGTCTCGCCCTTCCACACGTTCGTGAGGCCCAGCTCGCCGCCGATCGCGCCGATGAGCGAACCGGTGCCGAACGGCCGCAGCGAGACGGTGCCGCCGTCGACCCAGCCGTCGAAGTAGACGAAGTCGGTGCTCTCCGGCTTCGCGGCGGCGAGGGTCTTCTTCGCCTCCTCGAGGTGGCTCTTCATCTCCGTCGTGACGACCTGGGCACGCTCGGTGCGGCCCGTGGCCTGCGCGATCAGGTCGAAGGTCGCGAGCAGTTGCTTCACCGGGTCCTTCGCATCGGCGCCGATGGTCACGAGCACGGGAACGCCGTACTTCTCGAGCTGGCCGATGATCGCATCGTCGCGGGTCTTCGCCTCGACGACCACCAGGTCGGGCTTGGTCTGGAACAGCGCGTCGAGGTTCGGCTCCTGGCGGGTGCCGACGTCCTTGACGCCTTCGGGCAGCGTCTCCGCCTTGTCCCACTGGCGGTAGCCGGCGGCATCCGCCACCGCGACGGGCGTCACGCACAGCGAGAGCGCGTCCTCCACCTGCTGCCACTCCAGCACGGCGACGCGCTCGGCGGGCTTGTCGAGCTTCACAGTGCGGCCGAGGGCGTCGGTCACGCTGACCGGCCCCGTGGCGGTGGTCGTGCTGTCCTTGGCGCACTCGGCGCTCGCGGCGGGTGCGGCACTGTCGGTGGGTGAGGCGACGGAGGTCGTCCCGCAGCCGGCGAGGGCGAGGGTGGTCGCCGCGAGCAGCGAGAGGACGGCGAGGGGCTTGCGCATGGTTCTCCAGGGTCGGTGGTCGGGGATGGTGAGGAAGATCGAGATCGGGGATCCGGCCGCGCCGAGACGCGTCAGCGCGGGGATGCCGTCGTGCGGCGCACCCGCAGGGATGCGGTGCGGACGCGTCCGCCGGCGGTCAGGCCGGCTGCGGTTCGCGAGCGGGGCGACGTGCGGCGTGCCGCCCGCGCGGGATCACGCGTACTCGACCGTCGTCGTCGAGCGCGGTGTCGATGCGCAGCCCGTAGGCCGCGGACAGGTTCTCGCCGGTGAGCACTTCGGCCGGGGTGCCGTCGGCGCGCACGCGACCGTCGTGGAGGAGCACGACGCGGTCGGCGACCGCGGCGGCGTGGTCGAGGTCGTGCAGCACGACGCCCAGGGCCGTGCCCGCGTCGGCGAGGTCGCGGATGAGGTCGAGCGTCTCGATCTGGTAGCGCAGGTCGAGGTGGTTGGTCGGCTCGTCGAGCAGCAGGATGGGCGTGGTCTGCGCGAGCGCGGTCGCCAGCCAGACGCGCTGCAGCTCCCCTCCGGAGAGCTCGTCCACGGGACGTGCGCCCATCGCGCCAAGGCCGGTGAGGTCGAGCGCCCTGTCGATGGCCGCGCGGTCCTCGTCGCGCAGGCCGGAGAAGCGGCCGCGATGCGGGTGCCGGCCAAAGGCGACGACATCGCGCACCTCGAGGCCCGAGGGATGCGGACGCGACTGCGACAGCATCGCCACGGTGCGCGCGAACTCCTTCGCGTCCAGCGCCGCGGCGTCGCGGTCGGCGCCGGCGGCGTCGATGCGCACGGATCCGGCGTGGATGCGGTGCAGCCGCGCGATGGCCCGCAGCGCCGTGGATTTCCCGCTGCCGTTCGGGCCGATGAGCGCCGTGACGGACCCGGGCCGGAGCGTGAGGGCGACGTCGTGCACGACGGGCGTGCGGCCGTAGTGCAGCGCCAAGCCCTCAGCCACGAGTCCGGCCGCCGGGAAGGAGCCGGAGGAATCCCGATTCGTCATGTTAGGGGAGCCTAACCTATCCTGATGAACGTGTCACATCACCCCTACCGCACCTATCGCACCACCGTCGCGCGTCGCGAGCAGCTGTCGCCGAACTTCCTGCGCATGACGCTGACCGGCCCCGATCTCGTGCATTTCGGCACTGCGGGCCTCGATCAGCGGATCAAGCTCGTGCTGCCGCTGTCCGACGGATCCTTCACCGACGTCGGCCAGTTCGACGAATCGGTCGGCATGATGGAGTGGTATCGCCGGTGGCGAGAACTCCCAGATGAGACCCGCAATCCGATTCGCACGTACACGATCCGCGCTGTCCGGCCCGAGACCCGCGAGATCGACGTCGACTTCGTGCTGCACGGCACGGAGGGCCCCGCATCCGCCTGGGCCTCCGCCGCGGGCCCCGGAGCGCCGCTGGTCGTGATCGGCCCCGATGCGCGCGCCGACGAGACCGGCGGGCTGGAGTGGAACCCGGGCGATGCCGGGTCGGTGCTCATCGCCGGGGACGAGACCGCGGTGCCGGCGATCTGCGCGATCGTCGAATCGCTTCCCGCGCACGTGACCGGATCCGTCTACATCGAGGTGCCCACCGAGGCGGACGCGCTGCCGCTCGCGGCCCCCGAGGGCGTGGCGGTCCGGTGGCTGGCCCGCGGAAGCGCCGCGCACGGGCTGCGGCTGAGTGCCGCCGTGCACGCCTGGGGCGAGACGAGGGTCGCCGAGACGACCGCCTCGGCCGGCGCCGCGCCCGCCGGGACGGAGCTCGCGGATCCGGACGAGGACGAGGTGCTCTGGGAGGTGCCGGAGTCGTCGGTCGGATCCTGCTACGCGTGGCTGGCGGGCGAGGCGAGCACGATCACGGCGCTGCGCCGCCACCTCGTGCGCGGCCTCGGCATCGACCGACGCTCGGTGGCGTTCATGGGTTACTGGCGCCGCGGACGGGCCGAGGCCGCCTGAAGGCGGCCGGGTCCGGGTCGGTGCTCCGCGCTGTCCCGTGCGCGGAGCACCCACCGGACCCCAGAACGCCTCATCGAGCGATTCCATCCGCACCGCGAGCCTGCGGGGGGCAACACCTCGCGACGCGGCGATCGCCCGCCCCGGCGAACCGAGGTGAGGCGCATGCGGGCGTGTCCGGGCACGCCCGACTAACAGTCAATCAGCCGCAGGGATGACCGGGGCCGGAATCCGCATCATCTCACCCTGTATTTCACCCGGATCGCCACGTCCGATTTCCGCCAGACCCGAGGTCGCGACAGGACGACGCTGGAGTCATGGCCGCTCCTTCGCGCTCCGCACTTCTCACCGCATCGGCGTATCTCGCACTCGCGCTCACGTGGGGATCGAGCTTCCTGCTGATGAAGGTCTCGCTCGGCTCTTTCAGCCCTGCGCAGATCGCGATCGGCCGCATCCTCATCGGCGCGCTCACCCTCGGCGCCCTCATGGCGCTCACGCGGCGCCGATGGCCAAGGGAGCGGCGGATCTGGGGGCATATGACGGTCGTCGCGGTGTTCCTGTGCGTCCTGCCGTTCCTGCTCTTCGCGTGGGCGGAGACTCTGCTGCCTTCCGGGATCGCCGCCGTCATCAACGCGACAACCCCGATCTGGACCGCGATCGCGACGGCGCTCACCGTGCGGGGAACTCGCCTGCATCCCGGCCAGGTCGTCGGCGTCCTGCTCGGCCTCTGCGGCGTCGCCCTGGCCATGGGCGCATGGCAGGTGGTGAGCGATCCGGCCTTCCTCGCCTCCTTCCCCGCGCAGCTCGCGTGCCTCGGAGCGACCGCCTCATACGGGATCGCCTTCACCTGGATGCAGCGCTTCGTGACGGGACGGCACCACCACGACGCGCTGTCGACCGCCGCCGTGCAGCTGACCGCGGCCGCGGCGATCGGGCTCCTCCTCGCTCCGTTCCTCGCGCTCGAGCCGATCCGCGGCGGTTTCGCGCCTGCTCCGGTGCTCGCGCTCACGACGCTCGGGGTGCTGGGGACCGGGTTGGCCTACATCTGGAACACCCGGGTGCTCTCGGCCTGGGGCGCCGTCGCCGCCGCGAGCGTCACCTACCTCACGCCGCTCGTCGGCATCGCGCTGGGCGTGATCCTGCTCGCGGAACCCCTCACCTGGTACGAGCCCTTGGGGGCTCTGGTGATCATCCTCAGCGTGCTTCTCGTGCAGCGCCGGTTCGACGAGCTGCTGCTCGTCCTCAGGCGCCGGTCGAGTGACGCCGCCGCCGTGTGACGGCGCCGTCCCATCGGCGCGGTCGGCCCTCGCTCAGCCGCCGATGCCCACGCCTCGCTGGATGAGGCGGTCGAACACACGGGCAGGCAGGATCCGGTGCGCGAAGACCAGGGGCTTCGCACCGAAGCCGATGCGATAGCGGGCGCGCGGCCGGCGGGCGGTCGCCGCCTTCGTGATCGCGCGGGCGACGACGTCCGGCGAGGAGGTCATCCTGGCTCCCGGCGATGAGCTGCCGGCGAGGGTGGTCGCGACCGCCTCCGCCTGAGCCCGATACGGGCCGTTGCCGGAAGTCTCCCGAACATTGGCCGCGGCGATCGCGCCCCACTCGGTGCGGATGGATCCGGGCTGGACGACGACCACCTCGATGCCGAACGGCGCCAACTCCATGCGCAGGGCGTCGCTGATCGCCTCGACCGCGTACTTGCTCGCGTGGTACCACGCGCCCAGCGGGGTCGTGAAGTTGCCGCCCATCGAAGAGATGTTGATGATCGTGCCGCTGCGCTGTGCGCGCAGCTGCGGCAGCACCAGCTGCGCCATCCTCGCGAGTCCGAGCACGTTCACGTCGAGCTGCGCCTGCGCCTCGGAGAGCGGCACGTCCTCGAGCGCGCCATACGATCCGTACCCCGCGTTGTTCACGAGGACGTCGATCCGCCCCTGCTCCACGAGGATCTGCGCGACCGCGGCCTGCGCCGAGGCATCGTCCGTCACGTCCAGGGCGATCGTGTGCACCCCGGCGTCCCGCAGCCCCGCCATCCGGTCCAGGCGGCGCGCGGCGGCGTAGACCGTGAAGCCCGCATCCTTCAGGTGGCGCGCGGCGGACTCTCCGATGCCGGAGGAGGCCCCCGTGACGAGTGCGACCTTCGTATCCATGACGACCTCTCCGCTTCTCCTGGAACCCGTGTTCATTATCGGACCGATGTTGGTCGGTCCGGGGATCCGTCGTTCCGCGCATGCCGCCGACTCGCGAGACGTGCGAGCGGGATTCGCAGGGCAGCCGGCTCAGCGGGCGCGCTGGGCGACAGCGGCCTCCGTGCGGGAGGAGACGCCGAGCTTGCGCAGGATCGCGGAGACGTGCACGCTCGCGGTCTTCCCGCTGATGAACAGGCGCTCGCCGATCTGCCGATTGCTGAGCCCCTCTGCGATGAGGTCGAGCACCTGCTGCTCGCGCGCGGTGAGCTCCACGCTCTCCGCGGCGTGCGCTGCACGCGATCCCGCGCGGTGCAGCCCTGCCGCCTCGATGAACTCCGCGGTACGCCGTCGCAGCCGGTCGTGGCCGAGCGCCTCCGCGGATGCGGCAGCCTCCGCGGCCATGTCGACCGCGGACGCCCTGTCGCCGTCCGCCACGAACACCCGTGCCCGCTCCAGCCGGACGAGCGGGCGGAACACCGCCGGCACGTCGTCGCCGTCGGCAGCCATGATCGCCGCATCGAGCTGCGCCCCGTCCGCATCCAGCACAGCCATCAGCACAGCCGCCCAGTGCGGATGCTGCAGCTCGACCGGCAGCGACGACCACGCGGCTCGCACGATCCCGGCGGTCTCCTCGGCGAGCGCGCCGTGGCCGTCCGCGCGCAGATCCGCGACCGCCCGACCGCCCTCGAGCAGGATCCGTCCCAGCAGCGCGAGCCGCTGCCCCGGATCCTCGATCACCTCGCGCAGCCCCGCCGCGGCACGGACCGGATCCCCGAGACCGAGCGCGATCAGGATCTCGACATCGTGCAGCGAGTACCAGACCTGTCGCTCGACGTCGGCGACGGCCTCGGCGGTCGCGCGCCACTCGCGCAGCAGCTGCTCCGCCTCATCCATACCGCCGCGCCACACCAGCGTGCGGATCCGCGACATCGTCGAGTACATCCGGAACACCTGCAGGGTGCGCATCGTCATGTCGTGCGCGGTCGCCTCCTCGGCGCGCGCGATCTCGCCGAGCTCGATGAGCGGCTCGACCATGTTGTGGGACAGGATCGAGCCGGTCGCCCGCTCGACGCCCAGCCGACGGGAATGCGCGACTCCGGCCTCGGCGACCTCGACCGCCTCGCGGAAACGGCCGATCATGTTCAGCGTGTCCGCGTAGTTGACCCGGTAGCGCAGTTGCGCATCGTGGTCGGTCGCGTGCTGCCAGGACAGCCGGAAATCATCGAGCCCCGCGGCCACCTGCCCCAGATGCACACGCGCGCAGCCGCGGAGGTTCCCTGCGACCGACATCGCACCGTCGAAGCCGATCGCCTCGGCGGCGCGGTACGCCTCATCCGCGGTGCTCACGGCCTGCTCCAGCTGCCCGCCCACGAGGTAGCGCCCTGCCAGATAGCCGAGCAGCGTCGTGCGCAGCCGCTCCTCGCCCTCGCGCCCCTCGATGACCGAGAGCGCTTCGGTCAGCAGCTCCACGGATCCATGCCGGCCGAGGTTCTGCAGGTAGAGGGCCTTGTCTCGCAGCAGCCGGGCGTGCACGGCCGGCTCGACCTCGGCGCGGTCGATCTCGGCGAGCGCGAGCGAGACGACGGTGAGCGCCCGCTCGCCGTCGCCGCCGTTGCGCAGGATCGACCCGAACTGGGCGAGCAGCGGGATCCGCCCGATGCCGGCGACCTCCTGCGCATCGGGCACCTGGTCCCACAGCTCCAGGGCGAGCTCGCCGAAGCGTGCGGAGGTCGAGAAGGCGTAGCTGTTCTTGGCCTGCAGCATGGCGGTGACCGCGGCGGCGAGCGCCCGCGGCGAATCGTGCGACTGATGCCAGTGGAAGGCGAGGGCGGACGCGGATCCCCCCGAGGCCTCGAGCGCATCGGCGTAGGCCCAGTGCAGGCGGGCGCGCTCGCCCGGCAGCAGGTCGTCGTGCACGGCCTCGCGCAGCAGCGCGTGCCGGAAGCCGTATGCGGAGTCGCCGCGCACCGCGAGCACGCCCGTGGCCATCGCCTCGCGGAGGGCGTCGTCGAGACGCTCGCCGTCGAAGCCCGCGAGCGTGGTGAGCAGGTCGTGCGAGATCGGATCGTCGGATCCCGACGCCAGCCGGACGATGCGCTTCGCGTCGTCCTCGAGGGCGTCGAAGCGCGCGAGCAGCACGTCGCGGAGGGTGTCAGGCATGGGCCCCTGCACGTTGCAGAGCAGTTCCTCGATGAAGAACGGCACGCCCTCGCTGCGCTCCATGAGTCGCGCGAGCCCCGCATCGTCGACCGTTCCGCGCAGGCGCTGCACCAGGTCGCGCACCTCGATCGCGTCGAGCCGCTTCAGGGTGACCCGGTCGAGCAGCCGGGCGCGCTCCGCCTCGGCGAAGAACGTGCGCACCTCGCCCCCGCGGCGCACCTCGTCGATGCGGCAGGTGAGCAGGAACAGCACGGGGCGGCCCGCAAGGGCGCGGAGCAGGAAGGAGAGCATCGACAGCGTCGCGGCGTCGGCCCAGTGCAGGTCTTCGATCACGACCACCACGGGACGGGTCGCGGAGGCCGCCTCGAGGAGGTTCGCGATCGTCTCGCGCAGCCCCTCCGGACGGATCGCGGACCGGTCGACCGGAGCGGTCGCGCGCTCGGGCAGCAGCAGCTGCAGGGCGTCGCGGCCCGGGCCTGCGGCCTCGTCTGCACGATCGCCGAGCTCGTCGAGCAGTCCGCGCAGGATCGCCGGGAGCGGGCCGAAGGGCGCCGGCGTGGATCCGTAGTCGAGGCACCAGCCCGTCAGCACGGTGACCTCGTCCGCCACGCGGCGGCGGAACTCGGCCGTCAGCCGGGACTTGCCGATGCCCGCCTCGCCGCCCACGAGCACGGAGGCGGACTCGCCGGCACCGGAACGGCGCAGGGCGTCGTCGAGGAGCGCGAGTTCGGCATCGCGCCCGACCATGGCGGCCGACGTGGTGGCGAGGGACATGTCTTCATCGTGCCACCAGCCACGGACATCGGGCGCCGCCACGGGCACTGCGCCGCTCTCGGCAGAACCGGGGGATGCCCCGCGAGACGCGGAAGAGCCTCCCGACGGCAGTGGATCCGGTGCCGGATCCGTCGTCGGGAGGCTCTCGAGGTCGGGCGCATCCTGGGTCGCAGGTCGCGCGGACGTCGCGGTGTCGGGCGCCGAGGCGGACGCCGGAGCGCTCATGCGGCGTGCGAGCCGCAGCCGACCAGCTCGCTCGCGCGGGCGTCGTCCTCGGTCTGCACGGATGCGGCGGGCACGAGCCCGGCGATCGGTGCGGGGGTTGTGGCTGCCGCGGGCACCGCGCTCGCACTCGCACGGCTCGCGGGAGCGGGCTCGGCGGGCGCCGTCGCGGCCTGCGCAGGCGCGGGGGCCGGCACGACCTCGGCACGGCGGTCCTGCAGCCGACCCAGCATCCGACGCAGGAATCCGTCGCGGCGCACGATCATGTCGGCGTGCTCTGCGGCCATCCTGGCGCGCTCGGCACGGATCGCGGCCTGCTCGATCTCGAGCGTGGTGATGCGGTAGCTCATCGCGTAGTTCAGTTCCATGATGTCTCCTCCTCCGGTACTCATACGCTCGTCGCTAAGGCCCCCTCCCCCCATCCGTCAGATGCCTTAACTTCCGCCCCAGGCACCTCAGATCTGATCCGCGAGACTGCAACTGGGCGACGAGACAGCGCCGCAGAAGCGCAGTCTCGTCGCGGAGATGGAGTCTCGCGGTCAAGGAGGGCGGGGGCACGGAGCCGCGCACGCCCGCGGGGCACAGGCGGCCGGACTACCGTGGGAGCATGCGCCCGCTCGCCGCCCTCCGTGCCGCCCGACGCGCGCCGCTGCTGCAGGTCGCGAAGTCGGCGGCGGCCACGATCGCGGCCTGGCTGGTCGCGGGCTGGCTCGTCCCGGGGCACCTGCCCGTGTTCGCGGCGATCGCCGCGCTGCTCGTGGTGCAGCCGAGCGTGAACCAGTCGTTCGCGAAGGCCGTGGAGCGCAGCTTCGGAGTGATCGCCGGCGTCGTGATCGCGGTGCTCCTGAGCCTCGCGCTCGGCGGGCTCAGCTGGGTCGTGCTGCTCGCGGTCGTGGTGGCGATGGTCGTCGCGTGGTCGTTCAAGGCCACCCCTGGCACCGCGAACCAGGTCGCGATCTCGGCGATGCTCGTGCTCGCGCTCGGCTCCGCGAGCCCCGACTACGCGGTGGACCGGATCCTGGAGACCCTGATCGGCGCGGCGATCGGCTTCGTGGTGAACGTCGCCGTGGTGCCGCCCGTGCTGGTCGCCCCTGCACGGCGCGACCTGACGCTCCTCGGCGGGGAGCTCGCCGCGACCCTCGACCGCCTGGGCGACGCGATCGCGGTGGAGCAGAGCCCCGCCCGCCTGCAGGAGCTCATGCTCGAGGCACGGCTGCTGCGCCCGATGAAAGACGCGGCCGACGCCTCGGTGATCGCCGGGGAGGAGTCGCTCACGCTGAACCCGCGCGGCTCGCGGCACCGTTCCGAGCTCGCCGCGTCGCGTGCGCTGCTGGAGCGCCTCGGACCGATCGTGACGCAGGTGATCGGCATGACCCGCGCCTATGTCGACCAGTACGACGACGCGCTCCCCGCTGAGCGGTCCGTCGCGCCGATCGCCGAGCAGCTGCACCGCGCGGGCCACGACGTGCGCCTCGCCGTGCAGCTGGCCGAGGTGGATCCGGAGCCCGAGGCGCTGACCTCCGCGATCCCGGCACTGACGTCGCCGCTGGACATCCGCCCGCCCTCGTCACGCCATTGGGTGCTGATCGGATCCCTCACGGAGGATCTGCGTCGTATCCGCGCCGGGCTGCGCGACGAGGACTGAAGCGAGAGTCCCGCACAGGGGCCGACCACAGACCGGTCCCTGAGCGAGGAGCGCAGCGACGACGAGTGCGATGCGCGCGCCTCAGGCCCCGATGAACTCCTCCACCGGGCCGAAGTCGGGTTCCTCGCGGATCTCGACCACGGATCCGAGCACGTCCGTCTCGAGCACGCGGATCTCGTTGCGACCGTTGCGCCAGAGCGGCGCCGGGGCGTACAGCGTGACCTGCGGGCCGACCGCGCGATAGCGGCCGAGCAGGAATCCGTTCAGCCACACCATGCCGTTCGCGCCGCCGGGGAAGGCGAGCCAGGCATCGGCGGGATCCGCGACGTCGAACACCGCCCGGGCGAGGCCGTCGGCCGGCCCGGCGCCGGCCGGAGCCGGAGCAGCGGCAGCGGGATCCGCCGGAGCGTCCTGCGGGAGGACCCGGTGCGTCCAGCCGTGCGCGAACCGGCGCCCGATCCGCACGCCCGCCATGATGCCCTTGCCCTCGCCGGTGTGCGGCCCGTAGTTGACCCGCCCCTGGCTCTCCACGATGAGCGTGAGCAGTCCGGATCCGCCCGTGGCGGGCAGGTTGAGCGACCGCACCCCGTCGCGCTCGAGCACGCCGAGGCGCACGCCGTCGAGATAGACGACCGCGCGGTCGTGCAGCACGTCGACCGTCAGGGCCGCCGCGGGCGCGTAGGTGATCTCGGACTCGTACGCGACCAGCCCGTCCTCGGCGACGAGCTCCTCGAAGGTGAGCGGCATCGGGGCCGTCGCGCCGGCGGGCTCCGCGCGCGCGACGTCGAACAGTGACGCCACGGGCACCAGCGATGCGGACGCGGCGGCCTGCCGACGCGGGGCGTCCGGCACCGGCGGGAGATCGCCGTCGTGGAACGGGGCGAAGGCCGCGCGCAGCGCGTGGAACTTGTCGTTCAGGGATCCGTCCTCCCCGATCGGCGCATCCGAGTCGTAGCTCGTGACGGTCGGCTGCAGCACGCCGTCGTGGTTCGCCCCCGCCCAGAGCCCGAAGTTCGTGCCGCCGTGCGCCATGTAGAGGCTCACGGATCCGCCCGCGGCCAGCAGCTCCTCGACCGTGCCGATCATGCTCGCGGCTGAGCGCACGTGGTGGTGCTCGCCCCAGTGGTCGAACCAGCCGCCCCACAGCTCCGCGCAGAGCAGCGCCTGGTCAGGTACGTGCAGGCGCTGCGCCTCGGCGACGCCGGTGCCGAACGTGAACGACCCCATCGCGCCCTCGACGCTGCCGTTGCGCACCATGTCGGCCGTGGTCCCGTCGGCGGTCGTGAGCAGCTCCACGATCCCCCGCGCGCGCAACCCGTCGCGCAGGTGCACGAGGTAGTCGTGGTCGCTGCCGAAGGATCCGTATTCGTTCTCGATCTGCAGTGCCGTGATCGGGCCGCCGTGGGCCGCCTGCAGCGCGGCGAGCCGGGGGATCAGCTCGTCGTACCAGGCGTCGACCGCGGCGAGGAAGGCGGGGTCGCTCGTGCGGAGGGAACGGGTGCGGCCGCTCAGCCAGAACGGGATGCCGCCGTTCGACCATTCGGCGCAGATGTAAGGGCTGGGGCGCACGAACACGTCGAGCCCGATCTCGCCCGCGAGCCGGATGAACCGCTCGGCATCGCGCCAGCCGTCGAAGTCGCTCTCCCCCTCGACCCGCTCGTGGAAGTTCCACGGGATATAGGTGTCGACCGTGTTCGCGCCCATCGCAGCGAGGCGGCGCAGCCGGTCCTCCCACTGATCGGGGTGGACACGGAAGTAGTGCACCGCGCCGGAGAGCATCCGGAAGGGACGGCCGTGGCGCCGCAGCGCCCCGTCCTCGTAGGTGAGCGCGGCGCGCGGGGACTCGGTCATGGCTCTCCTCGGGGTGCGACACGATGTTTGCGTCACCATAGTCTCGCAGGCAGCACGTGTCGACCGAAACCGGTCTCGAACTCAGTCGAATCCGCCCGCCACGCTCGGATCCGGCGCGGGGGCGGCCCGGATCGACTGAATTTCGCACGCGTAGGCTGGCGACATGCCCGTCACCCTCGCCGAAGCCCTCGCCGATCTGGCCGCCCTGGAGGATCCGAAGGCGCGCGCCGTCAACGAGCGGCACGGCGATGCCCACGGGGCGAACCTGTCTCGGATGCGTGCGCTCGCGAAGCGGATCGGCACGGATCCGGAGCTCGCCGGAGAACTGTGGGCATCCGGCGACGTGGCGGGGCAGCTCCTCGGGATCCTCGTGACGAAGCCTCGCGTCCTCGACGCGGGCGATCTCGACCGCATGGTGCGGGAGACCCTGAGCTCCAAGGCGCACGACTGGCTCGTCGCGTACATCGTGAAGAAGTCGCCGCTCGCGGAGGAGCTGCGCGTGCGCTGGCTGGACGACGCCGATGCCGACGCGCGCGCCGCGGCCTGGTCGCTCACCTCCGCCCGGGTCGCGAAGAGTCCGGAGGGGCTCGACCTCGATGCGCTCCTGGACCGGATCGAACGCGAGCTCGCCGGCGCCCCGGCGCGCGAGCAGTGGGCGATGAACGAGACGCTCGCCACGATCGGCATCCACCATCCCGCGGAGCGCGACCGCGCGATCGCGATCGGCGAACGGCTGCAGGTGCTCGCCGACTACCCCACCCCGCCGAACTGCACCTCGCCCTTCGCGCCGCTGTGGATCGCGGAGATGGTGAGCCGCCAGGGCTGAGGGCATCCTCGCACGCGGCGGGAAGTGCGGAGGCGATGCCGCCCGCACTCGTCAATCGATGCGTTCGAAATGGTGGCTGAACTCCTGGATGATCGCACCGGGCACGTCGATGTTCGGCGAATACCGGCGATGCACCTGCAGCCCGTCCCAACACGCCGTGAGCCAGATGGCGAGATTGCGGGGCGTCGTTCTCGTAGCGATGTGACCCGAGGCGAGGAGCGACACGATCCCTTCCTCGAAGCGATTCAGCACACGCAGATATCGGGACTGCAGGAACGAGTGCGCCGGATGACTGGGATCCACCGCCTCGCACAGGAGCGCTGAGTACAAACGGCTGACGTCCGGTCGTGTCTCCGCGAACTCGAGCCGGCGTGCGAGCTGCTCCAGTGGGTCATCGCCGCCATCGGC
The DNA here is from genome assembly GCF_002979495.1 of Microbacterium sp. MYb64. Taxonomy (NCBI): domain Bacteria; kingdom Bacillati; phylum Actinomycetota; class Actinomycetes; order Micrococcales; family Microbacteriaceae; genus Microbacterium; species Microbacterium sp. MYb64. The sequence goes on along the minus strand of NZ_PCOW01000015.1, from coordinate 39,038 downwards.
TGCGGTGAGCGGATAGTCGACGGCATCCGGCGCACGGAGGATGGCGTCGAGCAGCTGATCCTTGGTCGAGTAGTGGTAGATCAACGAGCCATGTGAGACGCCGAGTGCGTTCGCGATCGACCTCAGGCTTGCCGACCGGTACCCTTCATCCGCGAATGAACGCGTGGCCTGCTCGAGGATGCGGCGCGAGAGAGAGTCCTTGACAGGAACCGAGGCCGCGCGAACGATGCGGGCCGCCGCTCGCGCCCGTTCGAACATGCCCTCGTCGATCGGAGCCGGCGCGCGGCTGCAAAGGATGTCCGCCACGACCTCCGGCGGAGATACGTGGTCGGGCACATAACGCGCCGCGATGTCGATACCGTCCCACGCCGATGCGATCAGGTCCCCCCGGGAAGGGAAGAGCGACTCGACCCAGGCCTTCTGAGAACGCACCGATTTCGACAGGGCAGCGTGAGCAGGATGATCCGAGGAAGCAGCCTCTCCCATGAGCGTCAGATAGACGCCGAGGTTCTCGGCGTCTGATGACCGCGCGCGGACCGCCGAGAGGAGGTCCTCAACGGGTGTCGCCGCCGACGCTGCCGCCGGAGGATGCCAGAGCGAGATATCGAGCACGCTCATCAAGAGGGCGTCGCGCGTCGGGAAGTGCCGGAGGATCCCGTTGTGGCTGCGCCCGATGGACGATGCGAGCGCCCGAAGCGAAGATCCGCGGTAGCCGTTACGGCTGATATGCGACCTGGCGGCGCGGACGATGTCGCCCTTCGCAGAGGCTCGGGTCCGAGAGCCGTCCACCGGCGGACTCACTCCGTCGGTCGCCATGGATCGAGTGTATCGACCCGCCCAGATTTGACCAACTGGTCGCATCATCGTATGGTTTGACCAACTGGTCGCATTCCTCGGTTCCCGCCGAGCAGGCGAAGCCGCCCGGCCGGGATCGAATCGAAGGAGATCGCGGATGCGCGCCGTCATGGTCATGTTCGACAGCCTGAATCGTCACATGCTGCCGCCATACGGCTCCGACGAGATCGTGGCGCCGAACTTCCAGCGGCTGGCCGAGCGGACCGTGGTCTTCGACCGGTTCTATGCGGGGTCTTTGCCCTGCATGCCCGCGCGTCGTGAGCTGCACACGGGGCGCCATAACTTCCTGCATCGCTCCTGGGGTCCACTGGAGCCCTGGGACGATTCGATGCCTGAGCTGCTGAAGAAGGCCGGGGTGCACACGCATCTCGCCAGCGACCACTTCCACTATTGGGAGGACGGCGGGGCGACCTACCATTCGCGATACTCGACGTGGGAATTCTTCCGCGGGCAGGACGGCGACCCGTGGAAGGGGCGGGTGGACACTCCGGACATCCCATTGAAGTCGTTCCGTGGAGCCGTCCACCGCCAAGACGCCATCAATCGCGGCTATCTGCAGCGGCAGGCGGATCACCCCCAGTCGAAGACCTTCGATGCCGGCCTGGAGTTCATCCGTACGAACGCGAGCGCGGACGACTGGTTCCTTCAGATCGAGTGCTTCGACCCGCACGAACCCTTCTTCACGTATGACGAGTACCGGGCCCTGTATCCCCACAATTATGACGGCCCGGACTTCGACTGGCCTCCCTATCAGCGAGTCACTGAACCCGAGTCGCAGGTCGAGCACGCGCGGAACGAGTACAAGGCCCTGGTGTCGATGTGCGATCGATCCCTGGGGCGCGTCCTGGACGCGATGGATGAGCATCACCTCTGGGAAGACACGCTGCTCATCGTCAACACCGATCACGGATTCCTGCTGGGAGAGCACGGATGGTGGGCGAAGTCCGTGCAGCCTTGGTTCGACGAGCTGGTCCACCTGCCGGCTTTCCTCTGGGATCCGCGCACGAAGCAGTCCGGCGTGCGCAGCGATGCGCTCGCGCAGACGATCGACATCGCGCCGACCCTGCTCAGGCATTTCGGCATCGAGACCCCCGCGGACATGCAGGGCCTCCCGCTGCGGACGGAGGACGACCAGGCCGGACATGCCCCTCGTGACGGTGCGCTGTTCGGCATCTACGGAGGTCACGTCAACGTCACCGACGGCCGGTACGTGTACATGCGCGCGTGCGCTGCTTCCGGCAATACGCCACTCGAGGAGTTCACGCTGATGCCCACTCACATGAGAAGCCGGTTCGGCGTCAACGAACTTCTCCACGCGGAACTCGCTTCGCCGTTCGGCTTCACCAAGGGTGTGCGACCGCTCAGAGTGGCTGGTCGAACGCTCTACAACCCGTTCCGATTCGGCACGCTGCTGTACGACCTCGAAACGGATCCCAAGCAGGAGAAGCCCCTTCAGGATCAAGACCTCGAACTCCGCATGCTTCGCCTGCTGGCCCGCCTGCTGCGGGAGACGGATGCGCCGAGGAGTCAGTTCGAACGACTCGGGATCCCCTGGGACGGAGAGCCTTCGGAGGAACACCTCCTCGTCGGTGCTCAGCGCGACCTCTCCGAGGCCGCGGCCGCTCCTCTACCGCCCCGCACCGAGTTCGCGGCCGATTCCGGCGTGCACACCCCCATCCGTACGCTTCTGGGCGACCCGGCTGCTCGCACGGTCGTCCACAAGCACCTTCCGATCCTCGCGGACACCGAGGTGCTCGGGTTCGTGGCGGGCACGACCCTCTACGACGCCGCGGCGACAGCCATGATCCCGCCCCGCGTCCTTCGCGCGCTCAGCGCGGAACTCGCCGCTCTTTGACCCACCCCATCCGCCCGCTCCAATCAACGAAGATTCAGGAGGATCCCTTGACCGTCACGACCCCCACGGCCACCATCCGCGCGAACAAGGCTTCCCACGTCAAGCACCGTTGGCGGAATCTGTTCACCCTCACCGGCATCAACGTGATCGAGAACGCCGAGACGGGAATGGCGTCGACGCTCTTCCCGACGATCGCGAAGGCGCTCGATCTCAACAACGGCCATCTCGGCATTCTCGCCGCAGCGGGCAAGATCGTCGCCGTCCCGCTCGGGCCCGTCTGGGTGGCCGTTTCCAACCGCGTCCCCCGCCGCACCATCATGGTCGTCAGCACCGCGCTCGCAGGAGTCTTCGGCCTGCTCGCCGGTTTCGCAGAATCGTTCGAGATGCTGCTGTTGTTCAACACCCTCATGGCCGCGACCCTCGTAGGAATCGGGCCGATCGCGAACTCCGTGATCTCAGACTCGTTCGACGACGCCCACCGGGCGCGCGCCGTGGGAATCTACTTCGGCGTGGCCGGAGTCCTGTCTTCGCTGCTCGGGCCCGTCGTCGGACAGCTCTCCCGCTTCGACAGCGGCTGGAGATGGGGGCTGTGGGGCATGAGCGCCATCTGCATCCTCTCCTCGATCGGGATCCTGGTCGTGTTCAAGGATCCCGGTGTCGGCGCCGCGGAGAAGCAGCTCGTCGACCTCGACGAATCGGATCGGCGGGGCGGGGCCCAGTCGTTCCGCGAAGCCGTGTCCGTGGTGAAGGTCCCGACCTTCGCCGTGATGCTCCTGTCTCGGCTGCTGTCCGGTCACATGCTCTTCCTCGTGTTCGGGGTGCAGTTCCTCGTGACCGAACGAGGATTCTCGAACGCGGTCGCCGCCATCGCGATCGTCCCCTACGGGCTGGGGTTCTTCCTCGGAACGGTCGGCGGCGGCCTGCTCGTCTCCTGGATCGATCGCAAACTGCCCCTGCGCGGGAGGGTGCTGCTTCTGCAGCTCGCGCAGGTGTGCTTCGCCACCGCGGCCCTTCTCGGCACACAGCACGCGTTCGAGCACTTCTGGGTCTACCTGATCTGCTGGGGTGCGATCGGGCTGTCGCAGGGCCTCAACCCGACGATCAATCGGCCGATCATCATGGCATCGATCATGCCCGAGTCCCGAGCGCCTGCGCTGGCCGTCCTGATGACGATCGTGGAGCCGTTGGCGTGGGTGATCTATGCCCTCGGCGCAGGCGCCCTGGCGAACGTGCTCGGCCTGCAGACCGTGTTCTTCTTCGTTCTCGTCGTGATGATCCTCATCAACGCGGTCGTCCTCTCCGCGCTGTACGTCACCTACCCGCGGGACGTCCACAAGGTCGAGCACGCCCTCGACGCCCGCCGCAGGGAGGCGCTGTCGTGACCGAACACGCGCGCGAACGGCGACGGGAGCCGAAGACCCGCCCGGTTCGTCCCAACATCCTCTGGATCGTCGGCGAAGACTGCCCGCCACGGTTCGGCTGCTACGGCGACGAGCTGGCGCACACCCCGGCGATCGACGCGCTCGCCAGGCGCGGCGTGCTCTACGAACGTGCGTACTCGAATGCGCCGGTCTGCGCCCCCTCGAGGTTCTCGCTGCTCACCGGGATCCCCGCTGAGAGCCATGCGCCGGCTGATCGCATGCGCGCGTCGGCCACTCGACCCGAGTGGATGCTCGGTCACCCCGAGCTGATGCGGTCCACCGGCTACTACACGGTCAACAACGCGAAGACGGACTACAACCTGGATGTCGACGAGAGCGAGATCTGGGATGCGAGCTCGCCGGAGGCGCACTGGCGGACCAGGGCTCCCGGGCAGCCGTTCCTCGCGGTCTTCAACTTCGATCCGACGCATGAATCGTCTCTCTTCGATTCCTCGTCGCCCGTCGCACGCGCCGCCGCCGCCCTTGCTGCCCGCATGCCCGATCGGAGGATCCCCGCGATCAAGGATCTGCCCCTCGGCGTCCCGCCCGAAGAGGTGCGTGTCCCGCAGTACCTTCCCGACACGGAACCGATCCGGCGAGACATCGCGCGCACATACACGCTGGTGCGCAAGTTCGACGAGTTCGTCGGGCTGCTGCTCTCACAGCTGGAGGACGATGGCCTCACCGACGACACGATCGTCATCCTCACGTCCGACCACGGCGGAATCACGCCACGGAGCAAGCGCTACTGCTACGACGAGGGCCTCCACGTGCCGTTGATCCTGGCCGCTCCCCCGCAGTGGGCCTCTTCCTTGCCCGCGCCGGGGTCTTCCTGGCCCGAGCCCGTTTCGACAGTGAGCCTGCCGTCGACGACGCTGGACGCCGCAGCCATCGATGTCCCGGCGTACATGAGCGCCCCCTCCCTTCTCTCTGCACGATCGGAGGAGGACGACGCGATGGTGTTCTCACAGCGGAACAGGATGGACGAGAGGTTCAGCCTCGTACGCACCGTGCGCAGCAGGCGATACCGCTACATCCGCACCTATACGCCGCATCGACCCACGATCCAGTACCAGGCGTTCGCGTGGAACGCGGAAGGCTACCGGTCCTGGGAGGAAGAGCACATCGCCGGCAGGCTCTCCCCGGAGAGTGAGCGCATGTGGAACTCCCCCGCACCGGTGCAACTGTACGATCTGGACTCCGACCCCGACGAACTCAGGAACCTCGCGGGTACTCCCGGGCTCGAGCTGGTCGAGCGACGCCTTGCCGACGCGCTCAGACAGCACATCCTCGACGTCCACGACAACGGGTTCCTCCCCGAGTACTCCGACGTCTGCGGGTGGGACGCCAGTCGTGCTCCGGACGCGTACCCTCTCGAACGGATTCTCAGCATCGCGGATCTCGGCTTCCGCGAGGACCCGGGAAGCATGCTCACGCTGACAGCTGCCCTCATGGACACTCATCCCACCGTCCGACGGTGGGCCGCGCTCGGGATACTCAGGCGCGTCTCCGCTGCCGCTGCGACTCGGCCGCCTGTCGCGCTTCGTGAGCCGATCGCGCGGCTGTGCGAGCACCTTTCGGACCTGCCCGAGGTGGCGATTCCCGCGGCCGAAGCCGTCGCGCGGGCGACATCGGCGCCGGAGGCGATCGACACCCTGCTCGAATTGGCGGCACCCGGAAACGACGTCGGGATCAGGCTGGAGGCGGTCGATGCGCTCACGGCGCTGCCGCAGGATCTCACCCTCCCGCGGCTCGCCGCGATCGAGGACGCGGGCAGAGACGCGGACGAATACCTCGGCAACGCGATCCGTTACCTCGTGACGCGCCTCCAGGGGCGGTACACGCCGGACGCTCAGATCTACTCGATCGCGTCCCTGCTGGCGCAAGGAGAGCGAGCACGATCCGGGCTCAAGGTGCGCGCGGCGACGTGAGCAGGCGCGGGACGCCTTGAATGGGCCGTGGCTGATCCTGCCGGGTCGCCGCGACGCTACAGGATCCAGTCGATTTCGTCGGTCCGGTACCAGTTCCAGCCGCGTCGCGTCCAGGCACGAGCCTGCGGCGCGAGCCTGGACGCGTACTCCTCCCAGTCGCTCGTGTGCACGGACCATGCCTTCTCGGCGATGCCGCAGAGTCGAGGCAGGAGCATGAACTCGAGATCGTCTCGATCCGTGATCGTCTCGGACCAGATCGCGGCCTCGACGCCCGCGATCTGGGTCGCGTCCTGGATGTCACGAGTGTCCGCGACTGGATCCCAGTCCACTCCCGCACGCAGGCTTACCGGCGGATAGAGCGAATGACCCACCCGGGTCCGGGTCTTCTCCTGAGCAGGGTCGAGCGGGGATCCCGTATGAGGGGCATCGAAATACGCACGCGTCGCTGGGGAGACCAGTATCCGTGCGCCTGCTGCGAGCGCGTTCGGGATGTCGGTCCGGCTCTTCTCCAGAGCAACCGAAAGAAGGTCGCGGCGGTGTGCGGGAAGCCTGTTGAGCATCGGGGCGACCTCCTCGGGCGTGGCATCGATCCAGTACTGGATCGCGTCGTGCCGGGTGAGCGGCCCGGCGGCCATTTCCTGCCACCCGATGACGCGTCTCCCCCGAGCCCGAACGGCGGTCATCGCGCGCTCGACGAACCACGAGTACGCGTCGTCCGGCAAGCCGAACACTTCGTCCGCACCGATGTGGATGTATGCACTGTGCGGAAACTGCGTCACCACGGCATCGAGAACATCGTCGACGAGCGCCCACGTGCCTTCGTTCCGATGGTCGAGCGTATCGGGTATGACACCGGAAGATCGCGAAGAGGTGCCCTCGTGCAGGGTGGCAAGCTCCGGGTAGGCGCGCAGGGCGGCCGCAGAATGCCCGGGCATGTCGATCTCGGGGACGATCGTGACGAACCGGGCCGTCGCGTAGGCGACCAGCCCGGCCATCTCGGCGGCCGAGAGATGTCCGCCGGGTCGGCCATCACGAGCCCCGGCGCCTCCGATCTCCGTCAGCGCAGGACGCCCCGGAACCTCGAGCCGCCAACCCTCGTTGTCAGTGAGGTGGAGGTGCAGGACGTTGATCTTGTAGAGCGAACACATGTCGATGACGCGGCGGATGGTCGACGGATCGTGGAATGTCCGCACGACGTCCAGAGCCAGCCCCCGCCAGGAGAACCGCGGGCCGTCCTGGATCCGCAGGAACGGCACCACCCCGTCCGCCGAGGCGACCAGCTGACGCAGGGTGGTCAGGCCACGGTGGATCCCTTCCCGCGTCGACGCCTTCAGCCGCACTCCGTGTGCGTCCACCTCGAGTCCATAGCGCTCGTCCGCAGGGGTAGCGAGACTCGCCGCATCCGCCCGGAGGCCTTCGGCAGCGGGCGCCGAGAGCTCCGCCGACGTGACGAGTTCGAGGACGACCTGCGCGGTGGAGAGGACTCTCGTCTCCGCGAGGACCGGGCCGCCGTCCGCAATCACGTCGGCGATGAAGACGCCGACGATCTCGCGCAGTTCGACGTCGGCCGTGAAGATCGTGTCACCGTCAGCCAGCCTCGATGACCCATGGGTCATCGAGAGGCCGTACGGGCGCGGGATAGGGGAAATCGGCATGGCGTTCCTTCGTGACGAGGACGGGCCCGCGCATGCACGCATGCACGGCCTCGTGGGTGGCTATGCGGTAGCCGGGCGGGCGCCGACGTCGGTCGCCCTGACATCGCGCCACAGCAGCGCGAGCATCTCGTGCATCCCCCGTTGCATGTCGAACGCCTCATCGACCAGCCACTGATTCTCAAGGCCCTCGAAGGCGGTCACCACGAAGACGCCCACCTCGGCCGGATCGATGTCGCGCCTCACGGTGCCCGCCTTGATGCTGTGCTCCGCGGCGGCTGCGGCAAGCCGCCGGACGCGAGCGTGACGCATTCGCGACCACTGCACCGCCGTCGCCGACGCAGGTCCGCTCTCCAGGGCGCACAGGTGCGCGAGCCGCACGAGGGGGCGCTGGGCCTGGGACAGGCCTACAAGGGACTCGATGATCGCGATGGCGTCCTCGAGGCCGACGCCGGCGTATTCCGGCGAGTCCAGATCGATCTCATCGAGATGCTCCGGCAGGTCTCTCGACGTGGGATTCCAGGGTGAAAGGCCCTTGCGCCCCTGCTCCTCCAGCACGGCGAGCAACAGGGCGGTCTTGTTCCGGTAGTGGTGGATCACCAGCGGGCGTGTCACTCCGGCCTTGCGGGCGATGGCGTCCAGAGACGTCGAATGCAGTCCCGACTCGGAGAACAGGTCGAAGGCCGCGGCCAGGATGCTCTGCCTCGTCGCTGCGCCTGATTTCGCGCTGAGGTCTGTAGTCGCCATGGGAAGGAACATAGCAGCGTTTCCCGCTCTAGCTGACTATCTGTATAGTCAGCCACATGAATGCTCAGACAATGGGGTCGATCTACCCGACCGCCCCTCGAACGGCACCGGTCACGCGCGACGAGTTCGGCGCAGACTTCACCTGGGGCGTGTCTACCGCCTCGTACCAGATCGAAGGCGCCGCGGCCGAGGGGGGCCGCGTCCGGTCCGCATGGGACGACTTCGTCACAATTCCCGGCCACATCCGGGGCGGTGACACCGCAGATGTGGCGGCGGACCATTTCCACCGCTACCGCGAGGACGTCGAACTCATGAGAGAGCTGGGCGTCACTGCCTATCGCTTCTCCTTCGCATGGCCGCGGATCCAGTCCGAGAGCCGCGTGATCACGCAGGGCCTCGACTTCTACGACCGCCTAGTGGATGAACTGGCTGGCGCAGGCATCGAACCGGTCCCCACGATCTTCCATTGGGACACTCCGTCGTGGGTGGAAGCCCGCGGCGGGTGGCGGACGCGTGATGTCGCCGACCGGTTCGCGGACTACTCCACGCTGCTCGCCGACCGTTTCTCGGATCGCATTCAGCGGTGGATGACGCTCAACGAGCCCGTCGCACTGACGATGCTCGGCCACGGTGTCGGACTGCACGCGCCAGGACACACCATGGGACTCGACGCTGTCGAGGTCGGGGCGAATCTGCTGCTCGCACACGGCAAGTCCGTCGCCGCGTTGCGCGCGGCCGGTGTCACGAGCATCGGCATCGCCAACGCGCACACTCCGGTGTGGCCAGTGGACGACACGGCGGAGACCCGCTCGGCCGTCGCGTTCTACGACGCGCTGCAGAACGGACTGTTCATGCAACCGCTTCTGCGGGGTAGCTGGCCGGCGCCGTTGCGCGAGGCCCTCACGCACCGCGACGAGGATCTGGCCACGATCTCTGCGCCGATCGACTGGTACGGGGTGAACTACTACCACCCCACGGCGATCGGCCCAGCGGGCGCCGGCGGAACGCCTCTGCAGGGCGAGATCCCGCTGCCGGACGGGCTGCCGTTCTCCTTCGGCCCGATCGAGGGCTACCCGACCAGCGACTTCGGCTGGCCGGTCGTCCCACGTGCGCTCACGGAACTCCTGGTCGGCATGCGCGACACCTATGGCGATGCCCTTCCGCCGATCATGATCACGGAGAACGGCACCTCGAACACGGTGGAGCGCTCGGAGGACGGACGGTTCCGAGACGACTTCCGCATCGAGTTCCTCGCCGGACATCTCGCCGCGGTTCGCGATGCGCAGGACGCCGGGGTCGATGTGCAGGGGTACTTCCACTGGTCGCTGATGGACAACTTCGAGTGGGCGGAGGGGTACTCACAGCGTTTCGGGATCGTCGACATCGACCCGGTGACGCAAGACCGCACACCCAAGGACAGCTACCACTGGTACCGGTCATTCCTCACCGGATCGGCGAGGTCATGAGCGCGGCGGCGCCCCCAGCCGTCACGGACGACCAGGCCATCGCCCGCCCGGGGGCGCGCTTGTTCGCCGGCCTGCCGCTGGCGAACTTCGCAACGAGTCTGGTCTGGGGCTCGGTGCCCACCGTGCTGTTGGCCCTCCAGGTGCAGGAATCGCTCGGCGAAGCAGACAAGGTCGCGAACCTGGCGATCATCACCACCATCGGTGGAATCTTCTCGGTCCTCAGCCAGCCGATCGCAGGTGCGCTGTCCGACCACACGCGGAGCCGGTTCGGCAGACGCGCGCCGTGGATCGCTCTCGGCGGGCTCCTCGGCGGGCTTGCCCTGATCGGGATGTCGTTCGCCAGCACCCTCGCCTCATTCACCGTGGGCTGGGTCGCCATCATCATCGGATTCAACTTCGTGCAGGGGCCCTTGACGGCGATCATCCCCGATCGGGTCCCGCGCACCCTCCGAGGCACCTTCGCTGCCTTGCTCGGACTCGGGCTGATGGTCGGATCGATGGGTGGCCAGATCTTCGCGTCAGCGATGTCGAAGCACATCTCTCTCGCCTACTATCTGCTCGCCGGATTCGCCGTGATCGTTCTGACGCTGTTCCTCACTCTCGCGCCCGACCGCAGCAGCACCGGGCTCGTGCGCGAGCCGTTCCGCCTTCGATCCTTCCTCGGCACCTTCTGGGTCGACCCGCGCAAGCACCCCGATTTCGCCTGGGCGTTCACCAGCCGACTTCTCCTCTACACCGGGTACAACGTGGTCTTCGGCTACAAGCTCTATCTCCTGCAGGACTATGTCGGCCTGGGCGAAGCGGCGACAGGCGTCCTCCCGATCATGGGCATAGCGGCAGTCCTCGGCCTGCTCTCGACCACGGTGGTCGCGGGTCGCCTGTCCGATCGCCTGGGACGACGACGGATCTTCGTCCTCGTGTCCGCGACGGTCGTCGCGATCGCGGTTCTGGTCCCGCTGTTCCTCCCGAATACGACGGGGATTCTGATCATGGCCGCTCTCGGCGGCATGGGCTTCGGGTGCTTCCAAGCCGTCGACACCGCCCTCATCACCGAGGTGCTGCCTGCGGAAGCCGACTACGGCAAGGACATCGGCGTCGTGAACATGGCCTCGACCCTGCCGCAGGTGCTGGCGCCCTCGATCGCGGGGCTCATCGTGATCACCAGCGGAGGGTTCGCGCTGCTTTTCCCGATCGCAGCGATCAGCGCCCTCCTCGCGGGGATCGTGATCCTCCGCGTGCGTTCGGTTCGCTGAGCCGGCCATTGAAAGGAAGACGAAGATGTCAGAAGCGGCAGATGTGGTGGTCGTGGGCGCGGGACTCGCCGGGCTCGTGGTCGTGGACGAGCTCCTCAGACACGGCAAGCGCGTGATCGTCGTGGATCAGGAGAACGAGGCGTCCTTCGGGGGGCAGGCGTTCTGGTCCTTCGGAGGGCTCTTCCTCGTCGACAGCGCGCAGCAACGACGGATGGGCGTCCGTGACAGCGTGGACCTGGCATGGGGCGATTGGCAGCGCAGCGCCGCGTGGGACCGCATGGACGGCGTGCTTGCCGAGGACGAGTGGGCGGCGAAGTGGGGGCGCGCGTTCGTCGAGTTCGCCGGCGGCGAGATGGCGTCCTGGATCTCCAACCGCGGAATCGCCCTCACGCCGATGGTGGGCTGGGCGGAACGCGGGAGCCTGTCGATGTCAGGACATGGCAACTCCGTCCCCCGCTTCCACGTCGCCTGGGGGACGGGAACCGGCGTCATCGGCCCCTTCGCCCGCCGCGCTCAGCAGGCGGCGAGAGACGGCCGCCTTCGGGTGCGCTTCCGGCATCGGGTCGACTCTCTGATCGTCGAAGACGGCGTGTGTCACGGAGTATCGGGCACGCTCCTGGCTCGTGACGACCAACCTCGGGGCGTGGAGACGACGCGAGAGACCGTCGGCGAGTTCGAGTTGCGGGCGTCGGCCGTCGTGGTCGCCAGTGGAGGTATCGGGGGCGATCACGAGAAGGTCCGTCGTTGGTGGCCGGAGCGACTGGGGCAGCCGCCCTCGGAGATGATCACCGGCGTTCCGGCGTCGGTCGACGGACGGATGCTCGACATCGTCGCGGCCGGCGGGGGCCGCCTCGTCAATCGCGACAGGATGTGGCACTACACAGAGGGTGTGCGCAACCACGATCCGATCTGGCCCGACCACGCGATCCGGATCCTCCCGGGTCCCTCGGCACTGTGGCTGGATGCCCTCGGTCGCCGGCTGCCGATTCCGGCACTGCCGGGCTTCGACACCCTCGAGACCCTCCGGATCCTCCGCACCGATCCCGCTCTCGTCGGACACGACCACTCCTGGTTCATCGCGACACGGAAGATCGCCGCCAAGGAGTTCGCTCTCTCCGGATCCGAGCAGAATCCAGACATCACCGGCCGAAAGCCGTTGAAGGTGGTTGCCAGCCGCCTCACCGGAAGCATGCCAAGCCCTCTGCAGGCGTTCCTGGACCGGGGCGAGGACTTCGTGCAGGCGGAGTGCCTGGACGAGCTCGTACGGAAGATGAACGATCTCACGGATGTCCCGCTTCTCGATCCACGAGCAGTCGAAGCAGTCGTCGCCGAGCGCGATCGGGCGATGGCGAATCCGTTCGGAAAGGACGCACAGGTCCTGGCCATCCACAACGCCCGACGCTACCGCGGCGACCGTCTCGCTCGGGTCACCCGGCCGCACAGACTCGTGGACGCCAAGGCCGGCCCGCTCATCGCGGTGCGATTGCGCACTCTGACGCGCAAGTCCCTCGGAGGCATCCAGACCGACCTCGAGGGGCGTGTGCGAGGACAGGACGGTCAGCCCGTCCCCGGGCTCTATGCGGCCGGGGAGGCCGCTGGATTCGGCGGCGGCGGCGCGCACGGTTACAACGCCCTGGAGGGCACCTTCCTCGGCGGATGCCTCTTCACCGGGCTCACCGTCGCACGTTCGCTTCAGCGTGGCGTCTGATCCGGCGCCCCCGCCACGCGCATCCGCGCGCGCCTCGCCCCCGGGGGATCCTCGCGAATACCCTGATCGCATGAGCACGCACATCGCCGCCGCGCCCGGTCAGATCGCCCCCGTCGTCCTGTTCCCCGGGGATCCGCTGCGTGCCAGATGGATCGCAGAGACCTTCCTCGACGACGCCGAGTGCTATTCCGAGGTGCGCGGCATGCTCGGCTTCACCGGCACCTGGCAGGGCCACCGGGTCTCGGTGCAGGGGTCCGGAATGGGACAGCCTTCGATGTCGATCTATGCGAACGAGCTGTTCCAGGAGTACGACGTGCAGACGATCGTGCGGGTCGGCTCGTGCGGCGCGCTCACGGAGAAGGTCGGCATGCGCGACATCATCATCGCGAACGGCGCATGCACCGACTCCGGGATCAACCGGGTCCGCTTCCACGGCCAGGACTACGCGCCCGTCGCCGACTTCGGACTCCTCCGCCGCGCCGTCGAGGCGAGCGAGCGGATGGATCTCGACCATGCCGTGCACGTCGGCCTGCTCTTCTCGAGCGACCAGTTCTACAGCACCCGCCCCGAGCTGACCGAGCCGCTGGTGCGGCACGGCGCCCTCGCCGTCGAGATGGAGACCAGCGCGCTCTACACGCTCGCCGCATACTACGACCGCCGGGCCCTCAGCATCTGCACCGTGTCCGACCACCTGGTGACGCACGAGGAGACCACGGCCCTCGAGCGCGAGCAGAGCTTCGGCGACATGGTCCGCATCGCCCTCGAGGCCGCGCTCACGGTCTGACCCTTCTGACCGCGAGACTCCATCTGGGCGACGAGACTGCACGCCTCGCCCGCAGTCTCGTCGCGGAGTTGCAGTCTCGCGGGTGAAGAGGGACGCCCGGGGCGGGGGTGCACGGGTGGGATGATCGATGCATCATGTCTGCGCGCCTCGATCCGTCCGTCGTCCGCTCCGCCGAGGGGGATCCGGATCCGGATGCCGTCTACCTGGCCTTCGTGGAGTGGGCCGAATCGACGGGGATCTCGCTCTACCCGGCGCAGGACGAGGCCGTCATCGAGATCGTGTCGGGGCAGAACCTGATCCTCAGCACCCCGACCGGCACCGGCAAATCGCTCGTCGCGGTCGCCGCCCACTTCGCGGCCCTCGCGGACGGGCGCCGCACGTACTACACCGCCCCGATCAAGGCGCTCGTCAGCGAGAAGTTCTTCAGCCTGGTCGAGGTCTTCGGCGCCGAGAACGTCGGCATGGTCACCGGCGATTCCGCCGTCAACGCCGACGCCCCGATCGTGTGCTGCACGGCCGAGATCCTCGCGAACCTGGCGCTGCGCGAGGGCCCGGATGCCGAGGTCGGCCAGGTCGTCATGGACGAGTTCCACTTCTACGGCGACCCGGATCGCGGCTGGGCCTGGCAGGTGCCGCTGCTCACGCTGCCGCAGGCGCAGTTCATCCTCATGTCGGCCACGCTCGGCGACGTGACCGAGCTCGCCGCGGACCTCACCCGCCGCACCGGCCGCGAGACCGCCGTCGTCACCGGCGTGGAGCGGCCCGTGCCGCTGCACTTCTTCTACGAGACCACCCCGATCCGCGAGACGATCGAGGACCTGCTGCACACCGGCCAGGCGCCGGTCTACATCGTGCACTTCTCCCAGGCCTCCGCCATGGAGCGCGCCCAGGCCCTGGCGAGCGCGAAGGTCGCCACCCGCGAACAGCGCGACGAGATCGCCGAGCTCATCGGCGGCTTCCGCTTCACCACCTCGTTCGGCAAGACCCTCGCGCGCCTGCTGCGGCTCGGCATCGGCGTGCACCACGCAGGCATGCTGCCGAAGTACCGCCGCCTCGTCGAGCAACTCGCGCAGCGGGGGCTCCTGCGCGTGATCTGCGGCACCGACACCCTCGGCGTCGGCATCAACGTGCCCATCCGGACGGTGCTGCTCACGGCGCTCACGAAGTTCGACGGCACCAGGATGCGCCAGCTCAACGCCCGCGAGTTCCACCAGATCGCCGGGCGCGCGGGCCGGGCCGGCTTCGATACGGCCGGCACGGTCGTGGCGCAGGCGCCGGAGCACGAGAGCGAGAACATCGCCGCGATCCGCAAGGCGGGCGACGATCCGAAGAAGAAGCGCAAGATCATCCGCAAGAAGGCGCCGGACGGCTTCGTGTCATGGGGGGAGCCGTCGTTCCAGAAGCTCATCGCCGCCGAGCCCGAGACCCTGACCTCGCACATGCAGATCACGAGCGCGATGATGCTCAACGTGATCGGGCGCGGCGGCGACGTCTTCGCGAATATGCGCTCCCTGGTATATGACAATCATGAGTCCCGCGCCACGCAGCGGATCCTCGCCATCCGGGCGCTCGGGATCTACCGGACGCTGCGGGAGTCGGGGATCGTCGAGCGCGGCCCCGACGGCACGGTCCGCCTCACGGTCGATCTGCAGCCGAACTTCGCGCTGAACCAGCCGCTCTCCCCCTTCGCCCTTGCGGCGTTCGAGCTTCTGGACCCTGCGGATCCGACGTTCGCACTCGACATGCTCTCGATCGTCGAGGCCACCCTCGACGACCCCAGGGCCATCCTCAGCCAGCAGGAATTCGTCACCCGCGGTGAGGCCGTCGCGGTGATGAAGCGCGAGGGCATGGAGTACGAGGAGCGCATGGAAGCGCTCGAGGAGATCACCTACCCGAAGCCGCTCGAGGAGCTGCTCTCCGCCGCGTTCGAGACGTTCAGCACCGCGCAGCCGTGGATCCGCGACTTCGAGCTGCACCCCAAATCGGTCGTGCGCGACATGTACGAACGGGCCATGTCGTTCGGGGAATATGTCGCGCTCTACAAGGTCGCGCGCTCCGAGGGCGTCGTGCTGCGCTACCTCTCGGACGCCTACCGGGCGGCCTCCCAGACGATCCCGGAGCACCTGAAGAGCGAAGAGCTGCGGGACCTCATCGAATGGCTGGGCGAGCTCGTCCGTCAGGTCGACTCCTCGCTGCTGGACGAATGGGAGGAGCTCATCTCGGGCCATCCCGTCTCGCACACCGACGAGCCGGTGGTGCCGCCCGCGCCGAAGCGGCTCACGACGAACGTCCGCGCTTTCCGGATCCTGGTGCGCAACGAGCTGTTCCGCCGCGTGCAGCTCGCCGCCCGGGAGGATCTGGACGCCCTTGCCCAGCTGGATCCGGAGTTCGGCGCCGACGGCTGGGATGCGGCTCTCGACGCCTACTTCGCGGAGCACGACGAGATCCGCATCGGACCCGACGCGCGCAGCGCGGCGCTGCTCATCCTCGATGAGACCGGCGGCCCGGACCATGAGCGCCCCGCCAGGGCGTGGGCCGTGCAGCAGATCCTCGACGACCCGGCAGCAGACCACGACTGGCGGATCTCCGCGATGGTCGACCTGGATGCCTCAGACGAAGCTGGAGAAGCCGTCATCGCCGTGACCGGGGTGGCTCGGCTGTAGCCGGACGGCGCCCTGCATCACGCTCCCGCCGCTTCGTCGTGCTCCCGTGACGATGTCCGGCCCCCGGCGTATCGTCGAAGACACGCGAGCGGAACGGAGGGGCATCTTGACGATTCACGAAGGCCGTGGGGGGCCGCGGACGCCGGCGCGGCAGGCGCAGCTCCATCAGGGCATCGTGCCCTCCTATCTGCTGGCGAAGCTGGCCGAGTCCGAGCGCTACACCCAGGCCGCCGAGGCAGCCCGGCAGACCCTGATCGCCCCGGCGCCGGCGGAGCACCGCGCGCAGCTGCGACTGTCGATCGACGAGAACGGCTCGCTCGTGGCCACGGTCGAGGCGGCGCCGAACCGCACGATCAGCGACGCGCACGGCACCGAGACCCTCCCGGGCACGGTGGTGCGCACCGAGGACGAGCCGACCGTCGCCGACGTCGCCGTGAACCAGGCGTTCGACGGACTCGGCGCGACGTTCCAGATGCTGCTCGACGCCTTCCAGCGCAACTCGATCGACGGGAAGGGCCTGCCGCTGGACGCCACGGTCCACTACGGATCCGGGTACGACAACGCGTTCTGGAACGGCGAGCGCATGGTGTTCGGAGATGGCGACGGCCAGGTCTTCCAGGGCTTCACCGGTTCGACCACCGTGATCGGCCACGAGCTGGGTCACGGCGTCATCCAGCACACCGCGGGTCTGGAGTACGAGGGGCAGCCCGGCGCGCTGAACGAGTCCCTCGCCGACGTGTTCGGCGCCCTCACCGAGCAGCACCTGCTCGGCCAGACCGCCGATCAGGCGACGTGGCTCATCGGCGCGGGCATCTTCACCCCGGCCGTCCACGGCAAGGCGCTGCGATCGATGCTGCATCCCGGCACCGCCTACGACGACCCGGAGCTCGGCAAGGATCCCCAGCCGGCGGACATGAGCGGCTACGTGCAGACCACCGACGACAACGGCGGCGTGCACCTCAACTCGGGCATCCCGAACCGCGCGTTCGCACTGTTCGCGGTCGAGCTCGGCGGCTACGCGTGGGAGACGGCAGGATCCGTCTGGTACCGCGCGCTGACCGGCGGGCTGTCGGCGTCCGCGACGTTCGCGCAATTCGCGAAGGCGACGATCGCCGAGGCGGATGCGGTGAGCCCTTCCACGGGCGACGCCGCGCGCACCGCGTGGGCGTCGGTCGGCGTGATCAAGGCGACAGGCGATGAGCGAGCCGCCGGCTGATCCGCCCGTCGGGATCCCCGTGGACTCCGACGCCGGCGGGGACGACGGCGTCGCGATCCGCGTCGCGCGCAGCGGCGGCATCGCCGGGATGACCCGGCGATGGAGCGTGCAGCCGTCCGGTGGCGATGCCGCGCACTGGATCGTCCTCGTCGAGCAGTGCCCGTGGGACGAGAAGGTCCCCCATGGCACCGGAGCGGATCGCTACTCGTGGCGTATCGAGGTGCGGATCCGCCGGGAGCGCCACGAGCAGGTGATCCCGGAGGAGCACCTGCTCGGCCCCTGGCGCGCCCTCGTGGACGCCGTGCAGGAGGCGGACGCGGGCACGACCCGCATCTGATCGTCTGCCGATGAGGCCGCCAGAGGAGGTCGCGGCTCCGTCTTGAACGCGGCTCCGGGCGGTCGCTGCCTAGGACCTGCGGGACATTGCCCAGCGGCGGCGGAGCTTGTGCAGCAACGGCATGATCCCGTAGATCACGATCGGCACGGCGATCGTCACGGTGATGACCGTGCGGGGGATCACCGGGATTCCGGCCATCAGCGGGCCCAGCAGCAGGTTGATCGCCAAGAGGGTCGGGGTCACGGCGATCCAGATCATCAGAGCGAGCGTGTGCTGACTCGGAGGCCGCGGAGCTGCAGGGGCGGCGGGCGTGGGCGGGGCCGCAGGGGCGGCGGGGACGGCGGAGGCGGCTGTGCGCTTCATGTGGTGTTCGTCTCTCTGTTCAGTCTCTGCTCAGCGGGTTTCGAGGAGTTCGACGCGGACGTCGTCGTCGACGAGGTCCGCGTTGACGTCCATCGCGACCGCGTTGGCGTGGCCGGCGGCGGTGATCACCTGTCCGCGGGGATCCACGAGGTTGCCCGTGACCCAGACTCCAGGCACCGAGGTGCGTCCCGAGGCATCGAGGTGCGCGAAGCCCGCGCCGTCGACGACGCCGCCGAGAGCCGCGACGAGCTCGGTGCGGGGGCGGGACTCCGGCCGGAGGAACACGGCATCGACGGGGACCACGTCGCCGCTCTCGAGCCTCACTCCGCGGAAGCGCTCCCCGTCGAGGAGCAGTTCCGCGATCCGTCCGTCGTGCACGCGGATGCCCCTCGCGCCGAGCAGACACGCGTCCTCCTTCGCGATCGCGCTCCCGTTCGCGAAGTAGGTCAGATCGGACGACCACTGCCGGAGGAGGAGCGCGTGCCTCACGGCGCCGGGAACACCGCCGAAGACGGCCAGGGATCCGTCCCCCACCTCGTAGCCGTGGCAGTAGGGGCAGTGCAGGAGGAATCGTCCCCAGGCCTCGCGAGCCCCGGGGATGTCGGGAAGCACGTCTTCGACACCGGTCGCGAGGATGATCCGACGGGCGACGATCTCGACCCCCTCATCGGTCGTGAGCACGAACCCGTCCCCGGCGTCACCCGTCACCGACGTCACGGAATGCGGAACCACGCGCGCACCGTAGGAGGCGATCTCCTCACGCCCGATCTCCAGAAGGTGCGAGGGCGGGAAGCCGTCACGCGAGAGGAAGCCGTGCATGTGCGCGGCGGGGGCGTTGCGCGGTGCGCCCGCGTCGAGGAGCACGACGGAACGGCGGGAGCGGGCGAGGACGAGCGCGGCGCTCAGCCCCGCGGCTCCGCCTCCGACGATCGCGATGTCGAACAGCTCTCGGGTCATGACCACAGGCTCTCAGGCGCCCCGACGATATGGCAATTGAACTTGCGAAAACTGCAAAGCTCTGATGTTCTGGTCCGGTGAACACGAACGCAGATCTCGCGGCCGCGCTGGACGGGATCGGACCCCGCCTGCAGCGGATCCGCACGAGCCGCGACCTCACCCTCGCCGAGGTCGCAGCACTCGCCGGCACGTCCACCAGCACCGTCTCGCGACTGGAGAGCGGCCTGCGTCGCCCCAGTCTCGAACTGCTCTTCCCCCTCGCCCGCGCATACGGGATGAGCCTGGACGACCTCGTCGGCGCGCCCGAGTTCGGAGATCCGCGCGTGCAGCTGCGCCCGCGGCAGAGGAACGGGCGCATCGTGATCCCGCTGAGCCGCAACCCCGGCGGTGTGCAGGCGTGGAAGGTCGTGATGCCCGTCGAGCAGGACCCTGGCGTTCTGCGGACGCATGACGGATCCGAGTGGATCTACGTCCTGAGCGGGCGGATCCGCCTCATCGTCGGCAAGAGGGATCTCGTGCTCGGCCAGGGCGAGGTCGCGGACTTCGACACCCGCACTCCGCACTGGTTCGGGGCCACGGGCGACGCACCCGCAGAGATCCTCAGCCTCTTCGACCGCAACGGAGCCCGCGTGCACATCCCCGAGGCGGGCGACGCCGGCGACGACACGCCTGCGCACTGAGCGCGAGCTCAGCCGGAAGCCTCAGCCGGCGGCCTCCGCCAACCGCGCCGCGACCGTGCGCAGTGCCGCGCGCACCTCATCGCCCTCCAGTACCTCGAAGCGGATCCCCGAGGCTCCGAGGTAGAGCGCGAACTCCTCGGGCGCGCGGGATCCCGCGACCAGGATGCTCGTCTCCGCCCCTTCCTCGATCACGACCGCGACCGTGGTGTCGAAGTGCCGGCGCACCTGGGCCGCGGAGGCGTGCATGCGCACCCGCGCGCGATAGCGGTAGGGCGCGGTCGTGATGCTGTGGGCCGTGAACTCCCGCAGCGCCTCCTCCGGGATCTCCCGGACCGGGAAGCCCTCCCGCAGCATCAGCGGCCGCCGGATCCGGTCGATCCGCAGCGTGCGCCACGCATCGCGCTCCGGATCCCGCGCGACGAGGTACCAGCGCCGCGCGGTGTGCACGATGCGGTGCGGCTCGACGATCCGCTGCACGTCGGTGCCGTCGTGGCGGGTGTAGTCGACGCGGAGGCGCTGGCGGACGTCGATCGCGGTGGCGATGGCCGCCACGATGCCGGGATCCACGGCGCCCTCCGCATCGGCCGACGGGTCCAGTGGAACCAGGGCCCGCTCGACCTCGGAGATGCGGCTGCGCGCCGCGGAGGACAGGGACTGCTCGAGCTTCGCGAGCGCGCGGCCCGCGGCCTCCTCCATCCCGGTGACGACGCTGTTCGCGGCGGCGCGCAG
Organism: Microbacterium sp. MYb64; assembly: GCF_002979495.1. Lineage (NCBI taxonomy): Bacteria > Bacillati > Actinomycetota > Actinomycetes > Micrococcales > Microbacteriaceae > Microbacterium > Microbacterium sp. MYb64. The sequence goes on along the minus strand of NZ_PCOW01000015.1, from coordinate 18,421 downwards.
CCCCACGGCGATCGCGATCGACTCGTCGTCGGACAGCGCCAGCGGCGGCACGCTGGCGCCCGGCCCCAGGCGGTACCCGCCGTGCCGCCCACGGGTCGCGTCGATGCCGTACCCGAGCTCGCGGAGATCGTCGATGTCGCGCCTCAGGGTGCGATCGCTCACCTCCAGCCGCTCGCGCAGCTCGGCGCCGCTCCACTCGCGACGGATCTGCAGGAGCGAGAGGAGGGCGAGGGTGCGTCCGGTCGTTCGGGTCATGGTCTCAGCCTTCTTGCCTTTCCGGTCACATTGTGACCGTTGTGAGCGAGAACCTGAAGTCATGAACGCAGACACGAACGAAACCGCCGTCCGCCCTTTCCGCGTCGAGATCTCCGAGAGCGCCGTCGATGACCTCCGCTCCCGGCTCCGCGCCGCGCGCTTCCCCGAGCCGCTGCCGGGCGACGACTGGCGCGACGGCGTGCCCGTGGCGGTGCTGCAGGATCTCGTCGCGCGATGGGGGCGCCATGACTGGCGGGCCACCGAGGAGCGCCTCAATGCGCTCCCGCAGATCGTCACCCGCATCGACGGCCAGACGATCCACGCGGTGCACGTGCGCTCCCCGCATCCCGGTGCGACCCCGATCCTGCTCATGCACGGCTGGCCCGGATCCTTCCTGGAGTTCGAGGGACTCATCGGACCGCTGACGGATCCGGTCGCGCACGGCGGCGACGCGGCCGACGCCTTCGACGTGATCATCCCCTCGCACCCCGGGTTCGGGTTCTCGACCCCGCTGGAGGACGCGGGCTGGACCATCGAGCGGACCGCGCGCGCGTTCCTGGAGCTCATGTCCCGCCTCGGCTACGACCGCTTCGCGGTGCAGGGCGGCGACCACGGCGCGGCGGTGGCGCCTGAGCTGGCACGCCTCGCCCCGGAACGCGTGATCGGCGTGCACGTCAACGGCTCGCTCGGCGGATCCTTCCTCGGTGAGATCGACGAGGAGACCGCGGCCAGGCTCACGCCTCTCGAGCAGGACCGGCTGCGTCGCGTCGCGGAGTTCATGCAGCGCGAGTTCGGCTACATCGCGATCCAGGGGACCCGGCCCGGCCTCATCGGCGCGATGACCGCAGACAGCCCGGTCGCCCAGTTCGCGTGGATCTACGACAAGCTCCAGGCATGGACCCACCCCGCCGAGCGGGATGCCGTGGATGTCCTCGGCGAGCGCTTCGTGTTCGACAACGCGTCGTTGTACTGGTTCACGGCGAGCGGCGGGTCGTCCGCGGCCCTCGTCTACGCGTTGAACACGGCATGGGAGGCGCCGAAGCCGAGCTCCGGCGTGCCGACCGCGGTGATCGCGTTCGCTCACGACATCGGCCTGCGGTTCGCCGAGGAGCAGCATCACCGCATCGTGCGGTGGACGGACGTCGAGGACCGCGGCGGGCACTTCGCGGCCATGGAGGAGCCGGAGCTGCTCATGGACGACATCCGCGCGTTCTTCGGATCCCTGCGCGGCTGAGCATCCGGGAAGCCGGCGCTCAGGTGGCGGGCTCGACGCTGTGGCGGGCGCCGGCCCCGGGCGCCGGTGACCGGCCTCCCGTGGTGGCTGCGCTCAGTTGGTGGCGGCGCTCAGACCTCGGGCTCGGGTGGCATCGGGATCGCGACGGTCGTCCCGGAGGCGGGTGCGCCCAGCCCCAGTGCCAGCGGATCCGCGACGGGAGCCTCCGGCAGGTCGATCGCCTCGTCCTCGTCCAGCGGCTCTCCGGGCAACGCCGCCCAGGTGGCCTTCTCCTCCGGCTTCTGCGTGAACATGCCCATGCGTCCATTGTGCGCCCGATCGCGCGTACCGGGCCCGTCGCGTGCGGGTGGCGGATCCGCGAGAAACCAGATCCTGCACGAGACACCGGCCCTGACGTGGTGGCTCGTGCAGGATCTGGTGTCTCACCGATCGCGACGCGCGTCCCCCTCACCCCGCCAGAGCGTCGCCCTGGCCGACACCCGCGGAGCGTCCGGCACCAGCACGGCGAGCACGCGGACGAACGTCGTCATCCACACCAGACCCAGCCCGACGGCGATCGCCTCGAGTCCGGTCGAGGAGTACAGCCGCACCGGAATGTGCAGCAGCACAGCCGCCACCAGCAGGACGCCGAGTCCGATCGTGGCGACCAGCAGCGCGCGCGGCGGACCGGGCAGCGCCTTCGTCGACATCGCCGCGGCGAGCGCGAACAGCACGAGCGTTCCGATCGCGGCGATCCAGTGCACGACCCGGTTGAGCTCGATCGGCACGAAGCCCACGACAGCCAGAGCGAGCCCGGTGGCGCCCCAGAGGGCGACCACCACGGCGATCCCGCGCAGGGCGCGGTCGCCGCGCAGCCGGTGCAGGTCGCGGCCGATGTAGGCGCCGACCGTCGCGAACAGCAGCCCCGCCACGACGAGCGTGCCGTTGAACGCCCAGCCACGGGCGCCGAGACCGAGCTGCGAGAAGTTCTGCTGCCACCAGAGCGGATCCGCCGCGGTCGCCATCGCGAAAAGCGTCCCGATGGTGAGGAAGCCGAACAGCAGCGTCGCGAGATCCCGCGTGCGGATGCCCACGCCCGCCGTGTAGGCGAAGCGCCCGCCGATCGCCGACGCGACCCCGGCGATGAGCGCGCCGCCCAGGGCCGGCGTCGTGAAGTCGTGGAGCCCCGCGCCGAAGACGAGCCCGCCCAGCAGCACCCCGAACGCGGTCACCGCCGCGAAGGCCACGGTCAGCGCGACCGCCGAGGCGTGCGAGATGGCCGTCTGCCACGGCGGCATCCGATCCGTCTCGCCGCGGCGGTGCTGCACCGTGCTGACGACGAACGCGGCGGCCGCGACGATCCCGGCGATCACCGCGATGGGCTGACTCAGCGATCCTGGTCCGGTCAACGCCCGGGGCGAGCCCTGCAGCACGACGAGGCCGGCCGCCGTGCCGAGGGCGAGGCAGAGCGCCGTCGCCCACACCGTCTGCGTCTCGTTGCGCAGCCCGCGCGAGGTGTCCATGCCGTCATCGAACCACGCCCCGCCGACACTTCGGAACGCCGCGCCCGCCCCGTGCCGCCGCTCCGCTCCGTAGCCTCGCCCGCCCCACGGCCGCGCAGCGCCCGCCCGCTCACAGGCCCCACTCACCGAGTCGTCCCCGTCAGCGGACGCCATGGGGTCCGCTGACGGGGACGACCGCACAGTGGAGAGGACTGTGGAGGGGGGCGAGCTCAGCGGGCGGCGCCTGCTCCGCCGTGCATCTCGCCTCGGAGGGGCCAGCGTCCGTTGTGCTGCCGGAACTCGTTCGCGCGCAGCAGTGGCGAGACGTCGAACAAGCGCGGATTCAGGCGCAGCCGAGGGCCGGAAGAGCCGCGCACGGTGAGCCGGAACTGCCCGCCGGACGCCTGCACGGAGAAGTCGGTGATGTCGGCGTAGGCGATCACGGCCTCACGCCCCCAGATCGTGCGGAACGCGATCTCGTCCACCCGGGGTTCGACGTAGAAGTTGCGGTAGATCAGGAGGAAGCCGACGCCCGCGAGGACGATCGCGACCGACGCGATCCGCAGCGGCCACAGCATGCCGTCCACGTTGTTCTCCGTGAACGAGGCGAGCGCCATCAGGCCGCCGAGGGCCACGAACAGAGCACCCACGAGCGGGACGAACACCGGCATGCGCTGCCGCACGGGCCCCACCGAACGCCGCCCGCGCATCCTCGACACGGCTGCCGCCACGAGGATCAGGACGGCCAGCACGATGAGGACCTTCACCACGACCGCGGACACTCCTTGAAGGTACCGCTCGCGGACCCCTCCCACGCCCGGGCGGTCCGCCCGCCGGAGCGTGCGCAACGCCGAGGCCCCGCCGCCGGAGCGCGCGCAACTCAGGAGATCCCGGCCGGATCCGCTCCTGAAGAGGGAGAGGCGACCAGGATCTCCTGAGTTGCGAACGTTCGTCAGGCGAGGACGAGGTCCTCCATGCGGGCGTACGAGGCCTCCATGCCGTCGACCATGCCCGTCGCGAGGATCATGTCGCGGGTCTCGAGGTCGGGGTACTCGACGAGGAGCGTGATCAGCGTCGCGCCGTCCTCCTCATAGAGGTTGAGGTCGTTCAGCGTGACCGGACCCTCGGTGCCCTGCATCTTCTCGGTGGTGACGGCGCGGCGCGGGGCGTCGACGAGCAGCGCCTCGCCCTCGAACCCGAACGCCTGCCCCGGGGTGTCCCCGACGGGGGCCCAGGAGCTGCGGTAGGTCTGACCGGGCTCGGTCGCGACCGTGCACTCCGTCATCTCCCACCCGTCGGGCCCGAGTAGCCACTGCTTCATGAGCTCCGGCTCGTAGTGCGCACGCCAGACGAGGTCGCGCGGCCCCTCGACCAGCCGCGTGATGCGCACGTGGGTGTCATCGAGCAGCTCGATGCGGGTGCCCTTGCCCTGGGCGTAGTCGCGCAGATCCTGCAGCACGGTGTCGAGCTGGCTCATCGCCATCTTCGTGCCCTCGATCACGCCCATCGCGACGACCTGCTCCAGCGCCTCGGCCGACTCGAAGTGACTGGTGCCGACCATGCGGGTGCCCTCGGCGGTCGGCGAGAACTCCAGCGTCATCCGCATCGCCGGGAACTCGGCGATGGGCTCGCCCGCGTCGTCGACGAACGAGTCGAGCACCTCGAACAGCGTCGGCGCCTCGATCCGGGTGAACTCCCAGCGCCCCGACGACTTCTCGCCCCGGGGACCGTCGAGCCGGTACTGCGCGATGCCGCCGATCGTGTGGTCGAAGGCGGTGAAGGTGGCCGGCCATCCTGGCGGGCCCCAGAAGCGCTCGAGCTGGCGCGGATCGGAGTACGCCGCCCACACCCGCTCCACCGGGGCGGCGAAGTCGGCGAGGATCGTCAGCGTCAGGTTCTCGGGATCGGTGGTCACGTCGGTGACAGGCATGTCACCCTCCTTCTGGGTCGGTCAGGCGGTGGCGGATCCGCGCGGCGCGGATCCGGGATCGGAGTCGGGTTCGGAGTCGGTGTCCGAGTCCTCGGCGAGCAGGTCGTCGAGGCGGGAGATCCGGCTTCGCCACAGGTCTTCGTAGCGGGCCAGCAGCGCCCTGGCACGCGCGATCATCTCGGGATTCGCGCGGACCAGCCGCTCGCGTCCCTCGGCGCGCTTGACGATGAGCTCGGCCGCCTCGAGCACGGCGACGTGCTTCTGCACCGCCGCGAACGACATGTCGTAGTCGCGGGCGAGTTCGGACACGGACTGCTCGCGGGCGATCGTGCGGCGCAGGATGTCGCGCCGCGTGCTCGCCGCGAGGGCCTGGAACACACGGTCGGTCTGTTCATCGCTCAGTTCATCTCTTACAACCATTTGGTTGTAGATTACGACGGCCGGATCCGGGTGTCAAGGGGTGCGGGACGTAATCGCGACGCGGTCACAAGGACGCCTCTCCGCCGGTCATTCCTGACAGCGGCGGGCCCGCCGCACTCAGGACACGCGGAAGGCTCCCCCATGATCGATTCCCCCGAGGCGGCATCCGCCGATCTCACGACCCTGCACAGCGCGCTGGCGACCGAGCAGATGGTGCTCCAGTCCGTCGCGACGGCGACCATCAGCGAGGCCGGCGGAAGATCCACGATCTACCTTTCGACGCTTTCGAGCGGCCTCGTCGCGCTCGGATTCTCAGCCTCGACTCCGGGGCTCCTCGCCACACTGACGTTCACACTGCTGCCGACGATCTTCATGCTCGGCTGGTTCACGGTCGTGCGCCTCGTCGACACCACGGTCGAGAACATCGCCGTGCGGAACCGGATGGAGAACATCCGAGCGCACTTCGCGAGCCTCCATCCGTCGGGCCCGTCCCTGCTCGTCAGAGGCGACGCCAGTACCGGCGAATACGGCGTGCGCTACGGGCGCAGCTCCTTCCTGTTCACGATGGCCAGCATGGTCGCCGCCGTGAACTGCGTGCTCGGCGGCGCACTGATCGCTCTCGCACTGTCGGTGGGACTTGGCCTGCCCGCGCTGTCCGCGCAGCTGACCGGCGCGGCGGTCGGCTTCGCCCTCCTCGTCGCGACGCTCGCCTACGAACGCCGCCGGATCCGCAGGGCGAGTCTGCCCCACCGTACGGTCGGGCGCTAGGACGCCGATGGGCGGGGAGCGCCGCATCCGGCGCACCCCGCCCGCGGCGGAATCGGCGCTACTCGCGCGGCGGGTTCAGCGGCAGCCACTCCTCGAGGGTGGTCGCGAAGAGGCGTGCTCCATCGATCGGGATCAGAGTCCGCTCCTCGATCTGCGCGCCGTAGTAGGGCGCGGCGTCGTCACGGACGACCTGTCGCGGATCGTGACGGAACGCGAGGGCGCGGCGGGCGAACTCGTCCATGCCGAAGGCCTCCGGACCCGCGATCTCGATGTCGCCGACGGGCTCGCCGGCCGCGGCCTGCGCGACGGCGGTCGCGACATCCTCGGCGGCGATCGGCTGGATCAGGGCGCCGGGGAGAGTGACCGTGTCGCCTTCTGTGGAGATGTCGGCGATGCTGCCGACGAACTCGAAGAACTGCGTGGCGTGCACGAGCGAGTAGCGGATGCCCGACTCCCGGATCAGTTGCTCCTGAGCCGTCTTCGCCGCGAAGTACGGGATGTTCTGCGGACGGTTCGTCCCGACGATCGTCAGCGCGACATGGTGCCCGACGCCGGCCGCGGCTTCCGCGGCGAGCAGGTTGCGCGTGGAGGTGGTGAAGAACTCCAGCACGTCGGCCGGGGCGAACGAGGGCGAGTTCGACACGTCGACCACGACATCCGCACCCTCCAACGCCTCTGCGACCCCTTCCCCGGTGAGGGAGTTCACGCCCGTGATGGGTGAAGCGGCGATGGCCTCGTGGCCGTGCGCGCTGAGCTTCGCGACGACCTTCGAGCCGATGAGGCCCGTGCCTCCAATGACGACGATCCTTGCCATGTCCAAGCCTTTCGTACGGGGATGAGACGCCGGTTCCAGCGTCTGAAGGGATGACAGGCCAGCAGGGTCGACTGTGACATCCGCTCGATCCGTCACAGATCCGCACGCTATCCGGTCAGACCCGGCGGAACCGGTGTTGCCGGAGACCGCCCTGCAGAGGAGAGTGAGAGCGTGGCAATGAGCGTCGAGGCCGAGGGCCTGGAGGTCGCCGCGGAGGTCTTCGCCGCGCAGCGGCGTCGGCTGTTCGGCATCGCCTATCGGATGGTGGGCACGGTCGCGGATGCGGAGGACATCGTCCAGGAGACGTGGATCCGCTGGCAGGGCGCCGACCGGGCTTCCGTAAAGGAGCCGGCCGCCTTCCTCACCACCGTCGCCACGCGACTCTCGATCAATGTGCTTCAGTCGGCCCGCGTGAAGCGGGAGACCTACATCGGCCCGTGGCTGCCCGAACCCGTGAACACCGACGACGATCCGGCGCTGGGCGCCGAGCACGCCGAGGCATTGCAGTTCGCGATCCTGCTCACGCTAGAGAAGCTCACCCCGACCGAGCGGGCCGCGTACATCCTGCGCGAGGCGTTCGATTACCCGTATCCGCGCATCGCCGAGATCATCTCCTCGAGCGTCGTCAGCGCCCGCCAGCTGGTCAGCCGCGCACGATCCCACCTTGCGTCGGATCGGCAGGCCGCCGTGGAGCCCGGGCACGAGCGCCGGTTGCTCGAGGCCTTCCTGGCCGCCGCCCAGAAGGGCGATGCGCAGGAGCTCGAGAGACTGTTCGCCGACGATGTGGTGAGCTACACCGACGGCAACGGCGTCAAGCTCGCCGCGCGCATCCCGGTGATCGGCCGCGGCCGGGTCGCGAAGTTCGTGGCCGCGTTCGCGCATCACTTCTGGATCGGCAAGTCGATCGGATGGGTCGAGGTCAACGGCCAGCCCGCTGCGGCCCTTGTCCAGGACGGTGAGGTCACCACCCTCGTAACCGTGACGGCATCGGCCGGGGGCATCGCACAGCTGCTGTGGGTGATGAGCCCCGACAAACTCGGCACCGTGACCGCGGCCGTCGCATGAGCCGGGTCGACCGCCCCGCGTGGTTGCGTCGACGAGGCCGAGGAGCCGCGGATCGGGACCTCATGGAGGAGCTCGCGATCGCGCTGATGACCGGTGCCGATTCGATCACACGGTCATTGCTGCATCGCGACGTGGTGATGCTCGTCGATAGTGGCGGGATCGCACCGGCGATGGAGCGCCTCAACGGACCGAACGAGGTGGCGGCGGCCCTGCGAGCCCTGACAGCCGAGACCTCCATCAGCGCGGCGTCGATCAACGGCGCTCCCGGGTTCGTGCTGACCCGCGACGGCGTCGTGATCGGGACGGTCACAGCGGAGATGCGCCGCCGGCTGCTGACGAGCGTCTGGGTCGTGTCCAGCCCTGAGAAGCTCCGGCACTGGAACCGTCGGTGATGGTGCGGATTCAACGGGAGGAGCGAGCGCGTTCCACTGCGCTCCGAAGGCGTCTCGGCCACCCCGGCGCCCGAGCCGTATCCTGATCGGGTGATCGAGAACCCGGATCCGCACCTCGTCGCCGACGACCTCTTGCCGACGCCGTTCACGGCCGACGAGATCCGCGCCACACTGCGCGGCGGGGCCGTCATCCGGGTGCGGACGGAGGCACCTGACGGCACCGTCACGGACCGGATCAGTCGCTACTCCGCCGCCGACGACGAGGGCGTGCTGCTGGAGAGCCACCCCATCGGCGCTCCCGAGGCGGCGACGGGCGCACGGGTCGCGTGGCACGAGCTGCAGGCGCACGCGGCCTTTCCCGCCGAGCACACCACCGTCCGCTCCGAGACGATCGAGCATCCCCTTGGTCGACTCGAATGTCTGCGGTACGACGTGCGCGATGACAACGGTCGCGCCAGGTTCTGGTTCGCGCTCGCGCATCCCGGGATGCCCGTGCGCTACGAGACGACGGGCGCAGCGGGTACCACGTGCACGACCGTGCAGGAGATCATCGCGGGCTGACGTCGGTCGACCGGCGGTCGAGCTGGCGCGGCGCAGGGCCCGCTGCCCCACGGGACCGCATGCGGCCGAGCCGAGCGGGCGTCGATGATCCGCGTCCGGACGGCGTTCCGTCCTCCGGCATCAGGACGGGACGCGCAGCGCGCGCACGACCTGCGTCAGTTTGAGCGAGGGCACGTAGGTGCGCAGCAGCGCGGGACCGATCCTGGGCAGGTGGAGCGGCTGCGGATAGCTCATCCAGAGCGCTTCATGCCGGGCGCCGAACTTGGCCTTGAACCGTTCGAGCGACGAGAAGCCGTAGCTGGGTTCCAGCAGGCGCGACATCCGGCGGGACAGCCAGCCGACCTGCTGGCCTTCGTGCGCAGCCAGCGGGGTACCGGACAGACCGATCGTCTTGAGTCCGTCTGCTGCGGCTTGCTGGACGGCCGAGACGATCGCGAACTCCATCGCACCCGGCATCGCACTGCGATCGCGACGCATGACGTCGAGCGTCCACCCGACGAGCTCTCCATCTCGATGAAGCGGGAGCCAGCTCGTCACGACCTGGACGCGGCCGTCCGCTCCGATCGCCAGCATCAGCCGCACCTCCGGGTCGGTCAGCTCTGCGAGCCCGCCGAGGGTGAACCCCATCTCCGGAAGGCGCTTGTCGTCGGCCCAACCGGCGCAGAGCGCGTCGATCTGCTCCCGTACCGAGGGAGCAGCGTCGGCATACGTGGTCCACACGGCTGAGACCCGTTCACGACCGGCCCGGTTGACGGCGGTGCGGAGATCGGTCCGCCGCCGGCCGCTGAGCGTGAAATCCTCCACGTCGATCACCGCGTCCGTGCCGACGGGGATGCGCGTCCACCCTTCCGCCTGCAGCACCGACGCCGACTCGTCATGGATGCTGTAGAACACCGGCGTCCAGCCCCGCGATTCGCAGAACGCGGCGAACGAGCGCAGCGCGAGGCGCGGATCATCGGAGATCGGATCCCCGACCGTGAAGGCGATTCCATCGCGGACCCGGTACGCGACCGCTGAGCCGTCGGCTCCGAACCACAGCGAGTTGCCCGCCCAGGTGGCCATGTGCGCGAACGTCGTGTCGCCCGACGCCTTGAGCGCCGCGTGCAAGCGCCGACGGTCCACGGCCGTCGCGACCGGAGCGGGCCGACGGACGACTTTGCGTGCTCCCAGGGCCAGGAGCAGAGCGGCCAGCGCCGGCAGGCCGCCCGACAGCAGCACCATGATCAGCAGTTCGGCCTCCTCACCCGTGAGCCCTCGCCAGATGATCTCGCCGTCGAGCATCGGGCGCACGATCCACTCGATCGCGGTGTTCGCCGCGACCGCGGCAAGAGCAGTGCCTCCCAGGATGACGCCGAGGATCCGGCCCCGCATGATGAGTACGGCGCTCACGACGAGCAGGACGGAGGCGATCGGAGCTGCGATCGGGTCGATCGCCGCGCCGGTCCAGGCCAGCACGCCCGTGGCGTTCGGCGAGACGGAACCCAGCGCCAGCGCGCTCGCGACGATCACCAGGATCGATGCCAGGACGCTGCGCCAGCGGGTCTGCACGCTGGGCCTCCAGTCCGTACCGAGGACCGCGGGGCGACCGATCGTCGCCACCGGCACCGCGGCGAGCGCGGCGAGGATCCGCGCGACATCGGATGCGTGTCCTGACATGAGCAGCAGCGCCACGACGCCCGTTCCGACGACCCAGCGCAGCGTGCGGCGAGGCGCCGGCCTGAGACGACTGGAGACGGCCACGAGCAGCGCGGCGCTGGTCACGGACGGCGTCCACACCTGATAGCCCAACGCCTCCTGAGACATCGGCTCCCCGAGGGCCGCGGCCGCCGACAGCACGCCCCACGCGGCCACGACGCCGGCGGCCGTCGCGGCGGCGGCGACGCTGAACGCCCATCGACTGCTCACCAGTCGCTCGGCCGTCGCGACCGACACGATGAGAAGGATCCACGAGAGCACACTGAAGTGCGCGCCTTGGAGCTCCACTTCGCTCGCCCAGGTGGCTCTGGCGACCCCCGCCCCCAGCGCTGCGGCGGCGAGGGCCAGCGACAGCGGGTACCGCAGCGAACTGCGGGCGAGACGGGACAGAACGTGGCGCATGCCACCAGTCCAGCGGTTCGCCCGCTCCGTGCCGTCAGCCGATCGGCGTAACCGCATCCGTCGACCGGCGGGGATCCGATCCATCTGGCGACGGAGACCGGACATCGGGTGGTTGTTTGCCCTAGCGTTCTCTGGAAGGGGAGGAGGAACCCATGATCCGTGTCGTGATCGTCGACGACGAGGCACTGGTGCGCACAGGCTTCACGATGATCCTGAACGCCAACGACGACATCCGTGTCGTCGGGACCGCGTCCGGCATCGAAGCGCTCGATGTGATCAAGGCCGAGAAGCCCGACGTGCTCCTGCTCGACATCAGAATGCCCCAGATCGACGGACTGACCCTGCTGGGCATCATCTCGACGCTGCCCGAGCGCCCCGCCGTGGCCATGCTGACGACCTTCGACGCGGACGAGTACATCATGACGGCTCTCGGCTCAGGCGCTTCCGGATTCCTCTTGAAAGACACCGAACCCGAACAGCTCGGTCAGTATGTGCGCGCCTTGGCCGCGGGCGGAGTCGTGCTGTCCCGACGGGCCTCCCGAACTCTGCTGGACACCCACCCCGGCCTGGGCGCTGCGCTCGATGAGGAGGCCGAACGGGTATCCACCCTGACCGATCGTGAACGCCAGGTTCTGACGCTCGTCGCCGAGGGCCTCTCGAACGCAGATATCGGCGCACGACTGTACCTCGGTGCCGGCACGGTCAAGGACCACGTCAGCGCCATTCTCGCCAAGCTGGGCGTCACGAGCCGGGTGCAAGCCGCCCTGGCGGCGCAGCGCGCCGGCGTGCTCGACGAACGGCGCCCTGGCCGATGAACCGGCTGCTGGCGATCTGGCAGCGCATACCTCCCTGGGTGACGGACCTCCTCGCCGTCGCCATCGCTGTCGCCGATACCCTCCTCTTCTACTACGACCAAGGAGCGCTCAGCATCGGCGCCAGTGCTCTCGCCTGCGCCGCACTGCTGATCCGCCGCCGATGGCCGCTGATCGCCTTCGCGCTGACCCTGCCCGCCGCGCTCATCGCGAACATCCTCGCCGCGCCGATCATCGCTCTGCTCGCGCTCGCGAGCCGCACCCGTCGGCGATGGCTGCTCTTCATCTGCGGAGCACTGTTCGCTGCCGCCGAGGCCATCGGCTGGCCTCTCACGAATCTGTTCACGGCCGATCAGAACTGGACGGCCGTGACCTTCGTCTATCAGCTCGCCACAGCCGCCGCTCCGATCCTGCTCGGACAACTGACGCTGGCCGCGTCCGATCTGCGGGCCAGGATCGCAGAGATCGAGGCGACGAAGCAGCATGAGCAGGATCTCTACGCACAGAGTCTCCTCACGCAGGAGCGCAATCAGCTCGCCCGGGAGATGCACGACGTGGTCTCGCACCAGGTGAGTCTGATCTCGGTTCAGGCGGGCGCGCTGCAGGTGACGGCCACGGATCCGGAGGTGAGCAGTGCGGCCCGATCCATCCGGACGATGGCCGCCACGACCCTCGACGAGCTGCGCTCCATGGTGATGCTGCTGCGGGCCGCCGGCACACGCAGCCCCGGGCTGGCCCCGCAGCCCACCATCGCCGAACTGACCGACCTCATCACCGCGAGCGGCCTGCCCGTCACCGCGATGGGAGAGCTTCCGCGCGATCTCCCGCCCGCCGCGCAGCGCGCCGTGTACCGGACCGTGCAGGAGGCGTTGACGAATGTCCGCAAGCACGCACCCGGATCCGCGATCCGCGTGAAGCTGTGGTCCGATGACAAGTCCTGCGGCGTCATCATCAAGAACAGCCGAGCCTCCGAACCGCCGTTGAGTCTCCCGAGCGCGCAGCTGGGCCTTCTGGGCATCAGGGAGCGCGCGGAACTGCTCGGCGGCACCCTCGTCGCGGGCCCCAGCGGCGACGGGTTCGGTGTGCAACTCACCCTTCCCCGCTGCCCCGATTGACCCACCGATCGGGAGCCCCCTTCCCGCCACACGGCGGATCTGCTTTCTCTCCGACATGAACAGCATGGATTTGTCGACACCGATCGACGTCGATGAACGATCCATCACCGTGAGAAGGGATTCCCCATGCAGACCTCCGATGCGCGCCTGATCATCGATCTGGCGGACTCCGTGCGCAACGCCGCCCCCATTCAGAAGGATGCCGAGGCCGCGCAGCTGATCTCCCAGCTGATCGGCTCCCAGCCCGATGCGCTCTACTTCCTCGTGCAGACCGTGCTGCTGCAGAAGGAAGCGCTCGCCGCCCAGCAGGCTCAGCCCGCCCCCGATGGCGGCGGTCCGTATGCGGCCTCGGCCGCGGCCGCCCCTCCCGCCCCCGCCGAGACCGAAGAACGGCGCGGGCGATGGGGCGGACTGTTCGGTTCGCGTCGACAGACCGGTCCGACGGAGGGCGGTTCCGGGGGAGGCAGCTTCCTCAAGACGGCGGCGGCGGGAGCGGCCGGCGTGGCAGGCGGCGTACTGCTCGCGCAGGGGATCTCCGGCCTCATGTCCGCGCCGCACGACCAGAATCACGCGGAGGACGACGACGACTCCGACTGGGACGACGACGGCTGGGAGTCGTTCTGATCCGGCGGTGCCCTGAGCACGAAGAACGGGCCGACGCGCGCCGGGATGGAGAGGACGCCCGGCGCGCGGTGCAGCGGTCGGCTACGAGCCGCCGCTGAGCCGGTCGCAGGGCACCCTGACCTGCCAGCCGAGGGTCTGCTCCAGGATGACGTCGCCCCGGCCGGGATCCTGCTCGCAGAGTTGCCGGGCGGCAGCGACCTGCGGAGTCCACGCCGGCCCCTGAGATCGCCGCGTGTCCCATGGCACGAAATGAAGCACCATGGAGGCGACGACTCCTGCGACGGCGAGCCGGGAGAGCAACACCCGCCGGCGGATCACTCCTGTCGACTCCCCTCGTGGCGCCCTCGCGACGCCGTCTGCCGCGACGACGATCGCTGAGGCGATGAGCGTGGACGGAAGCACGCCGTACCGCGGAAGCCAGATCGAACGCAGTTGTTCGGCCGTGTGGCGCGCGTAGTCGTAGTAGTCCTCGGGGTTGGCGTAGACGCTGCCGCAGTAGATGACGACGGCCCCTGCCAGAAGCACGGCGACGAGGATCCGATGCGACCGCGACGAGGAACGCAGCAGCACGCCGAGAAGAAGGAGGGTCGCCGCCGCGGCGCCGACCACGATGGCGAGACCGTGCCCGGCCAGCGCCGGTCCGATCGCCTGCTGCGGAAGAAACGAGGGGCAGGACCGCGTTCGCAACGAACCCCTTGACGTAAGACAGAGGCTCGACGTGGCCGAAGGCCGTCTGCCTGCGCGGGCTCAGCAGCGAAGCCGCCACCTGCGCGGCGAGTCCGGTGAGCAGGCCGGCGAGGACGATGCGACGCATCGGATCGCGGACCCGCCACAGTGCGACGGGGATCAGCAGCACCGCCTGGATCTCGGTCAGGGCGGCGAACGCGGCCACGATCGCCACGACGACGGCGACGCCTCGACGGCGAGGCGTGACCAGCAGCAGCCACAGGAGGGTCCACATCATCAGCGTGTGCAGGTTGGCGGTGTTGCCCAGCACCTCGCGCGCCGCCAGTGGCGCCAGGACGGTCAAGGCGGCGACGACGGCCGCATGGACCGGAAGGAGGATCTGGCGTGCGCACAGCCACACCACCGCCGTGCAGACCCCGGCGACCAGACAACTGCCCGCGGTCATGGCGACAGCCATGGACTCGACCGGCAGAGCGGCAGCGAGTCCCGCGATGAGCCGCGGGATCACATGCAGATAGCCGCCGTAGGGCACGAACACCTCGTCGAAACCCGAGTCGATCGCCCCCTGAAGGAAGTCCCGTCCGTCCTCGGCCCAGAGGGTGTCGCGGGCGGTCCCCGGCAGCCGCAACCAGGCGGCCGCGGCGCCCGCCACGGCGATCACGGCCGCCATGGCGATCACGATCGCCCTGCGGGGCGGCACGCTGCTGCGGCGGCCAAGATCCTGCTCGTCACGGATCGCCGCCATTGCGGTCATCGTGCTCTCGCCGTGGCTTGTCATTGAGTTCCCGGATGCGCGTCGTGGTCGGCGTTCTGCTCTTCCATCGTTTCTGGCGCACACGACGGCCGGATCCCCTGACCGGGGGTGCAGGCACCGCCGGTCAGGGGGAAGAAGCAGAGGTTCTCCGGATGCCTTCGGCATCCCGCCCCGCGAAGATCGGAACGTGACCGACTTCTTCTCCGCGCTCTGGCTCGGGTTCCTGCACGTCCAGATCATCGACGGCGTCGTTCCCGTGGTCGTGTACGTGATCGCCGGAGGCAGCGTCGCCGTGCTCCTCCTCTGGGGGGTGACGAAACGCTGGATCCTCACCGCAGCGTTGGCGATGACCGCGGGCGCCGTCGCCGCGGTCGCCCTCTGGCTGGTCTGCATCCGGTGGCTCGACCTCTTCGGAGGGAGTCTGGGAACGCCCACCTACCTCTGGCTCGCCGGGACGCTCGCCGCCGTCGCTGTCGGAGTCGCGTCGCTGTTCCGCCGAGGGGCACTCCGGCGCAGCGTCGCCGTGATCGCCGTTCTCTCCTCCGCCGCCGCCGGCACGCTCGGCATCAACGCGGGCTTCGGCCTGAATCAGAGCATCGGCAACCTGCTCAACATCGTCGTGGAGAAGCCGCTCCGGCTGCCCGCCGCTTCTGCAATCACGCAGAACCCGGGCGCCCCCGCCCAGCCCCTCTGGGAGACCTGGGTGGCGCCTGCCGATATGCCCGCTCAGGGCCGCACGGGAACGGTGTCCATCCCGAATTCCAACAGCGGATTCAGCGCCCGCAGCGCCGGCCTCTACCTTCCTCCCGCCGCACTGACGGCGACGCCTCCCCGCCTTCCCGTCGTGCTCATGCTCATGGGGCATCCCGGCAACCCCGACCCTCTGCCCATCTCGCAGGTCCTGGACAGGTACGCCGCAGCCAACCACGGCCTCGCCCCGATCGTTCTGGTCGCGGATCAGGTAGGGGCCGAGGTGAAAGACACCGGGTGCGTGGATTCGCGCATCGGAAAGGCTCGCACCTACCTCACACAGGACGTGATCCCCTGGATGCGCGCGAATCTCAACGCATCGCCCGACCCCCGCCTCTGGACCATCGCCGGGTATTCCAACGGCGGTCAGTGCGCGATCTCGCTCGGCGCCGAACACCCGGAGATGTTCGGAACGGTGATCAGCGTCTCCGGAGAGGAATTCCCCGGCGCCTCCAGCCCTGCGGACGCGCTCCAACGCCTCTTCGATGGCGATGCCCGGAAGTACGAGCAGGCGAAGCCGCTCACGCTCCTGGCACAGCACAGCTACACGGGAACGACAGCCGTCTTCACCGCCGCCAAGGACGATCCGCGCTTCCTGCTCGTCGCCCAGAAGTTCGCGGCAGCGGCCCAAGCGGCCGGCATGGACGCGCAGCTTCGCGAGATCCCTCACGGCGGGCACGGTGCCGCGGCGCTCGCCGGCGGTCTCCAAGCCGCCTTCGCCGTCGCCTACCCGGCGCTGGAGCTCTCGCCACCGGGCCGAGAGGCGACATCGTCGCCATCGGCGAAAGGCCCCTGACGAGAAGGCCCGCCGCCGGGCCCGGCGGCTCCGTGACGCCGGTCCCGGGATCAGACCTCCGGCGAACCCAGCACTGCCTCGAGCAGACCGGGGAACTTCGCGTCGAGGTCATCCCGGCGCAGGGTGAGGAGGCGACGCCGGCCGTGGGGCTCGTTGCGGATCACGCCCGCCTCGCGCAGCACCTTCATGAAGTGCGACTTGGTGGACTTCGGCAGATTCGGATCCGTCGCGTGGCACGAGGCCATGTCGAGCGGACCGTCGGCCAGCTGGCGCGCGATGGACAGGCGTTCCGGATCGCTCAGCGCGAAGAGCACCGCCGTGAGCTCGATCTCGGAGCGTTCCGGATGCGGGAGGTCTGTGGCGCCAGGCATGGTTCGATAATACTTGTACCTTTCGCGCAGGGCGAGTAGTCTGCTCAACGTTCGAGAATTCTCGAACGGATGAGGAGCAGTCGATGACCACTCAGCCGATCGCCGTGCCGCGGATCCCGCAGTCCGGCGCTCTGCCCGTGCAGCCCGTGCGGCCCACCCGCGCCCGTTTCGGGTTCGCTCTCGCGATCGTCGCGCAGATCCTGATGATGGCCGGAGCCAGCGCGCCGTCGCCGTTCTATCCGGTGCTCGCGCAGCACCTCGGGTTCGACGCGATCGTAATCACCGCGGTGTTCGCCGTCTACGCGGTCGCCCTGCTCCTCACGCTGCTCACGGCCGGATCGCTCTCGGATCACATCGGTCGTCGGCCGGTGATCGCCGTCGGGCTCGTGCTGCTCGCCGCCAGCATGCTGCTGTTCGGGAACGCCGGATCCGTGATGCTGCTCGTGCTCGCCCGGATTCTGCAGGGCGTCGCGAGCGGACTGCTCATCGCGTCGCTCTCCGCGACCGTCCTCGACCTCGCGCCGCCGGCGCGCCCCGCGACGGCGGCGCTCTGGAACGCGCTGAGCCCCGGGATCGGCCTCGCCGCTGGTGCGCTGATCGCCGCACTCGCGCTGGATGCGACGTCGGAGGCGCTGGGCGACGTGTTCATCCCGCTCGCGGTGGTGTACCTCGTACTGGCCGCACTGGTGGTGGTCACGCCCGAGACCGCGCCGCGCCTGCCCGGCGCCTGGGCATCGTTGCGCTTCCGGCTCTCCGTGCCGGCGGACATCCGCGCCGAGTTCTGGCGCGCTGCGCCGGCGGTCATCGCCGGCTGGGCGACCGGCGGGCTGTTCCTCTCCCTCGGCGCGACGATCGTCCGCGGCGAGCTGGGTGGCACCGCGCACCTCTGGCAGGGCCTCGCCGTCGCCCTCCTGGCCGGAGTCGGCGCCGTCACCGCGTTCGCGATCCGGCGCCGCACGGCCCGCACGATCGTGATCTTCGGCACCGCCGCACTCGCCGCGGGCACCGGGCTCTCGCTGCTCGCGCTCGCGATCGGCTCGCTGCCCGCGTACCTGATCGCCGCGTCCGTCACGGGCATGGGGTTCGGCACGGCGTTCTTCGGGGTGGTCGGATCCCTCGCGCCCCGGATCCCCGCGACCCAGCGCGCGGATGCCTTCGCCGTGCTGTACGTGCTCGCGTATCTCGCCTTCGGCGTGCCCGCCGTCATCGCCGGGGTGCTGGTCGCCCCGCTGGGACTCGGGACGGTCTGCCTCGGCTACGGGGTCGTGGTCATCGTGCTGTCGCTGATCGCGCTCGTCCTCCGCGCCCGACGGCGCGCCTGAGCGCCTGAACACGTCGGGCGACCCACCCGGCGGCCTGCGTCACCGACTGTTCATCCGTGAGCAACCCGGTGTCCGCTTGGGGTGGCCAGGGTCGAATCGGATCCCGCACGCGGATGGTCGACGTCCGGATCGCGGATCCGCACCCGCCCCCGCATCCCCTGGAGACCCCCGTG
>NZ_PCOW01000014.1:0-107088 GCF_002979495.1 Microbacterium sp. MYb64 | reverse complement strand
GCGCAGGCGAGGCGGGGATCGCGATCGCGGGGGTGCGCAAGCGGTACGGGGACCGGACGGGGAAGACCGCGGGCGTCGCGATCGGACCGGTCGACCTGGAGATCCCGGCCGGGGGCGTGACCGCCCTGATCGGTCCGAACGGCGCCGGGAAGTCGACGCTGCTCACGATGATCGGGCGGCTGCTCGGGATGGATCAGGGATCCATCCGGATCTCCGGATTCGATGTCGGCACGACGAAGTCGAAGGATCTGGCCACGGTGGTGTCGATCCTGCGCCAGGAGAACCACTTCGTGACGCGTCTGACCGTGCGCCAGCTGGTCGGATTCGGCCGGTTCCCGCATTCGCGCGGCCGGCTCACCCGTGCGGACGAGGAGGCCGTGAGTCGCGCGATCGACTTCCTCGAACTGGGGGAGCTGGAGAAGCGCTACCTCGACGAGCTCTCCGGCGGGCAGCGCCAGCGCGCCTACGTCGCAATGGTGCTCGCGCAGGACACCGGCACCGTGCTGCTGGACGAGCCTCTCAACAACCTCGACATGAAGCACGCGGTGCGCATGATGCGGCACCTGCAGCGGATCTCGGACGAGCTCGGCAAGAGCGTGGTCGTCGTGCTGCACGACATCAACTTCGCCGCGCGCTACGCCGACCGGATCTGCGCGATGAAGGACGGCGAGGTCATCGCGTTCGGCCCGGTCGCCGACATCATGCGGAGCGACGTGCTGACCGACGTGTTCGAGACTCCCGTCACCGTGATCGACGGCCCGGACGGCCCGCTCGCCGTCTGGCACTAGGCGCTCGCCGGTCGCGGTCCTAGTATCGAGAGGCTCACCGGCCCTCCTCGAGCGATCGCCAGAGCGACGCCCACTGCTCGGGGGTGAGGTCACGGGCTCGAGCGTCGCGGGGGATGCCCGCCGAGGCGAGCGCGCGATCCGGGTGTCCCCGATGCGCTCCGCCGTGGGCGAGCGCTCGGCGGAGGTCGCGGCCGGGATCTGTGAACGAGTGGTGCACGAACGCCTCGTATCGGCGCCGAACGGTGGGTGGCAACAGGGGCGTCGAACGCCGGCGGATGTCGAGGATCCCGCCGTCGACGGAGGGCATGGGGCGAAAAGCGCTGCGAGGGACTCTGCCGCGCAGCGCGAACGTGAACCACGGGGTGCTCTGCGCGGTCATCATCGTGAGCCCGCCCACCCCGGCGCGTTTGCGCGCCACCTCCCACTGGGTGAGCAGAACCGCGTGCCGCCAGGATCCGGACGAGAGCAGCCGGCGCAGCAGCGGCGTGGTCAGATGGAACGGGATGTTGCCCACGATCACCGGGCGATCGAGCGGAATCCGCAGCGCGTCGGCGGTGCGGACCTCGACACCGGGAAGGCGGGAGCGCAGGGCATCGGCTCTGTGCTCGTCGATCTCGACGGCACGCAGTGAACGCCCGAGGTGTGCGAGTGGTCTCGTCAGCGCGCCATCGCCAGGGCCGATCTCGAGGATCGGGCCCTCGGTCGTGGCGAGGAGGTCGACGATCGTGCGAACGGTGGGGCGGTGGACGAGGAAGTTCTGGCCGAGCTCGTGTCGGCCGCCGTGGGCGGATCGGTTGCGCATGGATGCTCCAGAGAGAGGGAGGCGCACCCGGAAGAGGGCATGCGAGAGCGGGTCGTCGCAGAGGGCCGCTGTCCTCCGGGTGCGATGGTCCGGAGTGACGGCGCGCGGGCGTGATCGTCGACGCGCCGTCAGGCGCGGCGGTCGCGGATCGCGTAGTCGGCGCCGGAGAGGACGCCGGAGGAGGAACACATGCTCAACAGCATAGACGGGAGGAGCGACGAGAGTGCGGGACGTCTTCGTCCTGTACCGCGGTGCGGGACGCTCACCGTTTCCGGTGGTCCTCCGGGGCCAGGCGCGGTCCGCGTCGCGGTTCCAGAGCGCCGCTCATCCGGATCAGGCGCACGACCCGCTGGCGATGACCCGCCCAGGGCTCGAGCAGCGCGAGCATGCCCGCGTCGTCCGTGCGATGCCCGGTCAGCGCGAAGCCGACCTCGTGCGGGAGGTGGTAGTCGCCGACGCTCACCGCATCGGGGTCGCCGAGGGCGCGGATCCGGGTCTCCGCGGAGGTCCACAGCCCGATCCCGGGCAGGCTCGTGAGCACCCTGTCCCGCGCCGGGCCGTCCGCGACGGCGTGCACAGCGCGCTCGATGCCGGCGGCGCGCTCGGCGGCGCGCACGATCGTGCGCGACTGCGGCGGCTCGACACCCGCGCGATGCCAGGCCCAGGAGGGGATCCGGCGCCAGCCCTCGGCATCGGGGGCGACGGCCATCGGACGAGGGACCGGGCCCGGCGCGCGATCGCCGAAGCGGGTGACGAGGGAGCGCCAGGCGCCGTAGGCCTGCAGGCCGGTGACCTTCTGCTCGAGGACGACGCCGGCCAGCGCGTCGAAGACCGCGCCCGTGCGCGTCAGGCGGACGCCGGGATGCCGCTGCGCGGTCGTCGCGAGCAGCGGATGGAAGGACGGGTCGAACCCGTCGGGGTCGTCGTGCGCGCCGCACAGCGCAGGGACGAGATCGAGGGCGGCGTCGGCGCCGGGCCCCCAGGCGCTCGCCGGCACCTCGCCGGATCCGGCGCGCAGCGCGAGCGTCGCGATGCCGGCCTCGGTGCGCAGCGCGAGCCAGAGCACGGTTCCATCGCGCACGAACGCGGGGTCGCGCGGCCCTCGGCTCAGGACGCCGAGCGTGGCCTGCAGGTCGAGCGGCCCGCGCGGGCGGTACGCGCTCTCGCGCACCGGCCAGGTGCGCGGGGCGGGATCCGCGGCGAGGGTCATGGGAACACCCTAGATCCGTGCGCCGACAGGAGGACCTCAGGATCGGGATCCGCTTCTCTGCGGGATCCGTTCGCTGTCGTCGAGTGCACGGGAAGTCGTCGACTGCGCCGGATCTTCGCGTGGACGAGCCGTGTTTTCGGCAGGATCCGGTGTTTTCGGCAGGATCCGGTGCTTTCGGCAGGATCCGGTGCATTCGGGAGGATCCGGTGCAGTGAGCCCAGGATCCGGTGCCGTGGGGAAGCGTGAGCCCGCAGGGCCTCAGAACCGGTCGGGGGAGGGGGTGCCCACGCCGTAGCGGATCGCGACGTCCGCGTGGCGGTCGAAGCGGTAGCCGACGCCGCGGACGGTGCGGACGATGTCCTCGTAGCGGCCGAGCTTCGCGCGCAGGCGACGCACGTGCACGTCGATCGTGCGCTCGCCCGGGGCCTCCTCGTCGGAGGTCTGCCACAGCGCGCCGACGAGCTCGCTGCGCTCGATCGTGGAGCCCTCGCGCAGGACGAGGTACTGCAGCAGCTCGAACTCCTTGTAGGTGAACGCGGCGGAGTCGCCGTCGATCAGCACGCGCTTGCGGGAGATGTCGACGACAACTCCGCCGCCGTCCTCGGGCTCGCGCTCCTCGGCCTCCGCCTTGGAACGGGCGATCGCGCCGGGCTCGTGCAGCGCGAGGCGCACGACGTCGAGGTCGCGGCCGCCGGTGCCCTGCGGCGCGAGCGCGACCGTGGCGTGGGTCTCCGCATCGGGCGCGAGCTCGGCGAGCGTACGGCGGAGGGCATCCACGAGCAGGGGCAGGCTCACGCCGTTCGTGGCGGCCTTCAGCTCGTCGAGGCCGACGTAGAGGGCGAAGCCGCGGGGCGAGCGGGCCGGCGGGGCGTCGGCGGCGGGCGCCGGAGCGTCGATCTGAGTGCGCGGCACGGCGTGCAGACGGGGCGCGGCGACGGGGGAGACGGTGACGGGACGCTCGAGGAGGGCGGTGTTCGACATGATGATGGGTCCTTGGAAGGAAGGAGTCGGTCGACGACTCGGAGAGTGTTGCGAAGTGACCGGCGAGCCGGAAGACGAGCACGCGGATGGGTGCTCGGAGACTCAGCCCGCGAAGATCACGACGAGCGAGTCAGACAGAGTTCTGTGGCTTCAGCGACACATTCGGCAACACATGCCAACGCAACCGGGCATCATCATCCCGGTCGTCCCGTTCGCCTCCTGGGCGGACAAGGGGCGTGCGTTGGTGGTCATGGGGCCGATTATTACCGACGGTGACCCCCTATGTCAAAACGGACCCGGTCGAACAATGCGGGCGTAGCGTGAAACGGTGGGGATCTCTTCAAGCTCTGACCGGTTCGTGCTCACTCGCGAGGCCGACGCCTCGCGCTACACGCTGACGCGCGACGGCGTCCTGGTGAGCGTGCTCGACTATCACGACGACGGGCGCACGATGGCGCTGACGAGAGCCTTCACGGTCCCGTCATTCCGCGGATCCGGTTATGCCGCCGTCGTCGTGGCGGGCGCCGTCGACGACATCGCCGCACGAGGGGACAGGCGCGTCGACGCCGTCTGCTGGTACGTCGCGGACTGGTTCGACGCGCACCCCGAGCGGGCCGATCTGCTCCGCGTGCGCTGAGCCCTATCGTCCCGCGCGGCGTGTGTGACGTTGTGTTACGTGTGAGGATGGCGGGATGAAGCTCGCGGAGGCACTCGCGGCGCGCGCCGATCTGCAGCGCCGCATCGAACAGCTCAGATCGCGGATCAGCGCCAACGCGCGCTTCCAGGAGGGCGAGGAACCTGCAGAGGATGCGGCAGCGCTGCTCGTCGAAGCGCATGCGGACCTGGACCGGCTCGGCGACCTGATCGCCCGGATCAACGCCACCAACGCACTCCTCGACCTCGGCGACGGCCGCACGATGACCGACGCGCTCGCCGCGCGCGATGTGCTGAAGCTGCGCCACGCGCTGCTCACGGACGCCGCCGCGGCGGCATCGGGATCCGGGGGAGCCTTCGGCCACCTTCGGCAGATGCGCTCGGAGCTGCGCCAGTTCGCGGCGCTTCCCGTCGCCGAGCTGCGCGGGCAGGCGGACGACATCGCGCGAGAACTGCGCGAACTCGATGGGCGGATCCAGCAGGCCAACTGGACGAACGATCTGAAGGAGTAGCCGGAGCGGAAGCAGGTAGTCGCGAGGAAGCGGGCACGAACCCTCAGCCGGCGGGGCAAGTCCGGCTCCTGACGGGTGATGGGCAGCCCACCGCATGCACGGCGCAGCCCCGCACACCGCACAGGTGAATGGGCACGATGCACATCGCACCACCACGTGCCGGTCCGCGCGACGAGGGAGGGTCAGGGGAACTTCCGCTCCGGCCGCCTCTCCGGCACGCCTCGGAGGAATGTCCGACCCCGTCCGTAGCGTGGTGGGCATGAAGATCCTGCACACCTCGGACTGGCACATCGGCCGGACCTTCCATGGGCACTCCACCCTGGAAGCTCTCGCCGAGGTGCTCGCCGCGCTGGTCCTGCAGGTGCGGGAGAACGACGTCGACGTCGTCGTCGTCGCGGGCGACGTGTTCGACTCGGCGACCCCGGCGGCTCCCGCCTACACGCTGCTCACCGACACGCTCGTCGCCCTGCACGCCACGGGCGCCAGGGTGATCGCGACCAGCGGCAACCACGACTCCGCGGCCCGGCTGGGCTTCCAGGCGCGTCTCCTGCGCGACGGGATCCATGTCGTGACGGATCCGCGCACGGTCGGAGAGCCGATCACGATCGACGACGCCGACGGACCGGTCCGGTTCTTCGGGATCCCCTACCTCGAACCGGCGATCGTGCGGCAGTACTGGGCTGGTGACAGCGCCGCCGACGACGCCGACGGACGCCCGCTGCGCACGCAGGCGCAGACCCTCGCGCATGCGATGGGGCTCGTGCGCGCAGGGATGGCGGAGCACCCCGGCCGCTCCGTCGTGATCGCGCACTGCTTCGCGGCCGGCGTCGACGCGACGGTCGGTCTCGAGCGCGAGATCCGCCAGGGCGGCATCGACATGGTGCCGGTGTCGGTGTTCGACGGCGCGGACTACGTCGCGCTCGGGCACATCCACGGGCGCCAGGCGCTCACGGAGCGGGTGCGGTACGCCGGTGCGCCGCTGCACTACAGCTTCGGGGAGCAGCACAAGCCCCGGGGGTCCTGGCTCGTCGACCTGGCCGCGGACGGCACGGTCGATGCGCAGTGGCTGGAGCTTCCCGTGCCGCGCAGGCTCGTGACGCTGACCGGATCCTTCGACGAGATCCTCTCGGACGAGAACGTGGCCGCGCACGTCGACGACTGGGTGTGCGCGGTCTACACCGATGACCTCCCGCAGACCGAACCCATGCGTCGTCTGCGCGAGAAGTACCCGTTCTGTGCGCTCGTGCAGCACGAACCCCTGCGGGTGGAGTCCGTCGAGGAGCGCTCGTACAGCGAGCGCCTGCGCACGGCCGCCACGGATGAGGAGCGTATCGACGCCTTCCTCGCGCATGTGCGGAACGGCGCCGGTGCGACGCCGCGCGAGCAGGAGCTGATCCGCGAGGTGCTCGACGACCGCACTCTGGCGGAGGCGCTGGTTTAGTGCGCCTGCATCGGCTCGAGATCGAGGGCTTCGGCCCGTTCCTGAAACGGCAGGCGATCGACTTCGACGCGTTCGCCGACGACGGCGTCTTCCTGATCGGCGGGCGTACGGGTGCGGGCAAATCCAGCATCCTCGACGCCGTGTGCTTCGGGCTCTACGGGAATGTTCCGCGCTACGAGGGCGGGGAGAAGCGTCTGCGCAGCGACCACTGCGAACCCGCGGATGCCACCGAGGTCGTGGTCGAGTTCAGCACCGTCTCCGGGCGATACCGGGTGACGCGATCGCCCGAGTACCAGCGCCCCGCGAAGCGCGGCGGCGGCCTGACGAAACAGGCGTCCTCGGTGGCGCTGGAGGAGTCCGTCGGCGGGCAGTGGATCGGCCGGGCCGCGCGCGAGGTCGATGTCGCGCACGCGCTGGACGAGATCCTGCAGCTCAACCTGCAGCAGTTCCTGCAGGTGATCCTGCTCGCGCAGGGGCGCTTCGCGCGATTCCTGCTCGCCGACAGCCGGGAGCGGCAGTCGCTGCTGCGCCGGCTCTTCGGCACCGGCCGGTTCGAGGACTACCAGGCGCGCTTCGACGAGCGCCGTCGGGCATCCGAGCAGGCGCTGGGCGCGGGCCGCGCGACGGTGGTCGCCCGCGTCGAGCAGGCCGAGAAGCTCGTCGCCGAGAACGCCCTGCACGGCGCGGATCCGGGCAGGTCGGAGGCCGAGTCGCCGTCGTCCGACGAGTCGGCCCCCTCTCTCGACGAACGCCTGGACGCTCTGCGCCGGGCCAAGGCGCGCGCCGACTACCGTCACGAGCAGCGCGGTCAGGAGCGGGATCAGGCGGAATCCGCGCACCGCGCCGCGAGCGCGGCGCTGGCGGCCGCGCGCGAGGAGCGGCAGGCGCAGGCCGAGCGGGATCGGGCCCGTTCCGCGCTCGCCGCCCTCGACGCCGCCGCCGTCCGGATCGCCGCAGACCGCCGGACGCTCGACGACGCCAGGGCCGCCGAGGCTCTCAGACATGTGCTGAGCACCGCGGAGCGCGCGGCCGCCGCCTCCACGGCCGCCACCGCGGCGGTCGCCGCCGCCGAGAAGGCGTGGCGTGGTCGCACGGCGGACGGGGACGACGTTCCCGAGGGAACCTCGGCGGAGGCGCTGCGGGAGTGGGCGTCCGCCCTCACCCGGTCCAGCGGCGCCTGGCAGCAGGCGGCGACGGCCGAGGCACAGCTCGCGGCCTACGAGACCGCGGTGACCACCGCGCACAGCGAGGCGGAGGCCGCAGCCACGGCGTGCGCCGATCGCGAGCACGAGCGTGCGGCCCTGCCCGCTGCGATCGACGCGCTGACCGCCGAGCGCGACGACCTGCGCCGGCGGGCCGACCGCGCGGCCGACCTCGAGACCGCGGTCGCGCAGGCCGCCTCGCGACTCGCGGGGGCGAGTGACGCGGTGGCACGGACCGAGGAACGGGGAGCGGCCGAGCGAACGGTCGCCGACCGCGAGCAGGAGGCCGCGGCCGCGTTCGCGCACGCCGCGGACCTGCGCCGCCGCCGTGAGGCCGGGATGGCCGGCGAGCTCGCCGAGGCGCTGATCCCGGGCGAAGCCTGCAGCGTCTGCGGGGCGACGGAGCATCCGGCACCGGCCGCGCACGCGGATCCGGTCTCGGCGGAGGACGTGGCAGAGGCCACCGAGGCGCGCGAGCGCTCCGCGGAGCAGGTGCGCCTCGCCACGAGTGCGCTGGCCGCGGTGGACGCCGCCCTGGCCGCAGCCACGGCGCATGCCGATGGGCGGACGGTGGAGGCCGCGGAGGCCGAGTTCTCCGCCGCCGGTGCGGAACGGGACGCTGCGGTGGCGGCGGCGACGGCCGCCGCGGACGCCGAACAGCGTCTCGCCGGCCGGCGGGCGACGGCCGAGAGGCTCGAGACCGAGATCGCGAACCTGTCCGTGCGTCACGCCGAGGCGAGCGAGCATCTGGCCCTTGCCCGGCAGACGCTCGCGTCCGCCCAGGAGTCCGTCGCGCAGGCGCGGGGCGCCTTCGCCACCGTGGCCGCGCGCGTGGCCGATGCGAGCGCGCGGATCGCCGCGGCACAGGCCCTCGCCACTGCGCTCGAGGAGCGTCACGCCCGCGCCGAGGCCGCCTCCGCCGCGCTCGCCGAGCAGCAGGAGGCTCTGGCCGCGTCCCCCTTCGATGACGCGGCCGCCGCCGGAGCCGCCCTGCGCAGCCCCGCAGACCAGGCCGCGCTCGACGAACGGATCGCCGCGCACGCCGCCGAGCGCACGAAGGAGCGCGCGATCCTGTTCGATCTCGAGCTGCGCACCCTCCCCGACGAGCTCATCGACCTCGCCCCGCACGAGGCCGCCGAATCCGATGCGCGTACGGCGTGGACGACGGCCGTCGACGAGGCCAGCCGCGCGGGGGTGACCACCGCCCAGCTCGGATCCCTCCTCGAGTCCGCGGTGACCGAGCACGCGCGCGGCGCTGCGGCGGCCGAGGAGCACGAGACTCTGCAGCGGCTCGCCGATACGGTCGCCGGGCGCGGGGCGAACACCTACCGGATGAACCTCGAGACCTTCGTTCTCGCCGCGGAGCTCGAGGAGATCGTCGCCGCCGCGAACCTGCGCCTCTCCGACATGTCGTCAGGGCGCTATCAGCTGCAGCACAGCGACGCCAGGGCGGCGCGCGGAGCCGCCTCCGGCCTCGGCATCGTCGTCTTCGACGCGTTCACGGGGCAGACCCGGCCCGCCCAGTCGCTCTCCGGCGGCGAGACGTTCCTCGGTTCGCTCGCTCTCGCGCTCGGGCTCGCCGAGGTCGTCACGGCGCGCGCCGGCGGCATCCAACTCGACACCCTGTTCATCGATGAGGGCTTCGGATCCCTCGACTGCGAGACGCTCGATGTCGCCATGCGCACGCTCGACGAGCTGCGCGCGGGCGGCCGCACCGTCGGCGTGATCAGCCACGTCGAGGCCATGCAGGAGCAGATTCCCGCCCAGATCACCGTGCGCGCGACGCCCGAGGGCCCGAGCGTGATCGACGCCTGAGCACCTGAACGCCCGAACCGGTCGTCAGAGCAGCTCGTACACCGTCGCGTTGGCCATGCCGCCGCCCTCGCACATCGTCTGCAGGCCGTAGCGGATCCCGTTCTGCCGCATGTGGTGTAGCAGGGTCGTAGCCAGGCGCGCGCCGGACCCGCCCAGGGGGTGCCCGAGGGCAATCGCCCCTCCGCGCGGGTTGACGAGATCCGGATCTGCACCGGTCGCGGCGAGCCACGCGAGCACGACCGGGGCGAACGCCTCGTTGACCTCGAAGGCACCGATGTCGGCGATGCCGAGGCCGGCGCGGGCGAGCACCTTCGCCGTGGCAGTGATGGGTCCGGTGAGCATGAGGATCGGATCCGACCCCACGACCGCGACGCTGTGCACGCGCGCGATCGGGGCGAGCCCGAGTTCGGCGGCCCGCGCGCTCGTCATCATGAGCACGGCGGCCGCGCCGTCGGAGATCTGCGAGGCGCTGCCGGCCGTGACCACGCCGCCCTCGAGGAACGGCGTCGGAAGGGTCGCCAGGCGCTCGACCGTGGAGTCCGCGCGGATGCCCTGATCGGTCGTGACCACTCCCGTGGCCGTCTCCACCGGGACGATCTCGTCCGCGAACAGCCCGGCCGCGGTCGCCGTGGCGGCCTTCTGGTGCGAGCGCACCGAGAACTCGTCCAGCTGCGTGCGGGTGAGGCCCCACTTCCGCGCGATGAGCTCTGCGCCCACGCCCTGGTTGCCCAGATCCGGGAAGCGCTCGTGCATGAGCGGGCCGTAGGGATCCTGGTCGATGCCGTTGACAGAACCGACGCTGGAGAACATCGGCACCCGCGACATGACCTCGACCCCGCCCGCCACGACGATGTCGGCGTGACCGGCGATGATCGCGGCGGCCGCGCTCTGGATCGCCTGCTGCGACGACCCGCACTGGCGGTCGATCGTCATCCCCGGCACATGCTGGGGCAGCCCCGCGGCGAGGGCGGCGTTGCGACCCACGTTGAAGGACTGCTCGCCGACCTGCGACACGCAGCCCCACAGCACATCGTCGACGAGGGCCGGATCGACGCCCGTGTCGGCCAGCACGGCCCGGATCGGATGCGTGGAGAGGTCGACGGGGTGCACACCGCTGAAGACCCCGCGCTCCGGTTTGCCGATGCCGACGGCGGTGCGGCGGGCGGCGACGATGACGGCGTCCCGGCCGGCGGATCCAGAGGTGCTCATCCTTCCATTGTCCTCCGGCCGCGGTTTCGAAGCGCGCAAATGGTCCGATCCGCGGCGCGATGGCCGCCATTCGCGCGCTTCGAAACGGAGAGGGACATCACTCCACCGTCACCGACTTCGCGAGGTTGCGGGGCTTGTCCACATCGTGACCGAGCCGGACCGCCGCCTGGTAGGCGAGCAGCTGGGTGGGGATGGTCAGCAGGATCGGATCCAGCTCCGGCTCGTTCTTCGGGACGACGATCGTCCGCGCGTCGAGGTGCGCGAGGTCGACCCCGGCGTGCGTGATCGCGAACAGCGGGCCCTTGCGCGCCAGGATCTGCTCGGCCGCGGCGAGGTTGCGGTCGGTCAGCTCGTCTTCCGGGATGACCGCGACCGTCGGCATGTGCGGGTCGATCAGGGCCAGGGGACCGTGCTTGAGCTCGCTCGTCTGGTACGCCTCCGCGTGGATGTAGCTGATCTCCTTGAGCTTCTGCGCGCCCTCGCGGGCGACGGGGAACCCGCGCACCCGCCCGATGTAGAACGCGCTCTGCGCCTTCGCGATGTCCTCGGCGACCGCCGCGATCGGATCCGCGTCCTCGAGGATCTCCCGGATCTGCTCGGGGATGCGCTGCAGTCCGCGGAGGATCCGCTGGCCGTCCGCGTGGGACAGGTCGTGCAGGCGCCCGAGGTGCAGCGCGAGCAGGGCGAAGGAGAGCGCCATGTTCGTGAGCGCCTTGGTCGAGGCGACGGAGATCTCGGGTCCTGCGTGCAGGTAGATCCCACCGTCGACCGTGCGGGCGATGGTCGAGCCCACGACGTTGACGACGCCGATCACGCGGCCGCCCTTGCGCTTGATCTCCTCGACCGCGAAGGCCGTGTCGGCGGTCTCGCCGCTCTGGCTCACCGCGACGTAGAGCGTGTCCGACTCGATGATGGGCTGGCGGTACCGGAACTCGGACGCGGCCTCCGCGTCGGCAGGGATCCGGGCCAGGTCCTCGATGAGCTGCGCGCCCAGCTGACCGACGTAGTAGGCGGATCCGCAGCCGAGGATCTTGATCCGGCGGAAGCTGCGGAGCTCCCGCGGATCCAGTCCGAGCCCGTCCAGGCGGGCGGTGGCGAACCTCTCGTCCAGCCGGCCGCGCAGAACCATCGCCGCGGCGTCGGGCTGCTCGTGGATCTCCTTGAGCATGTAGTGCTCGTAGCCGCTGAGTTCGAGATCCTCCGCCGCGACACTGATCTCGACCGGCTCCGAACTGGTCGGGCTGTTGCCGCGGTCGAACGTCCTGAACCCGGTCGCGGTCACGGTCGCGAGCTCGCCGTCGTTCAGGTGCACGACCCGATCGGTGTGCCGCACGAGGGCCGCCACATCGCTGGCCACGAGCATCTCCTTGTCGCCGATGCCGATGATCAGCGGGGATCCGCTGCGGGCCAGGACGATCCGCTCCGGGTGCCGCTCGTCCAGCACCGCGAGGGCGTAGGTGCCGGTGATCCGGGCGAGGGCGGCGAGCACCGCCTCTTCGAGGGTCTCCGCGTCCGACTGGGCGATGAGGTGGGCGATGACCTCGGTGTCGGTGTCGCTCTGGAGTTCGACGCCGGACTGCGTGAGCTGGGCGCGCAGGGCCGCAGCGTTGTCGATGATGCCGTTGTGGACGACGCTGATCCGGCCGTCCTGGCTGCGCTGGGGGTGCGCGTTCTGCTCGAGGGCGGGACCGTGCGTCGCCCAGCGCGTGTGGCCGATCCCGACCGCGCCGGTGAGCCGCTTCGGCAGCGCGGCCTCGAGCTCGCGCACCCGGCCGACCCGCCGGATCGAGGTCGTGCCCTTGGATCCGAGCACGGCGATGCCGGCCGAGTCGTAGCCGCGGTACTCGAGGCGCGTGAGGCCTTCGACGAGAACGGGGGCGGCGGCCTGGTGGCCGATGTAACCGACGATTCCGCACATGGTGGGGCTCCTCAGGAGTAGGGGGTAGGGACAGGCCAGGGGTGGACGGGCGCGGGCGGACGGAGCCGGGCTCAGCCGTACACGATGCGGCGCAGCTGCCGCTCGGAGAGCTCAGGGGCGGCGACGCGATGATCGCGCAGCTCGGCGGCGATGAGCGCGAAGGCCTCCGCGTTGCGCGTGCCGTAGAGCTGGAGCTCGGCGTGGCGGCGCCGCACGAAGGCTTCGACGGGCTCGTCGTACCAGGCGAGGACGTCGTCGATGACCCGCGCGGCGACGCTCGCCGGCAGACCGGTGGACGCCACGATCCGCTGGATCAGGTCGTCGTCGGTCATGAGTCGAGTATGCGGATCCGAGGTCGCGAATGACAAAGATCTGCCCGAATTCGGGCAGATCTCGTCAAAAGGTGCTCAGGGCGCGGAGCTGGAGGTCAGAGTCCGAGGCTGCGGGCGATCAGCATGAGCTGCACCTCGGTCGTGCCCTCGCCGACCTCGAGGATCTTGGAGTCGCGGTAGTGCCGGGCGACGCGGTACTCGTTCATGAACCCGTTGCCGCCGAACACCTGGGTGGCGTCGCGCGCGTTGTCCATCGCGGCGTCGCTCGCGGTGAGCTTCGCGATCGCCGCCTCCTGCTTGAAGGGCTTGCCCGCGAGCATGAGCGCGGCCGCGTGGTAGTAGGCGCGGCGGGCGACCAGTGCGCGCGCCTCCATCCGGGCGATCTTGAACGCGATGGCCTGATGCCCGCCGATGTGCGTGCCGAACGCCTGGCGCTCCTTCGCGTAGCGGACCGCGTCATCGACGCAGCCCTGTGCCGCGCCGACCGCGAGGGCCGCGATCGCGATGCGCCCCTCGTCCAGGATCCGCAGGAAGTTCGCGTAGCCGCGCCCCCGCTCGCCGAGGAGGTTCCCCTCCGGCACGCGCACGTCGTCGAACGACAGCCCGTGGGTGTCCGAGGCGTTCCAGCCGACCTTGTCATAGGGCGGGGCGACGACGAAGCCCGGCGTCCCGGACGGCACGATGATCGTCGAGATCTCCTTGCCCCGCTCGGTCTCGCCCGTGACCGCGGTGACCGTCACGAAGGCGGTGATGTCGGTGCCGGAGTTCGTGATGAACTGCTTCGACCCGTTGATGACCCACTCGTCCCCGTCCTGTCGTGCGGTGGTTCGGGTGCGGCCGGCGTCGCTGCCCGCGTCGGGTTCGGTGAGGCCGAATCCTCCGAGCTGCGTGCCCGCGGCGAGGGAGGGCAGCCAGCGCTGCTTCTGCTCCTCGGTGCCGAACCGGAAGATCGGCATGGCGCCGAGGGAGACGCCGGCCTCGAGCGTGATGGCGACGCTCTGGTCGACCTTCGCGAGTTCTTCGAGGGCGAGGCAGAGTGCGAAGTAATCGCCGCCCATGCCGCCGTACTCCTCGGGGAAGGGCAGGCCGAACAGGCCCAGCTCCGCCATGCCCGCGACGACCTCGTACGGGAAGCTGTGCTCGCGGTCGTGCTGCGCGGACACGGGGGCCACCACCTGCTCCGCGAAATCGCGGACGGTCGCGGACAGTTCGCGGTACTCCTCGGGGAGTTCGGACGGGATCGTCTCGGACACGCAGACCAGCTCCTCAGTGAACGATCGGTAACTGAAATAGATGTTAGCGCGCGTTCACTCGACTGTCCAGGATCGCTATCCTTACGGGATGACCACCGCGAGGGCGCAGGGGAAGGCGCGGACGAGGCAGCTCTTCCTCGACGCCGCCGCCCGGCTCTTCGCGGATCGCGGGTTCCACGCCGTCTCGATCGGCGAGCTCGGCACCGCGGTCGGGGTCAGCGGACCGGCCCTGTACCGGCACTTCCCGAGCAAGGACGCGATGCTCGAGGAGATCCTGATCGGCACCAGCGAGTTCCTGCTGCAGGGCGGATCCGAGATCGTCGCTGCGCCGCACGCCTCGGATCTGGACGTGCTGGACGACCTCATCGACTTCCACCTCACGTTCGCGCTCGCTCATCGCGACATCATCCGCGTGCAGGACCGCGAGCTGGGCACGCTCCCGAAGGTCGCGAATCGCCAGGTGCGCAAGCTCCAGCGGCAGTATCTGGATCTCTGGGCCGAGGTCGTCGGCCGGCTGCGCCCCGAGATCGCGCCGGCCGATCTCCAGGTGGCGATGCACGCGGTGTTCGGGCTGCTGAACTCCACGGCGCACAGCACCGAGAAGCTCGTCTCGGCCGATGAGCGCGGAATACTCTCCGGCGCCGCGCGGCGCGTGCTGATCGGCTGACAGGCCCCGCGCGGGTCAGCCCGCGGGCTGGAACCGCGGCCTTCGGGGCGGGCGGCGCTCATCCGGATCGAGGGCGATCGTGCCGTCGGCGGCGATGTGCTCGAACATGGCCTGCACGAGCGTCACGATGTGCGGGTCGTCCACGCGGTACAGCTGCCGCCGGCCCTCGCGGCGAGAGGACACGACTCCGGCGGCGCGCAGCTTGGCGAGCTGCTGGCTGGTCGCGGGGATGCTCGCCCCTGTGCGTTCGGAGAGCGTCGTCACGTCGCTCTCCCCGCCGGCGAGCAGCCAGACGAGATGCAGCCGACCGGGCACCGAGAGCAGGTCGAAGGTCCCCGCCGCGGCGGCGAGGCGCTCGGGGGTGGCGGGGATGCGGCCTTCGTGGAGCGTGCTCACGGGGTCCTTTCTGCATTCATTTGCGCAACCGATTGAATGAGGATATCGTACCTCGTGGCCCGGTGCACGGGCCGTCCGACCGCGAGCCGAGGAGGTGATGACGGTGAGTCATCCTGCTGATCAATCCCGTCCCCTCTTCCTTCGCGCTCGCCGGATGCGCCGCTGACCTCCTGATCAGCGGTCCGCTCGGGCGGCGCTCGTCTCATGGAGCCCGCCATGACGATCCTCCGTCCCTTCGCCGGCCACACGTCCGTCGGCGCCCGCTCGCGCACCCGCCTCATCGCCGACGCCGTCGTGCTGGTCGGCTTCGCGGTGCTGCTGTTCCTGCTGATCCGCCTCGCCGAGGGCGTCGGCGCACCGTTCACCCCCGCGAACGCGGCGGCGAGCGTCTCCACCGACCCGGCGCACCTGCCGTATTACGCGCTGCGCTCGCTCCTGCGCATGTTCGCCGCGCTGCTCGCATCCCTGCTGTTCACCTTCGCGTACGCGACGGCGGCGGCGCGGTCGCGTCGCGCCGAGAAGATCCTCATCCCCCTGCTGGATATCCTGCAGTCGGTGCCGGTGCTCGCGTTCCTGTCGGTCACGCTCACGATCTGGCTGGTGCTCTTCCCCGGATCTATGCTCGGTCTGGAATGCGCCTCGGTGTTCGCGATCTTCACGAGCCAGGCCTGGAACATGACCTTCGCGTTCTACAGCTCCCTGACCACGCAGCCCCGTGAGCTCGACGAGGCGGCGCGACTGCTGCGGCTCACGAAATGGCAGCGCTTCTGGAAGCTGGACGTCCCGAGCGGCATGATCCCCCTGGTCTGGAACGGGATGATGAGCTTCGGCGGCGGCTGGTTCTTCCTCGTCGCGTCCGAGGTGATCTCGGTCAACAACCACACCTATGCCCTGCCCGGCATCGGATCGTATGTCGCCGCCGCGACCGAGCAGCAGGACGTCCCGGCGATCCTCCTCGCGATCGGCGTGATGGTGCTCATGGTGATCGGCGTGAACACGCTGTTCTGGCGCCCGCTGACCGCATGGGCGGAGAAGTTCCGCACCGGCGACACCTCGGCCGCCGTCCCGCAGCGCAGCATGACGCTCGCCGTGCTCCGGCACTCCGGTGTGCCGCGCTACCTGGGCATGGTCCTGCGTCCGGTCGGTCGCGGACTCGACGCCGTGACCCGGCCGTTCGGACTCGCCGATCGCCCGCTCCGTGTGAACGCCGGCCGGCGTCGCGCCGGCGACATCGTCTTCGGCGTGGTCGTGGGCCTGCTCATCGCCTGGGGCGCGATCGAACTGCTGATCTACATCCAGGGATCCGTCGGGCTGGCGGAGTTCGGGACAGCGATCCTGCTGGGCCTCGTCACGTTCGCCCGCGTCGTCGTCCTCGTGCTCGTGGCGACGCTGATCTGGGTTCCGATCGGGGTGTGGATCGGGATGAATCCCAGGGTCACCCGATTCGCGCAGCCCGTGGTGCAGGTGCTCGCGAGCTTCCCCGCCAACTTCTTGTTCCCGTTCTTCACGCTGCTGCTCATCGCGACGGGCGTGAGCCTCGACATCGGCGGCATCTTCCTGATGGCGCTGGGCGCGCAGTGGTACATCCTGTTCAACGTCATCGCCGGAGCCTCGGCGATCCCGGCGGATCTGCGCGAGGCGTCGCTGAACCTGGGCGTCTCGCGGTGGCTCCGCTGGAAGCGGCTGATCCTGCCCGCGGTGTTCGCCTCGTGGGTGACCGGAGGGATCACCGCGGCCGGCGGCGCCTGGAACGCGTCGATCGTCTCGGAGGTGGTCGGCTACGGCCACACCACCCTCACCGCGACGGGCCTGGGCGCCTACATCGCGAACGCCACCGCGGCGGGGGATTTCGCCCGCACGTTCGTCGGGGTGATCGTGATGACGCTGTTCGTCGTCGGCATCAACCGGCTGTTCTGGCGCCGCCTGTACCGGATCGCCGAGAAGCGCTTCTCCCTGACCTGATCCCTGATTCCCGATTCCTGATTTCTGATCCCCGATCCTTGTAGGAGGTGCCCCATGGCACTGAAGACCGCACGCACGCCCGTGACGCTGGAGACCGGCGCGCCGCTCATCGACATCGACCGCGTGACGAAGTCGTTCCCCTCCGCCGACGGCACCACGCTCGACGTGCTGTCGGAGATCTCGCTCACGCTGCGCAAGGGCGAGATCGTCGCCCTGCTCGGCAAATCCGGATCCGGGAAATCGACGCTGCTGCGCACGATGGCGGGGCTCATCGCGCCGACGACCGGGGAGGTGCGCTACCGCGGGGAGCGGCTCGACGGCGCGAACCCCGGCGTGGGGATGGTGTTCCAGTCATTCGCCCTCATGCCGTGGCTCACGGTGCAGGCCAACGTCGAGCTGGGGCTCGAGGCCCGCGGCGTGCCCGCGGCGGAGCGCCGGGAGCGGGCGCTCGCCGCGATCGACGTGATCGGCCTGGACGGATTCGAGTCCGCGTATCCGCGCGAGCTCTCCGGTGGCATGCGCCAGCGGGTGGGCTTCGCGCGCGCCCTGGTGCTGCGCCCGGACGCGCTCCTCATGGACGAGCCGTTCTCGGCGCTCGACGTGCTGACCGCGGAGAATCTCCGGGGCGAGATCATGTCGCTCTGGGCGCAGCCGGACTTCCCGACCTCCGCGATCTGCATCGTGACGCACAACATCGAGGAGGCGGTGCTGCTCGCCGACCGGGTGATCGTGCTGGGATCCAATCCAGGGCACATCAAGGGGGAGGTGCCGATCCTGCTGCCCCGCCCGCGCGACCGCCGCAGCCCGTCGTTCGAGGCCACGATCGATGCGCTCTACGCAATGCTCACCGACACCGAGCGCACCGCGGTCCCGGCCTCGGCGCCGAGCCCCCTCAGCCACCCGTTGCCGGACATCACGGTCGGCGGGCTGGCCGGCCTCATCGAGATCGTGCACGCGCACAACGGGCAGACCGATCTGCCCGATCTCGCGGATGAGCTGTCGTTCGAGGTGGACGACCTGCTGCCGCTCGTGGACGCCGCGCAGCTGCTGGGGCTGCTCGAGGTCGAGGGTGCGCAGGCGTTCCTCAACGGGGGAGGGCGGGAGTGGCTGACCGCCGACATCCAGACCAGCAAGGAGCTGTTCGCGGCGCGGGCGGTGCAGAACGTGCCGCTCATCAGGACGATCGTGAAGGCGCTGGAGAACAGCGACGACGGCGCGCTGCGCGACGACTTCTTCCTCGATCTGCTGCGGCGCGGCTACACGGCGGAGGACGCCCGCAAGCAGCTCGACATCGCGATCGACTGGGGACGCTATGGGGAGCTGTACGACTACGACGCCGACACGGGAGAGCTCGTGCTCGGCGAGCTCGCCGCCGAGGCGGAGCGGCATCTGGCCGCGGGGAAAGCTGCGGACGGAGGCCGGGGGTGACGTTTGCGCCCGGCCCGGCGGCCTGAGTCCGGGTCAGCCCGCGAGGATCGCCCTCGCCTGGCGCAGCACCGGCTCGTCGACCATTCGTCCCTCGAAGCGGAACACCCCTGGCCGGTGCTCGGCCTCGGCGAGCACCCGTTCGGCCCAGTCCCGCTCGTCGGGCGTCGCGGCATAGCCCTCGCGGATCACCGCGACTTGGCTCGGGTGGATGCAGGCGGTGGCGTCGAAGCCGCTGGCCGCCGCATCGAGCACCTCGGCGCGGAGGCCCTCGACATCGGCGATGTCGAGGTGCACGGAGTCGATCGCCGCCTTCCCGTAGGCCTTCGCCGCCAGCAGCACGCGGGAGCGCGCGTGGCGCGCGACGTCGCGGTAGCGGCCGGCATGGGCGCCCGTGGTGAACCGGCTCGACCGCCCTGCCATGCTCGCGACGAGATCCTCTGCGCCCCACATGAGCCCGATGACCGCGGGGTGCGCGGCGATCTCCTCGGCGTGGACGACTCCGCGCGCGGTCTCGCACAGCGCGATCACCTGCAGGCCGGCGGCGTGAAGGGCGTCGAGGTCGGCGGCGGACTCGGCCTTGGCGAGCATCACCATGCGATACTCCGTGCCGCCGAGGGCGGCAAGGTCGAGCGCATGGTCGGGGGTGCTCGCCGGGTTCACCCGCACGATCGTGCGCTCCGGATCCAGTGCCGAGGCGGCGACCTTCGCGCGCGCGGCGGGCTTGTCGTCCGGCGCGACCGCATCCTCGAGGTCCACGATCACCGTGTCGGCGGCGTCGAGGGCCTTGGCGTAGCGGTCGTCACGATCTGCGGGGCAGAACAGCAGGGCGGGGCCGTGGATCGCGGCGCTCATCGGCTCTCCTCGAGGGGAAGGCACTGCATGAGCGTCGACCGCGTGGCGAGGGCGACCACGGCGCCGTCCTGGTTGCGCCCGGTGTGCGCAAACTGCACGATGCCCTGTCCAGGTCGCGACGACGACAACCGCTTCGACACGATCAGCGTCTCGGCGTACAGGGTGTCGCCGATCCGCACGGGGGCGGGGAAGGACACGTCGGAGAAGCCGAGGTTCGCCACGATCGTGCCCATCGTGAGCTGGGCGACGGAGAGCCCGACGAGCGTGGACAGGGTGAACATGCTGTTCACCAGGCGCTCGCCGAATTCGGTGCCGGCGCTCCACGCCGCATCCAGATGCAGGGCCTGGGTGTTCATGGTCAGGGTCGTGAACAGCACGTTGTCGGCCTCGGTGACCGTGCGTCCTGGGCGGTGCAGGTAGACCGCGCCCTCCTCGAACTCCTCGAAATAGAGTCCGCGCTGCTCGATGCGGTTCTCGCTCACGTCGTCTCCTGTGGTTCGCCCGGTGCGTCGGAGGCCGCGTCATCGGATGTCGCGTCGCCGGCATCGGGGGTGATCGTCGCCAGGGTCTGTCCGCGCGCGACGGTGTCGCCCTGCGCCGTGTGGAGCGAGACGGTTCCGGCGACGCCCGCGCGCAGCACGTGCTCCATCTTCATCGCCTCGACGACGAGGACGGGGGCGCCCTCCTCGACCCTGGAGCCGTCGGACGCGTGCACGAGCACGACCGTCCCCGGCATGGGGGAGTCCAGATGGGGGTGCGTCTCCGCAGCGGTGGCACCGCCGTGCGAGACCCGGTCCACGGCGACCTCGAAGACCGCACCCGCGTGCGCGACCGCGATCCGATCGGATCCGGTCGCGTATGCCGCGATCGTGCGGGTGACGCCGTCGATCGTGAGCGTGCGCCCCGAGGGCTCCTCGCCGCGCCGCGCCGCCGCGACGGGGGAGGACCCGTCGATCGCGACCGACAGGGCGGATCCGGTTCCGGACACGAGCACCTCGGCGCGGCGCTCGCCGCAGACCAGCGCATAGCGGCGCGGGGCGAGGGCGCCGAGGCGCCAGCCGTCGCGGCGACTCCACGGGCTCGACACGGTCTCGGCGTCGGGCTCGGTGTCGGCATCACGCGCGGCGTCGAGCAGCAGCGCCGCCTCCGCGAACACACGCGCGTCGGCCTCGGCGAACGAGAGGTCGTCGAAGCGGCGGGCGATGAGGTCGGTGTCGAGGTCGCCCGCGACGACCTCGGGAAGCTCGAGCAGCGCCCGCACGAACTCCACGTTGGTCGGGAAGCCGAACACCGCGGTCTCGTCGAGCGCCCGCACCAGTCTGCGGCGGGCCTCGTCGCGATCCGCGCCGTGCGCGATGATCTTCGCGAGCATGGGGTCGTAGTCGATCGACACGTCCAGGCCGTCGGCGATCGCCGTGTCGACCCTGATCCCTTCGCCCCCGGGGTGGATCACGCGCTGCACCCGACCACCCGTGGGCAGGAAGCCGGACGCGGGATCCTCGGCGTAGATGCGCGCCTCGATGCTGTGGCCGCGCAGCACGACGTCGTCCTGCGCGAAGGCGAGCGGCGCTCCGGCGGCGATGAGCAGCTGCTGCTCCACGAGGTCGAGCCCCGTGACCTGCTCCGTCACGGGATGCTCCACCTGCAGGCGGGTGTTCATCTCCATGAAGAAGAACTCGTCCGGCCTCGCCGCCTCGACGATGAACTCGACGGTGCCGGCGCCGCGGTAGTCGACGCTGCGGGCGGTCTCGCAGGCGGCCGCGCCGATCGCCGCACGCGTGGCCGCATCGAGCAGCGGGGACGGCGCCTCCTCGATCACCTTCTGGTGCCGGCGCTGCAGCGAGCACTCGCGCTCGCCGAGGTGCACGACGTGCCCGTGCGCGTCCGCGAGGATCTGCACCTCGATGTGCCTCGGAGTCGTGAGGTAGCGCTCCAGGAACAGCGCGTCGTCGCCGAAGCTCGCTGCGGCCTCGCGCCGCGCCGCGGCGATCGCGTCGGCGAGGTGCGCCTCGTCCTCGACCACGTGCATGCCCTTGCCGCCGCCGCCCGCCGAGGGCTTGATGAGCAGCGGATAGCCGATGCCCGGCGCCGCGGCGATGAGGTCCGCATCGCTGAGACCGGGGCGGGCGATTCCCGGCACCGTGGGCACGTCGCGCTCGGCGACGGCGAGCTTGGCCGTGATCTTGTCGCCCATCGTGCGGATGGCGTCCGCGGTCGGCCCGATGAACACGATCCCGGCGTCGGCGCATGCCTGCGCGAACGCGGCGTTCTCGGCGAGGAAGCCGTAGCCGGGGTGGATCGCCTGCGCGCCGGTCGCCCGGGCGGCATCCAGCACGGCGTCGATGTTCAGGTAGCTCTGCGCTGCGGGGGCGGGGCCGATCCGCACGGCGACGTCGGCGAGGGCGACGTGGCGGGATCCGGCGTCGGCGTCGCTGTACACGGCGACCGAGCGGATCCCGAGTCGGCGCAGGGTCGCGATGACGCGGCAGGCGATCTCGCCGCGATTGGCGATGAGGACGGTGTCGAACACTTCGACAGGCTCAGTGCGGCGCACTTCGACGGGGCCGGTGCGGCGCATGTCGACAGACTCTGTATGACGCATCTCACTCACATCCGGAAGACGCCGTAGCCCGGCTGGTCGGTCGAAGGGGCCCGCATGACGACATCGAGCGCGAGGCCCAGCACGTCGCGGGTCTGGCCCGGCTCGATGATCCCGTCGTCCCACAGCCGGGCGGTGGAGTAATAGGGGCTGCCCTGCTCGTCGTAGGAGGCGCGGATCGGGGCCTGGAACTCGGCCTCCTCCTCGGCCGACCAGGATCCGCCAGTCGCCTCGATCTGATCGCGGCGCACGGTCGACAGCACCGACGCGGCCTGCGGCCCGCCCATGACCGACACGCGGGCGCCCGGCCAGAGCCAGAGGAACCGCGGCGAGTACGCCCGCCCGCACATCGAGTAGGTGCCGGCGCCGAAGGATCCGCCCACGACGACCGTGAGCTTGGGCACCGTCGCGGTCGCGACGGCGTTCACCATCTTCGCGCCGTGCTTCGCGATTCCGCTCGCCTCGTACTCGCGGCCGACCATGAAGCCGGTGATGTTCTGCAGGAACAGCAGCGGCGTGCGGCGCTGCTCGCAGAGCTGGATGAAGTGCGCCCCCTTGAGCGCCGACTCCCCGAACAGCACGCCGTTGTTCGCGATGATCCCGACGCGGTGTCCGTGGATGTGCGCGAACGCGGTCACCAGGGTGGTGCCGTACTCGGGCTTGAACTCCGTGAACGCGCCGTCGTCGACGATGCCGCGGATGATGCCGCGCGCGTCGTACGGCACGGTCAGCTCGACCGGGACCAGGTCGAGCAGGTCGACGGCGGGTGGTTCGGCGACCGCGGCGAGCGGATCCGCGAGGCCGGGGGAGGGCGGCAGCGTCGCCACGATGTCCCGGACGATCTGCAGCGCGTGCTCGTCGTTCTCGGCGAGGTGGTCGGCGACGCCGGAGACCCGGGTGTGCACCTCTCCGCCGCCGAGGTCCTCCGCCGTGACGACCTCGCCGGTCGCCGCCTTCACGAGCGGAGGGCCGCCGAGGAAGATCGTGCCCTGGTTGCGCACGATCACCGTCTCGTCGCTCATCGCGGGGACGTAGGCGCCGCCGGCGGTGCTCGAGCCCATGACCGCCGCGATCTGCGGGATGCCGTCGCGGGACATCCTGGCCTGGTTGTAGAAGATGCGGCCGAAGTGGTCCCGATCGGGGAACACCTCGTCCTGCATCGGCAGGAACGCGCCGCCGGAGTCCACGAGGTAGATGCAGGGCAGCCGGTTCTCGGCCGCGATCTCCTGTGCGCGCAGGTGCTTCTTGACCGTGATCGGGTAGTAGGTGCCGCCCTTGACCGTGGCGTCGTTCGCGACGACCATGACGTGCCGGCCGTGGACGAGCCCGATCCCCGCGACCACGCCGCCCGAAGGGGCGTCGCCGCCGTACAGGCCGTAGCCGGCGAGGGGCGCGACCTCGAGGAAGGGGCTGCCGACGTCGAGCAGGTGGTCGACTCTGTCCCTGGCGAGGAGCTTGCCGCGCTCGGTGTGGCGGATGCGGGACTTCTCCGGTCCCCCCAGGGCAGCCTCTGCGCGGCGCACGCGCAGCTCGTCGACGAGCTCCCGGTAGGTCGGCGCTGGCGCGCTCGGCGCGGATGACTGCGGCACGGAACCCTCCATCGGGTAGGGCCATCGGGCGAGGATGGGACTCGTGATTCAGATTAGCGAGCGTTAACTGAAATGTCCACGGGTGTGCCTCGACCTGGGCCGTGTGTCCCGAACTCAGTCGATCCGGCGTCTGTGCCTTCCGAGGCGCCGGATCTATGCGCGATCGACTGAGCTTCGAACGGTCGAACCGCGCTGATTGGGCTCAGACCCCGTACTCGTCGCCGATGCGGTCGCGGAGCTGGATGCTGCAGGCGGCGACGGTCTCGTCCCATACCGTGGTGGCGCCGTCCTGGGCCGTGTCGGAGATCGCGCGCAGCACGCGGATCGGCACGTCGAAC
Source organism: Microbacterium sp. MYb64 (assembly GCF_002979495.1). NCBI lineage: Bacteria > Bacillati > Actinomycetota > Actinomycetes > Micrococcales > Microbacteriaceae > Microbacterium > Microbacterium sp. MYb64. Next base: position 83,140 of record NZ_PCOW01000014.1, on the reverse strand, counting down.
TGGTCGGCGACCCACACGTAGGCGTAGGTCTCCATGTCGACGAGGACCCCGCCGAGGCCGCGGATCCGCTCGACCACCGCGACGTCGTCGACGAAGCTGTCGCCCGTCGCGATCACGAGGCCGTCGCGGCCGGTCGCGACGCGCGGCGGCAGTGAGACGTGCTGGCCGATCACGCCGTCCAGATCCTGCACGTCGTGCTGGATCGCGGCCGTGATCTCGTAGACGCCGCCCGGGAGCTCCGGATCCACTCCGCCTGCCGTGCCGACGACGACGATCTCCTCGTACGCGGCCGCGTCGAGCGCGCGGGTGAGGCCGTAGGCGGCCTTGAGCTTGCCGGGGCCGGTCACGAGCCGGTCGAAACCCTCCAGCGACTCGGGGAAGGCCTGCAGTTCGGACGCGAGGGCGGCGACGAGGAGTCTCATGCCTCCATCCTCGCAGGCGCGGCCGGGGCGCCGCCTGCGTTCATGCGCCGGTGCTTCGACAGGCTCAGCAACCGGAATCGACGCATACTGGTTCCACGACCGAAGGAGAAGCATGACCCTGCAGCAGGACATCGCCGCCGATCTCGGAGTGCGTCCCGACATCGATCCCGCCGCCGAGATCGACCGCCGGGTCGGCTTCCTCGTCGACTACCTCCGGCGCACGGGCGCCAAGGGCTACGTGCTGGGGATCTCGGGCGGGCAGGACTCGACGCTCGCCGGGCGCCTCGCGCAGCTCGCCGTCGAGAAGGTGCGGGCCGAGGGCGGCGAGGCGACCTTCATCGCCGTGCGCCTGCCCTACCGGGTGCAGCACGACGCCGACGACGCGACCGCGGCGATGGCGTTCATCGCCGCGGACGAGGGCGTCGAGGTCAACATCGAGCACGGGGTCGACGGCCTCGAGAACGACCTCGAGGCCGCGGGCCTGGAGGACGTCGCCGACTTCCACCGCGGCAACATCAAGGCGCGTCTGCGGATGGTCACGCAGTACGCGATCGCCGGTCAGCGCGGCATGCTCGTGATCGGCACCGATCACGCCGCCGAGGCGGTGACCGGGTTCTTCACGAAGTTCGGCGACGGGGCGGCCGACCTCACGCCGCTCGCCGGGCTCACCAAGCGGCAGGGCCGTGCGCTGCTGCTCGCGCTCGGGGCGCCGGACCGCCTCGCCTACAAGGTGCCGACGGCCGACCTCCTCGATGGCACGCCGGGGCGCGCCGACGAGGACGAGCTCGGGCTCACCTACGAGCAGATCGACGACTTCCTGGAGGGGCGGCAGGTCGAGGCGAGTGCGGCGGAGCGCATCGAAGCGCGCTACCTCGCCACCTCGCACAAGCGCCGCCAGCCGGTCACCCCCGACGACACCTGGTGGCGCTGAGGCGGGGGTTCCCGGCCCGGTGATGTCGGCGGTCCCGTCTAGGGTCGAAGCGACGGCCTGATCGGTCGCCACCCGAAGACAGGAGCCGCCGTGCGCGTGATCACCCCCTCCGGATCCGACCGGAAGCGCGTGATCTGGAGCGCCACGGATCTGAAGCTCGCGGCGGAGTGCGAATTCGCCTGGGCGCGCGCGGTCGATGCGAAGCTCGGGCGGGTCGAACCGGTCGAGGATCCGGAGGACGCCACGCTCGCCCGCGCCGCGGCGATGGGTGATGCGCACGAGCTCGTGGTGCTCGACGACTACATCGCCGAGCACGGGCGATCCGTCGACGTAGGGCCGGGCGTGATCGAACTGCCCAAGGTGTCGTCGACCGACGCCGAGGCGCTTGAGGGCGTCGTCGCCGACACGCTGCGCGCGCTGCGGTCCGAGGCGACGGTGGTCTACCAGGCCGCGTTCTCGACGCCCGAGTTCGTCGGGTTCGCCGACTTCCTGAGCCGCGACCCGGACGGCCGGTGGCGCGTGCAGGACTCCAAGCTCGCCCGCACGGCCAGGGTCACGGCGCTCATGCAGCTGGCGGCATATGTCGACCAGCTCGACGGGCTGGGCATTCCGCGCTCCGACGAGGTGGATCTGATCCTCGGCGACCGCAGCATCTCGACGCATGCGGTGAGCGATCTGCTGCCGCTGTTCCACGTGCGGAGGGCCCGCCTGCGCGCCCTCATCGCCGACCGACGCATCGACGAGGGCGCGGCCGGTGCCCCGCTCGCCTGGGGCGATGACCGCGGCGACCTGCAGATCGTCGCGTGCGGGCGCTGTGCCACATGCGAGCTCGAGGTCGTGGCGCACCGAGACCTGCTGCTCGTCGCGCGCATGCGACCGGTGCAGCGGGCGCGCCTCCGCGTCGCGGGCATCCGGACGATCGACGACCTCGCGGCCGCGGCGGATGCCCCGGAGGGCATGAGCACCGAGACCTTCGAGGCGCTGCGCGCGCAGGCGCGGCTGCAGCTCACCGCGATGGCCGCGGAGGGCGCGGCCGAGGGGGCCGCCGACGCTCATCCTGCGCCGCCGTTCGAGGTCGTCTCCGCCGCGGCGATCGGCATGATGCCGCGCCCGAGCCGCGGCGATCTGTTCTTCGACTTCGAGGGGGATCCGCTCTACACCGAGCAGGGCGAGGGCACGCCCCAGGAGAACAAGCTGTGGGGCCTCGACTACCTGTTCGGCTGGGTCGACGATGCGGAGCAGTACTCCGCGCTGTGGGCGCACGACTTCGCGGCCGAGAAGCAGGCGCTGCTCGACTTCCTCGACTTCGTCGCCGCGCGGCGGGCGGCGCACCCCGACATGCACATCTACCACTACGCGCCGTACGAGACCTCGCACCTGCAGAACATGGCGGAGCGCTACGGCGTGGGTGAGGCCGAGGTCGACCGGCTGCTCCGGGAGGGCGTGTTCGTCGACCTGTACCCGCTGGTGCTGCGGACGGTGCGGATCGGATCCCGGTCGTACTCGATCAAGAAGCTCGAGCCGCTCTACATGGGCGCGGAAGTGCGCACGAGCGATGTGCAGAAGGGTGACGACTCGATCGTCCAGTACGTGCAGGCGCGAGGACTCGCCGCCTCGGGACGCACGGCCGAGGCGGACGGGATCCTCGCCGATCTCGCCGACTACAACCGCTACGACTGCGTCTCGACGCGCCGCCTGCGCAACTGGCTCGTGGGCCTCGCGCGCGAGGCCGGTGTGCTGCCCGCGCCGCCGGACGAGCCGGAGACCCGCGCCTACGAACCGGCGCCGCTCTCGCTCGCGCTCCAGGCCGAGGGGCAGCGCGTGCAGGCGGAGGGCGGAGACGGCCAGACCTACCGGGTCGCTGCCGCCGCGATCGACTACTTCCCGCGCGAGGCGAAGAGCTTCTGGATCTCGCACTTCCAGCGCCTGCGCGAACCCGTGACGCTCTGGGAGTCCACGCGCGACGTGCTGCGGGTCGACCCCGACCGCTCTGCGGTCGCGCAGGACTGGGGGCAGGAGGAGGGCGCCCGCGCGGTCACGCGCCTCGTCGACCTGCACGGCGAGGTCGCGCCGGGCAGCACCCTGAACGTCGGCGGCAGTCCCTTCGCGCTGTACGAGGCCCCCGCGCCGTTCTTCGGGGAGTTCCCGGCGCGCGTGATCCACGTGCCGCACGAGGTCGAGATCGTCGAGGTGCTCGATGACGGGTACCGGATCCGCGAGCGCTCGATCAGCGGGCAGACCTGGGACGAGCTGCCGCTCGCCCTCACCCCGGCCTCACCGCCCCGGGTGAACTCCCTGCAGGGCGCGATCGAGGAATGGGCCGGATCCGTGCTGTCGGCGTCACCGGAGTTCCCGCAGGATCCGGCGACCGATGTGCTGCGCCGGATCGTGCCGCACACGCTCTCGGGCGGGCCGCTGCCGGTGGTGGAGACGGGACCCGACGGGCACCCCGGCGGCAGCGCAGACGCCGCCGATGCGATTGTGCGGGGCGTGCTCGACCTCGACCGCAGCTACCTCGCCGTGCAGGGCCCTCCCGGCACCGGCAAGACCTACACCGCCTCGCACGTGATCGCCCGGCTCGTGAACGACCACGGATACCGCATCGGCGTGGTCGCGCAGTCGCACGCGATCGTGGAGAACCTGCTCGACCGGGTGGTCGCCGCCGGAGTCCCTGCAGAGCAGGTGGCGAAGGCGCCGAAGGATCCGCACGGGCCGGACCCCGTCTTCACCGTGATCCGCAAGGACGGGATGGCCGGATACCTCGCGGAGCAGGCCTCCGCGGGACGCGGCTGCGTGGTCGGCGGCACCGCGTGGGACTTCTCCAGCACCCGGCGCGTGCAGCGCGGCGAGCTCGACCTGCTGGTGATCGACGAGGCGGGGCAGTTCTCGCTCGCCTCCACGATCGCGGTCGCCGTCTCCGCGCAGCGCCTGCTGCTCCTCGGCGACCCGCAGCAGCTGCCCCAGGTCAGCCAGGGCACGCACCCCGAACCCGTCGACACCTCGGCGCTCGGCTGGGTCATGCACGAGAAGGCCGTGATCGATCCCGCGCACGGAGCCTTCCTCGCCCGCTCCTGGCGGATGCATCCTGAGGTCGCGGCGCCGGTCTCGCAGCTCGCGTACGCCGGTGCTCTCGCCTCCGCGCCCGGCACGGAGCGGCGCGTGATCGACGGCGTCGAGCCCGGGCTGCACGTGCGGCCGATCCGGCATCGCGGCAACGCCACGCAGTCGCCAGAGGAGGCCGCGGAGGTCGTCCGGATCGTCCGCGGGCTGATCGGCCGGGAGTACACCGACGGCATGGAGGATGCGCCCCCGCGGGCTCTCGAGCAGGCGGACGTCATCGTCGTCGCGCCCTACAACGCGCAGAAGCAGCTGATCCTCGATGCGCTCGCCGAGGCCGGGCTCGGCGAGGTCGCCGTGGGCACGGTCGACAACTTCCAGGGCAGGGAGGCCGTGGTCTCGATCACGTCGCTCGCCGCCTCGAGCGGGCGGGACGCCCCGCGCGGACCCGAGTTCCTGCTGCTGCAGAACCGGCTCAACGTGGCGATCTCGCGCGCCAAGGTCGCCGCCTACCTGGTGCACTCGCCGGCCCTGCTCGACGACCTTCCGTGGACGCCCGAGGGCGTCGCCCGGCTCAGCGCGTTCGCGCACCTCGTCGGCGCCGACCGCGACGATGCGGGGCCGTGCTCCGCGGGGCCGGCTTCCGAGGAGTCGTCTTCCGAGAAGCCGGCTGGTGCGAACGCCGGACGGGAGCGCGCCGATGCACTCTGAGTCCGAGATCCTGCGGGCGTCCGCGACGTGGGTCTGGCTCCCGCGCGACAGCGAGAGCGAACGGGAGCACCTGCAGCTGGTGCGCTATCCCGCGCGCTTCGGCGGAGGCGTGCGCGCCTCGGTGATCGACTCGTCCCTCGACGCTGCCGGAGTCGTCGACCATGCGATCGGCCGTACCAGGGGCTGGGGCGAGCGGAAGCTGGTGTTCTGGGTCGGCGCGGCCGATTCCCCGCACGTCGAGGACGAGCTGCGCCGCCGCGGCGCGGTGCATGACGACACCGTGACCGTTTTCGCGCGGGCGATCCCCGGGGATCCGATCCCTGTGGCGGAGGGCATCATGGCCGAGACCGTGCGCACGCTGGATCAGGTGCGGGACGTGGATGCGATCAGCGTTCCGGTGTGGGCGCAGCAGCCGCTCGACGAGGACGGCCTGGCGGCGCAGCTCGACGAGGTCACCGCGGATGCCGAGTCCGGGACCGGGTTCCGCGCGCTCGCCCGTGTCGATGGACATGCGGTCAGCACGGCCGGGTGCACGCTCGCGGACGGTTTCCTGAGGCTGTGGGGCGCGGCGACTCTCCCCGCGTTCCGGGGCAGGGGCGCCTATCGCGCCGTGCTCGCCGAGCGGTTGCGCATCGGGGGAGAGCACGGTGCGACGACGGCCCTCGTCAAGGGCAGGGTCGAGACCTCGGCCCCGATCCTCGCGCGCTGCGGCTTCGCCGCATACGGCGAGGACCGCTCCTACGTGCTCGAGGTTTGACGTGCTCGAGGTCTGACGTGCTCGAGGTCTGGACCCGGGCTCGCTTCAGACCGTGCCGTACAGGCGGTCCCCTGCGTCGCCGAGGCCGGGCACGATGTAGCCCTTCTCGTTCAGGCGCTCGTCGAGTGCACCGAGGACGAGGGTGACGTTGCGGTCGCCCACGAGCCTCTCGATCGCCGCGACGCCCTCGGGCGTGCCGAGCAGGCAGATCGCGGTGACATCGTCCGCACCGCGGTCGAAGAGGAACTGGATCGCGGCCGCGAGGGATCCGCCGGTCGCGAGCATCGGGTCGATCGCGAAGCACTGACGTCCGCTGAGATCGTCCGGAAGGCGTTCGGCGTAGGTCGTCGGCTCGAAGGTCTCCTCGTCGCGGACCATGCCGAGGAAGCCGACCTCGGCCGTCGGCAGCAGCTTGACGAGCCCCTCGAGCATGCCGAGGCCGGCACGCAGGATCGGGACGACGATCGGCCGCGGCTCGGAGATCTTGACGCCCATGGTCGTGGTGACCGGGGTGGTGATCTCGACCGGGCTCACCCGCACATTGCGCGTCGCCTCGTACGCGAGCAGCGTCACGAGCTCCTCGGTGAGCTGGCGGAACACAGGCGACGGGGTGCGCGCATCGCGCAGCACCGACAGCTTGTGGGTGATGAGGGGGTGGTCGGCGACGTGCACACGCATAGTTACAGGGTACTTCGCCCTGGCCGCCGTGCGATGCGCCGATTCCCGCGACGGCGTCGTGCCCGTGCCCGTGTCCGTGACCGTGGCCGTGCCGGTCACAGCGTCGTGCCGGCGAGGAAGTGCCAGCCCAGCCACCACCAGACGACGACCACCGCGATGCGCACGGCGCGATCATCGAGCAGCCGGTCGAACAGCGCGGTCACGGTCGCGTCCGGATCCGCGCGCCGGATCCGCCACGTCCCCAGCGCGAGCAGAGCGGCGCACAGGGCGAAGTAGGCGATGCTGAGGAGAGTCATCGCCGGGGTCCTCTCCGCAGCAGGAAGAGGCCGCCGGCCAGCCAGGCCGCGGTGAACAGGATCCTGCCGGGCACGCCGTCGAGCAGCGGGTCGAGCAGGTCGCTGAGCGCATAGGACGGTGCATCGGGGTGAATCCGGCTGAGGATGAACTGCGCGAGCTCCCAGAGGCAACCGGCGACCAGGATCCCGCTCCACACCAAGGCCAGCCGCCGCAGGCCGGGCGTCCACGGTCGTGGTCCTTCGGAGGCGCCCGGCCACGCCAGGGCGAGGGCGGCGATCCCGATCGCGGTCACGGTCGAGACCATGCCGCCGCCATGGCGGGGGAGCACGCACACGACGAGTCCTGCGAGCGCCGCGCCCACCACCATCACCCGCAGCGGCACGGGGCGCGTGGTAAGGGGAGGCGTCCACCGCGCTGCGACGACGAGCAGGGCCGCGCCGAAGAACACGACCGTGTCGAGCCACTGCGCGCGCACGACCTGGACGATCCCGATCAGCACCAGCACCGCGACCCAGCACAGGACGGGCCAGGGCAGCGCGCGCGACGGGCGGCCCGCCGCACCCGCCCTCGCATCCGCATCCGTCCGAGCACCCATGACACCCCTGATCCGCATGCTACTCACGTGACGCGGGGGAGCGGCGGGATCCGGCCGGGGCCGGGGGAGACCTGCAGCGGCCCTCCGGCTAGGCTCGACGGTCGGGAGGGCCGGTGAACGCACCACGAATCGTCACGGACGACACGGCGATGGATCGCGCGCTCGCGCTGGCCGCCGAGGCCGCTGCGGCGAACGAGATCCCGGTCGGCGCCGTCGTGCTCGATGCGGAGGGTCGGATCCTCGCCGAGGGACGCAACAACCGCGAGGAGACGGCGGATCCCACCGGCCACGCCGAGATCGTCGCGCTCCGCGCGGCCGCGGCGGCGCAGGGATCCTGGAACCTCACCGGCTGCACCCTCGTGGTCTCGATGGAGCCGTGCGTGATGTGCGCGGGGGCGATCCTGCAGTCCCGTGTGGCGCGCGTCGTGTTCGGCGCCTGGGACGACAAGGCCGGTGCCGCCGGATCCCTCTACGATGTGCTGCGCGACCGTCGGCTGCCCTACCGCGCCGAGGTCGTCGGCGGCGTTCGCGAGGACGAGGCCGTGGAGCAGCTGCGCGCGTTCTTCGCCGAGCGACGCTGACCCGAGACAGGATCCGGGATCCGGTCTCGGTCGGGGATGGCTGAGTTTGGGGCGCAGCTCCACGTTTTGGGGCGCGTCCTGCCTCGATCGGGTGTCCTGGTGCGCCCCGAACCGGCGGATCGCGCCCCAAAACGGCGAACGCTCGCCCCGAGAGCCCCGACCGCGCCCGACCCGTCCCGCCCGTCAAGCCTTCGGGCGCCGCGACGCGAGCCGGGCCAGGCGCTGCAGCGCGAACAGGTACGCCTGCGCCCGCGGATCGAAGTACCCGGGGTGCCGTCCGCCGCGCTCGTCGACCTCGGTCTGCGACGCGTGGCCGTCGGTGGCCTCGCCCTGCTGACCGCCGGATCCCGGGATGGGGCCGCCATCGGACCCGTACACGATCGCGCCCTCGATGTCGCGGGGGTCGACCGGATGCGCGCCCAGCCGTCCCAGGGGAGCGGTCGCGTCGCTCGCGGCCTCCGTGGCGTAGAACGAGAACTCGCGCTTCGAGATCGCCTCCGCCACCGCGTCGGCGGCCATGTGCGTCATCCCCGCCGAGGCGATCGAGAACGCCATCGAGACCGGGCCCGCGCCGTCCATGAGCACGAGCTCACCGAACAACGTCGACGAGTACGAGTAGGCGAGCACGGCGATGCGCGCACCGGGATGCCGGTGCCGCATGCGCACCAGATCTCCCGCGAGCCGTGCCGCCCCCACGGTCGCGTGCTTGGTGGCGAGCGCAGACAGGTGGGTTCCGGAGTCGTAACCGAACCAGGCCACGGTCGCGATGCGGACGGATCCGCCGCGCAGCGCGCTGGCGCGGATCGTGTCGGCGCACAGCCGCTGGGCGATGCCCGCCCAGCCTCGGAAGGCGGCGAGATCCGTGTCGATCCCGTGCAGCACGACCACGATCAGCTCTGCCGCATCGAAGTCGCCGAACGCCACCGCGGCGCGAGGCTCTTCGCCCTCGAAGAACAGCGAGATCAGGCGCGCCTGCGAGTCGGCGTGCAGCACGTCCTGGACGTTCTGCAGCTTCTGCCGCGCGTCCGCGGACAGGGTGGGGTCGGCGAGCGCCTCGGCGAGCGGATCGACCACGACGGTTCCGCGCCGGTCAGTCGGCCGAACGCAGCACGAACGTGTCGGTGGGCGGGGTGGGATCCAGAGCCGGACGGTAGATGTCGGGTTCGAGATAGATCACCCGCGCCGCCGGCACGGCCTCGCGGATGCGGATCTCGATCGCGTCGATGTCGTCCGCCGCCGCGCGCACGGTCTTGTCCGAGGTGAGCGCGATCTTCGCGGCGACGAGCAGCTCGTCGGGGCCGAGATACAGGGTCTTGATGTGGATGAGCTTCTCGACCTCGTCGCCCGCCAGGATCGCGTCGACGATCCGGTCGTAGTCCGCCTCGTTCGCGCCCTCGCCGACCAGCAGGCTCTTGGTCTCGATGCCCAGCACCACCGCGATGAGCACGAGCAGCAGGCCGATCATGAGCGTGCCGAGCGCGTCGAACAGCGGGTTGTGGGTGATCAGGGTGAGGCCGACGCCGAACAACGCGAAGACGAGGCCCGCGAGAGCCCCGGTGTCCTCCAGCAGCACGACGGGGAGCTCCGGCGCCTTGGCGCGACGGATGAACGACACCCACGACTGCCCCTTCGGGCGCACGTGGTTGCTCTCCTTGATCGCGGTCCGCAGCGAGAACGACTCGAGCACGATCGAGATGACGAGGACCGCGAGCGGCAGCCACCACCAGGTCCGGTCGATCTCGTGCGGCTCGATGATCTTCTGCACGCCCTCGTAGATCGCGAACAGGCCGCCGACCGAGAACAGGATGATCGACACGACGAACGCGTACACGAAGCGTTCACGGCCGTAGCCGAAGGGGTGCTCGCGATCGGCCCTGCGCTGCGCCTTGCGTCCGCCGAGCATGAGCAGCAGCTGGTTGCCGGAGTCGGCCACCGAGTGGATCGCCTCGGCGAGCATCGAGGCGGATCCGGAGAGCAGCCAGGCCACGAGCTTCGCGAGCGCGATGCCCAGGTTCGCGAGGAACGCCGCCAGGATCGCCTTGCCGCCACCGGATGCACTCATGCCACGAGTCTATGTCGGGCGATGCCGCCCGTGACGGCGCCGATCCGCGCACGGCGGCGCCGACCGCCTGCGGAGTCCGAACACGGGATCCGGGCGTGCCGCGAGCCTCGGCTCGTAGGATGGCCGCATGGTCGATGCACTCCCCTCTGTCGCGTTCCTCGGTGCCGGTTCGATGGGAGGCGCGATCCTGCGCGGCCTCGTCGCCAGCGCGATCCCGGTCGATGGCGGCATCACCGCCACCAACCGCACGTCCGCGCGCGCCGCCGAGCTCGAGGGACTGCCCGGCGTGCGATCGATCGCGCTCGAGCAGCAGCCCGACGGCAACGACGTGGCGGCCGGCGCGCGCATCGTCGTCGTCGGCGTGAAGCCCGCCATGGTGCCGGATCTGCTCGACGAGATCGCCCCGCATCTGCGTGAGGACGCGATCGTCGTGAGCATCGCGGCCGGCGTCACCCTGGCCACCTTCGCCGCGCACCTGCCCGCGGGCACGAGCGTGCTCCGGTCCATGCCGAACACCCCCGCGACCGTGGGCCGCGCGGTGACCGGGCTCGCTGCGGCCGCGGACGTCACCGACGAGGAGCGCGCGCTCGTGCGCCGGCTCTTCGAGACGGTCGGATCCGTGATCGAGGTCGCGGAGGAGCAGATCGACCCGCTCTCCACGATCTCCGGATCCGGTCCCGCCTACGTCTTCCTGCTCATCGAGGAGTTCACCAAGGCCGCGATCGGCAAGGGCTTCGCCGAGCCCGAGGCTCGTCTCATGGCCGAGCAGACCTTCATCGGCGCGACCGCGCTGCTGGAGGCATCGGGCGAGGACCCCGCCGAGTTGCGCCGCCGCGTGACGAGCCCCAAGGGCACCACCGAGCGTGCGATCGCGGTGCTGCAGGATGCGGACCTCGACGGCCTCTTCTCCCGCGCGACCGACGCCGCGCTCGCCCGGGCGCGCGAACTCGCCGCGGGAGCCTGAGCCGCCGGAGCCTGAGTCGCGGGCCGGCGCTCCTCGAGTCGGGGAGCGCCGGCCCGCCGCCTCATGCCTCGCTGGCGACCTCGGTGAGCACCTCGGGCCAGCGCCGCTCCAGGATCCGACCGCCGAGCACCGCGCCGCCCCACGCGGCGAGTCCGCCGCAGACCACGCCGAGCGCGAGGCTCAGCCAGCCGAGCCACGGCGTCCAGATCGCGGCGATCGCGAGGCCGAACGCGGGCCCTCCGATCACGAGGCTCAGCGGCGTGATGATCATCATCGCGACCATCGACTGCACCCCGCCGGAGGATCCGCGTCCGAACGGATTCGCCTCGGGAGCGGGCGCGCGGCCGGGCAGGAACGCGCCGACCCATACGCCGATCCCGGCTGCCGCCGCCCCCAGCCCCAGGGCCGCGCCGAGGCTGGCAGGGAGGAGGTCGATCCGTCCTGCGATAGCGCTCGCCGCGACGCACAGCACGATCGTCACGGGCACGGCGATGATCCCGAACCCCAGCAGACGGCCGGCGCGATCCGCCCGACCTGGTACGCCGGTGTGGATGTGCAGCGCGATCGCGTCGTTGTCGTAGGCGATGCCGAGCTGCAGGATGGTGCCGATCAGCAGCGCGTTGATCGACGGGATGAGGATCGTGCCGGGGCCGAGCGCCAGCGAGCCCTCGCCGCGCCCGTTCATCAGAGCGACACCGATCAGCAGGGCAGGCAGCAGCAGCATCATCACGGTGTTGATCACCTGGCGCGGGTCGCGCGTGGCGTAGCGCAGGGTGCGAGCAGCGATCGCCCCGACTGCGGTGGCGGGGAGGATCCGATCGAGCAGCCCGCCGGAGCGAACGCGTCCGCCGCCGCGGCTCTGGATCGGTGCGACCAGGCGTGCGGCGAGCAGTCCGCGCGCGGCGAACCACAGGGCCGCGGCGGTCGCGAGAGCGATGAGCAGCCGGAGGCCCGCCGCGAGCAGATCGCCCTGGGCGAGCGCGGCGGGGACCCCGAACACGGCGCCGAGCGGCGTCCATCCGGCGGCATCGGCGATCGCAGGCAGGACCGCCGTGGGATCCGAGAGCCGCGCGAATGCGCGCACGAGCACGTTGATCAGCAGGCCAGAGCAGGCGACGAGCAGCACGCCGAGCGTGATCACCAGGTCGCGGGTGCGCCGACCGGCCAGCCATCCGGCGAGCAGGCCGCTGACCACCCTGGCGCCGAGCACGCACGTCGCGAGCGCGAGCGGGATCAGGATCAGGGCGGCCACGAGCGCGAGCGGGCTGACCGACCACCCCACGAGCATGAGCAGCAGCGCCACGGTCGTGCCGATGCCGCCGATCGTGGTGGCGCCGGCGACCACGAGCCCCGGCAGCATCGCTCGCGCCGTGACCGGCAGCAGGGCGAAGCGCTCAGGGGCGAGCGAGTCGTCGACGCTCACCACGATCGAGCCGATCCACCACACCAGCACCATGCCGGCGCCGACCAGCACCAGCGTGCGCACGGCCGCGTCGGGCGCAGCGATCCGCAGTGCCACGAGGCCTGCGGCCAGGGCGGTCAGCAGTCCGAGGGCGATCATCCCCGAGATGATCAGCGACACGATCATCCACGGGTTGCGTCCGAGCTGGTGCCCGAGCTGACGCCAGCGCAGGCTTACGAGGAGCGCAACCATGCGAGCGTCTCCGATCCGAGCTCGTGCGCGCCGACCAGGGACAGGAAGCGCTGCTGCAGGGTCTCGCCCGCGCGCACCTCGTCGAGGGTGCCGTTCGCGAGAAGGCGCCCCTCGGCGACGATCGCGACGCGATCGCACAGGGACTCGACGAGCTCCATCACATGGCTGGACAGCACGACCGTGCCGCCGCCGGCGACGAAGCCCCGCAGGATCTGCCGGATCGTCTCGCCCGAGACGGGGTCGACGGCCTCGAGCGGCTCGTCCAGGATGAGCAGGCGTGGCGCGTGGATGAGCGCGCACGCGAGGCCGATCTTCTTGCGCATGCCCGCGGAGTAGTCCACGACCAGCGTGCTGCCGGCGTCGGCGAGCCCCAGCGCCTCGAGCAGCTCGCCGGAGCGGCCGACCACCTCGGCCTCCGTCATGCCGCGCAGCAGCCCGGTGTACCGCAGCAGCTCGGCGCCGGTGAGGCGGTCGAGCATGCGCACGCCGTCCGGCAGCACGCCCATGCGGCCCTTCGCCGCGGCCGGATCCTGCCACACGTCCGCGCCGAGCACGCGGGCGGTGCCGGCGTCGGGGCGCAGCAGGCCCGTGGTCATCGCGAGGGTCGTGGTCTTGCCTGCACCGTTGGGGCCGAGCAGGCCGAGCATGGATCCGGCGGGGACGTCGAGCCAGAGGTCGTCGACGGCGACCTTCTGTCCGAACTGCTTGCGAAGGCCCTGGAGGGAGAGCACCGGCGGCGCGGCCGCGAAGGGCGCTGTGGAGTCGGTCATGCCTCCATCCGATCACGGGCCGCGCCCGGCCGGCATCCCCCGCGCGACGGACATCCCGATCTCTGACCGCGAGACTCCAACTCCGCGACGAGACTGCGGCTCAAACGTGCAGTCTCGTCGCCCAGATGGAGTCTCGCGGAGTGGAGGGGGCGCGCGGGTCAGCGATCCAGCGAGGAGAACCGCTCGATGTCGCTGTTGGTGCCCGACACGATGATGAGGTCGTGGTTGGTGACGACGGTGTCCGCCTCGGCGTAGCGGAACGGCTTGCCGGGGCTCTTCACGCCCACCACCGTCACGTTGTACTTGCTGCGCACGCCGGACTGGTTCAGGCCGACACCGCGGATGAACTTCGGCGGGTACATCTTGGCCAGCACGAAGTCGTCGTCGAAGCGGATGAAGTCGAGCATGCGGCCGCTCACGAGGTGCGCGACCCGTTCCCCGGCCTCGCGCTCGGGGTAGACCACATGGTTCGCGCCCACCCTGGCGAGGATCTTGCCGTGCGACTGGGACACCGCCTTCGCCCAGATCTGCGGCACCTTGAGGTCGACCAGGTTCGCGGTGATGAGCACCGACGCCTCGATCGACGAGCCCACGGCGACGACGGCGACCTGGAAGTCCTGGGCGCCGATCTGACGCAGCGCGTCGATGTTGCGGGTGTCGGCCTGCGCGGCGTGCGTGACCCGCTCCGACCACTTCTGCACCAGCTCGAGGTTGGTGTCGATCGCGAGCACCTCGCGGTCGAGGCGGTCCAGCTCGCCGGCGCAGGCGGCGCCGAAGCGGCCCAGCCCGATCACGAGCACCGGGGCGTCGTTGCGCAGCACTTCAACCATGCCGCCCACTTTACTGTCCGCCGCCGAGGTGCCTCGGTCCGCCACCGCGGCACCCCGGTCAGCCGACGATCGGCCGCTCGACCGGAAGCGAGTACAGCTGGGTGCGGGAGGTCGCGGCCACGGCCGCGGCGAGCGTGACCGTGCCGACGCGCCCCATGAAGATCGTCGCGGCGAGGATGTAGGTCGCCGAGTCGGGAAGCCTCTCGGTGACGCCGGTCGACAGCCCCACGGTGCCGAAGGCCGAGACCACGTCGAAGAGCACCTCGTCGACGGAGAACTTCGTGAGCTGGCTGATCGCGATCGTGGAGAGCGCGACGGTGGTCGCGCCCCAGGCGACGACGCTGAGCGCGACGCGCTGCACGTCCGAGGGGATGCGGCGGCCGAACGCCTGCACGGACGGGCGCCCCTTGGCCTCGCTGATCACGGCCAGGGCGAGCACCGCGAGCGTGGTCACCTTGATGCCGCCCGCCGTGGACGCGGAGCCGCCGCCCACGAACATGAGCATCGAGGCGGCGAGCATCGAGGATCCGTTGAGATCGCCCATGTTCACCACGCTGAAGCCGCCGGAGCGCGTCATGGCCGACAGGAAGAACGCCTGGAACGTCGTGTCGCCGGCGTCCATCGATCCGAAGGTCTTCGGGTTGTCGAACTCGAGCAGGAGGAAGACGGCCGCGCCGACCACGAACAGAACGATCGTGGTGAGCACCGTGAGCTTGGCGTGCAGCGACCAGCGCCGCACGTGCCAGCGCTGCCTCGCGAGCGTGTAGATGACGGGGAAGCCGAGGCTTCCCAGGAACACGCCGAGCATGAGCACGCTGAGCACGTAGTAGTTCTGCGCGAACGGCGCGAGCCCTCCCGGGTTCGGGGTGAACCCGGTGTTCGTGAACGCCATCGCCGCGTAGAAGGGCGCCTCCCACAGGGCGGTGACCGGATCCACCCCCGCCGTCAGCAGCGCGGGGTAGAGCAGGACGATGAGGCCGGCCTCGATCGCGAAGGCGGAGATCGCCACCGTGCGCAGCAGGGATCCGACCTCGCCGAGGCGCACGGTCTGGCTCTCGTTCACGGGACCGCCGTGCGCGCGCATCGGGTTGGTGTCGCCCGCGGCGATGAGCTTGGCGCGAAGACCAAGGCGCTTCGAGATCGCGAGGCCCATCACGCTCGCGAGGGTCAGCACGCCGAGGCCGCCGATGTTGACGCCGACGAAGACCACGCCGAGCCCGAAGCCCGACCAGTGCGTCGCCATGTCGACGGTCGACAGGCCCGTGACGCAGATCGTGGAGACGGCCGTGAACAGCGCATCGGCGAGCGGCGTCACCGTGCGGTCGGCGCTCGCGATCGGCAGCGACAGCAGCGCCGTCGTGATCAGGATGAGCGCGGAGAACACCACGATCGCGAATCGCGAGGGGGAGGAGGTCGTCAGGGTCTTGCCGAGACGGACGGTCCTTCGGACCACCTCCGAGAAGGATCGCGGGTCAGCGGTGCGCGCCATGGTCGAGCCCCTCCGATCCTCCGTCCGCCAAGCCTTCGTCATGGTACTCCGCCCGCGGCGCGGCTACTGTGAAGGCATGACCGACATCTTCGACGTGATCGCCGACGGCACGAGACGGGACATCCTTCAGCTCCTGCGCCAGCGGTCCGAGGAAGGGGATGCCGGCACGAGCGTGACGCAGATCGTCAGCGAACTCGGGATCAGCCAGCCCACCGTCTCGAAGCACCTCAAGGTGCTGCGCGAGGCCGAGCTCGTCACGGTCCGCGAGGACGGCCAGCGCCGCTTCTACAGCATCGAGGCGGCGCCCCTGGAACAGGTCGACGACTGGCTCGTCCCGTTCCTGGCCGATGCCTACGGGGACTCCGCCCCCGACATCTCGGGGCTCGTCGGGGTTCCGCCGCTTCCCGACGGCGCCGCGCACGCCGCCGAGGTCGTGGGACGCGCCGCCGCGAGCGCGAAGCACGTGGTCCAGACGGCGCTCAAGCGCCTCGGGGCCTGAGCCGGATCCGGATCCTGATCCGGATCAGGCTCAGCGCCGCGCCCTGCCGAAGAGCCAGCGGCCCCACAGCACCGAGATCGCGAGGATGACCGCGCACCAGCCCAGCGCCCAGAAGGGCTGCGCGTGCAGGGGCGTACCCATCAGCAGGCCGCGGATCGTCTCGATGATCGGCGTGATCGGCTGGTTCTCCGCCACCCACTGCAGCCAGGTCGGCATCGTGTGCACGGGGACGAACGCGCTGGACAGGTAGGGCACGAACATGAGGATGAACCCGTACCCCGCGGCCGCCTCCGGGCTGCCGGCTGCGAGGCCGATCGCGGCGTAGAGGTACGTGATCACGAGGATGTAGACGGCGATCATGCCGAATGCGGCGAGCCATTGCAGAGGTCCCGCGCTCGGACGGAAGCCGAGCAGCAGTGCGACACCGAAGACGACCGCGGTGGAGACCAGGTTGCGGGCGAGGCTCGCGACGACGTGCCCTGTGAGCACGGATCCGGGTCGCAGCGGCATCGTGCGGATGCGGTCGATGATCCCGGTGGACATGTCGCGGGAGACGTAGGTCGCCGTCGACGCGGCGCCGAACCCGGCGCAGAGCAGGATGATCCCCGGCACGACGTAGTCGACGTAGCTGCCGTCGTTCTCGATCGCGCCGCCGAACACGAAGGTGAACAGCAGCATGAGCGTGACGGGCAGCATGATCGACATCGACAGGGTCTCGCCGTCGCGCAGGGACAGGATGAGGCTGCGCCGGACGAACACGCGCTCGGCGGCGAATCCGCGCAGGCGCGGGCGGATCCCCGACAGGGGCGGCGCGACCGGCGCGAGGGCCGGGGCGGCGGGGGACAGAGCGCTCATGCGAACTCCCGGAGGGTCGTGCGATCGGCGTCGCCGGTCGCGGTGGTGGACTCGGCGTCGCCGGTCGCGGTGAGGGTGAGGAAGACGTCGTCGAGCGTGGGCTGACGCAGCTGGACGCGTGCCGACGGATGCGCGGTCTCGAGCTCGTCCAGCGCGCGGCGGATGCCGTCGATCGATCCGTCCGTCGCGATCTCCGCGAGGGAGGATCCGTCCGCACCCTCGGCGACGAGCACGTCGCTGCCGAACTGCGCCTTGAGCGCGGCCGCGGTTCCGGTGCGGACGATGCGGCCCTCGTGCAGGACGGCGATGCGGTCCGCGAGCCGATCGGCCTCCTCCAGATATTGGGTGGTGAGGAAGACCGTGGTGCCCGCATCCGCGAGGCCCCGGATGACCTCCCAGAGGTCCAGTCGGCTGCGAGGATCCACGCCCGTCGTGGGCTCGTCGAGGAAGAGCACCTGCGGTGTGACGACGAAGCTCAGGGCGAGGTCGAGCCGGCGGCGCATGCCGCCGGAGTAGGTCTTGACCTTGCGTCCCGCCGCATCGGCGAGAGCGAACTGCGTCAGCAGCTCGTCCGCGCGGCGGCGGGCGGCGCGCGGGGCGAGACCGGAGAGCCGGCTGAGCATCACCAGGTTCTCGACGCCGGTGAGCGCGTCGTCGACCGCGGCCGACTGGCCGGTGAGCGAGATCCGCTGCCGCACCCCCTCGGGATCGCGGCGCACGTCGCATCCGGCGACCATCGCGGTGCCGGCGTCGGCGTGGGTCAAGGTGGTGAGGATCGAGATCGTCGTGGTCTTGCCGGCGCCGTTGGATCCGAGCAGCGCGACGATCTCGCCCTGCTCTGCCGTGAGGTCGACGCCACGCAGGACGGGGGTGCCGCTGTACTGCTTGGTGAGTCCTGAGACTTCGATGGCCGTGGTCATCGCCGTTCCCTTCTGTCATGGATGAAGCTCTGTCGTGGATGGAGCTCTGTCAGGGATGAGGCTCTGTCAGAGATGAATCTGTGTATAGATGAAACTGTTTATGACGGTAACACACTGTTTACGCAATAAACAGTCCTATCCTGGAGTCATGACCGAAGAGCCCGATCCCGCCGACCTGCCCGACCTGCCGCGCGGCATCGCCCTGGCATGGGGCATGGCCGCAAGCCCCCAGCGCGGTCCGAAGCGCGAGATGAGCGTGGAGCGCATCGTCGAGGCGGCCGTCGCGCTCGCCGACGGCGAGGGGCTCGGAGCCGTCTCGATGGCGGCCGTGGCGAAGACGCTCGGCTTCACGCCGATGTCGCTCTATCGCTACGTCACGGCGAAGGACGACCTCCTGCTGCTCATGCAGGAGGAGGCGTCAGGGCTGCCACCGCTTCCGGAGTCCGGGGCGGCGGTGCGCGGATGGCGGGAGGAGGCGGAGCGGCTCTACCGCGCGCACCTCGACGTCTACCTCCGCCATCCCTGGCTGCTCAGCCTGCCGATCAGCGGCACCCCGGTCACGCCGGGGACCGCGGCCTGGATGGACGCGTACCTCGCCGCCTTCGCCGAGACGCCGCTCGACCAGGACGAGCGGATGGGTGCGATGCTCGCGATCATGGGCCAGTCCCGGTGGTTCGGCACGGTCGCGGCCGGCTACGCGGAGGCCGCGCGGTCGAGCGGGCTGACGCTCGAGGAGGTCGGGGCGCAGGAGGCGGCCCTGTTCCGCGCGCTGATCGACGCGGACGCCTATCCCCATACGCGCGCCGCGCTCGACGAGGGCGCGATCGACGGCGACAAGGATCCGATGGTGTTCGGCATCGAACGCGTGCTGGACGGGATCGCCACTCACATCGAGCGTCTCGCCGCCGCACGGCCGGGCGAGCCGCGGACTCCTCCCGTGTTCGTCCCCGAGGATCCGGCGCTCGCCGCCGACAAGCGGGTGCGCGCGGCGGCGAAGGGCGTGCGCGAGGCCGAGAAGGCGCTGCGGGCGGCGCAGAAGAACGAGCGCCAGGTGCGCAAGGATGCGGCGGAGCGCATCGCGCGATCGGCCGCGGTCTGAGCATCCCCTGTCACAGCGTTCACATGGGTTTACACGCGTCGCCAGCAGCCCCTACAGTTGTCGCAACCCGCCGCGCAGGTCGCGCGACGGAGAGGGGGGTAGATGGGGATGCCCGAACAGCTGCCGGACGTGAAGTTCCTGACCGTCGCCGAAGTGGCGGCGATCATGCGCGTGTCCAAGATGACCGTGTACCGGCTGGTGCACGCGGGGGAACTGCCCGCGATCCGTTTCGGCCGCAGCTATCGCGTGCCGGAATCCGCGGTCACGGCCGCGCTGCAGAAGCCGATCGCCGACGTGGGTTGAGCGCGGTGCGAGAGGCGCTGGGGCGCCGGATTCGCACGCGCGTCAGCGCCGGCGGCGCCGTGCGCTAGACTGTTCTGAGGCATTTTTCCGTGCCCGATCCCGGGCGTCGTCCGTGTGCGACGCCCAGCCCCTGACTTAGTGAGGTTTCCGTGGGTTCTGTCATCAAGAAGCGCCGCAAGCGCATGGCGAAGAAGAAGCACCGCAAGCTGCTTCGCAAGACTCGCCACCAGCGCCGCAACAAGAAGTAAGCGGCCGCGCCGAGCGCGCAAGTCACTGAGCGCCCCCGATCTCCGGATCGTCGGGGCGCTTCGTGCTTTCCCGGCGCTGCGTGTGATCCAGGCGCTGCGTGCGTTCCCGGCGCTGCGTGCTTTCCCGGCGCTGCGTGCATTCCCGGCGCTTCGTGCTCCGCAGGACGGATCCGGCTCGGCGCGCCCGGGCGTCCCGCGTCTGGAAGAATCGGATCCATGAAGACGATCACCGTCGCCCAGCTGGCCGAGCGCACCGAGACGGCTCTCATCGACGTGCGCGAGAGGAGCGAGTTCGCCTCGGGGCACGTGCCCGGAGCGGTGAACCTGCCGATGTCCGAGCTCGGGGACCTGCTGCACGAGCTGCCGGACGGGGCGTTCGACGTGATCTGCCAGCTCGGCGGGCGCTCGGCGCGCGTCGTCGAGGCGCTCGAGGCGCGCGGCTACGACGCCACGAACGTCGAGGGCGGCACGGCGGAGTGGATCGCGGAGGGACGCGCGATCGAGACGCCCGCGCCGTGATCACGCTGACCCTGATCGGCAAGCCCGACTGCCATCTGTGCGATGTCGCCTCCGATGTGGTCGACGCCGTCGTCGCAGAGCTGCCGGATGCGCTCGCCGAGGACATGGAGATCACCGAGCTGTCGATCCTCGATGACCCCGCCCTCTACGAGAAGTACTGGGAGAAGATCCCCGTGCTCCTGATCGACGGCGAACTGCACGGACACTGGCGGATCTCGCCCGACCGGCTGCGCGACGCGCTCGCCGAGAAGGCCGCCGGATCGAGCACCACCGCGGGAGCAGGGCCCACAGCCGCCGCCCTGGCGCAGGAGCCGGCAGAGGCACAAGACTCACCAGCGCAAGACTGACCAGCACAAGACTGACCAGAAGGAGAATCGCGATGACGCTGCGGCATGTGGTGACCTGGAAGATGGCGGCGACCGATCCGGCCGAGCGCGCGGAGCACGCCACGGGGGTCGCTTCGCGGCTGCAGGGGCTCGTCGGCGTCGTGCCGTCGATCCGCGCGCTCACCGCGGGCGTCAACACACTCGCGGTCGAGGGCAACTGGGATGTGACGCTGATCGCCGACTTCGACGACGCCGCGGGTCTGGATGCGTACCAGGTGCATCCCGCGCATCAGGAGGTCGTGGGCTACGTGCGCTCGGTCTCGGGCGGGCGCTCGGCCGTCGACTTCGAGGTCTGAGCAGCCGGCGGCACGTGCTCAAGGGGTCCTCCGAACCGGTTGTGCGAGTCATCGTCTCGGATCTCAGACATTCTGCGGCTCTCAAAGCGCGCGAGAACCGCGGGATTCCGCGGGAGTCCGCCGGGACACGTGCGCCGATACCGAACCGAGACACCCCCGGAGGCCTTCCCGTTACGTGGCGGTAACCGCTCCGTGTCAAGATTGTGGGCAACCCGCACCTGGACGTCAGCGTCCTCGACACAGGAGTCGAACATGGAACGTCGCTCGAAGATCGCTTACGGACTCGCCCTCGCGGCGGCCGCCACCCTCACCCTCGCCGGCTGCTCCGGCGGCGGTACCCCCGACGCCGGATCCACGACGGCGGCCGGAAACGACTACGGACTCGTCTCGGCCGGCACGCTCACGGTGTGCTCGGACATCCCCTACCCGCCCTTCGAGTTCGAGGGCGGCGACAACGGCACCGGCTACACGGGCTTCGACATCGACATGCTCGGCGCGATCGCCAAGAAGCTCGACCTCAAGCTCGCCGTGCAGGATGTGGGCTTCGACGCGCTGCAGTCCGGTACGACCCTGGCCTCAGGCACCTGCGATGTGGGCGCCTCTGCGATGACCATCACCGATGACCGCAAGAAGAACATCGACTTCTCCGACCCCTACTACGACTCGCTGCAGTCGCTGCTGGTGAAGACCGACTCCGGCATCAAGGACATCAACGGCCTGTCCGGCAAGAACGTCGGCGTGCAGCAGGGCACCACGGGCGAGAGCTACGCCAAGGAGCACGCCAAGGGCGCGAACCTCGTGCAGTACCCCTCTGACGGCGAGCTGTGGCCGGCGATCCAGGCCGGGCAGATCGACGCGATCCTGCAGGACCAGCCGGTGAACCTCGAGCACGAGAAGGCCGACAAGTCGTACAAGATCGTCGAGACTTACAACACGAACGAGTCCTACGGCTTCGCGTTCCAGAAGGGTCAGAAGACGGCACTGCTGAAGGCCGTCAACGGCGCTCTGAAGGACCTCAAGGACAGCGGCGAGTACAAGAAGATCTACGACACCTACTTCACGGCCAAGTGATCGGCGCAGGGTAGGCGAGAGAGGATCTTGACGATGGCGTTGAGACGCACTCAGAAACAGAAGCTTTACCGCTACACGGTCTACGTCGTTCTGATCGCGATCGTCGTGTGGGTGGCGTTCACCGCGAACTGGGCGAAGCTCGGTCCACTGTTCTTCAACCCCGAGGTCGCGGCCAAGATGCTCCCGAGCATCGTCACCGTCGCACTCGTGAACACGCTGTGGTTCACGGCGGTGGCGTTCGCGGGCGGTCTGCTGCTCGGCGTGTGCCTGGCGCTGCTGAAGATGAGCAGCATCGGGCCGTTCCGCTGGATCGCCACGGCCTGGATCGAGTTGTTCCGCGGGCTCCCCGCGATCCTGACGATCTTCGCGATCGGGTTCATCGTGCCGATCGCGGCGGGAGTGCCGGGGACCAAGCTCGGCGGCCCCGTCGTGCTGGGACTCGTCGGCCTGATCCTGGTCGCATCGGCCTACATGGCCGAGACGATCCGCGCAGGACTCCAGGCCGTGCCGAAGGGGCAGACCGAGGCAGCGCGGTCGCTCGGCATGTCGCCGATGAAGACGACCTTCTGGATCGTCGTGCCGCAGGGCTTCCGGATCATCATCCCGCCGCTCACGAACGAGTTCGTGCTGCTGCTCAAGGACACGTCGCTGCTCTTCGTGGTGGGCACGTTCATCTGGTCGAAGGAACTCACCACGTTCGCCCGTGACGCGAGCACTCAGAACAGCAACGGAACGCCTCTGATCATGGCGGCGATTCTCTACCTGATCGTGACGATTCCGCTCACCCGCTTCACCGCGTGGCTGGAGCGGCGGATGGCGAGGGAGCGATGAGTACCGACCTGATCAACCTGAACGCGCCTGCGATCGACATCCGCGGGCTCGTGAAGAGCTACGGCGATAACGAGGTGCTCAAGGGTATCGACCTGTCCGTGCACCCCGGTGAGGTCGTCTGCGTGATCGGCCCCTCGGGGTCCGGGAAGTCGACGCTCCTGCGCTCGGTGAACCTGCTGGAGCAGCCGACCGGCGGGGAGATCCTCATCGAGGGGATCGACGTGACCGACCCGGACGTCGACATCGACCGGGTGCGCACCCGCATCGGCATGGTGTTCCAGAGCTTCAACCTCTTCCCGCACATGTCGGTGCTGGGAAACCTCACCATCGCGCAGCGCCAGGTGAAGAAGCGCGGAAAGGCGGAGGCGGAGAAGGTCGCGAAGGCGATGCTGGAGCGCGTGGGCATGGCGCACAAGGCTGACGCCTATCCCGGGCAGCTCTCCGGCGGTCAGCAGCAGCGCGTCGCGATCGCGCGGGCGCTGTGCATGAACCCCGACATGATGCTCTTCGACGAGCCCACCTCGGCGCTCGACCCCGAGCTCGTGGGCGAGGTGCTGCAGGTGATGCGGACACTCGCCGACGAGGGCATGACCATGATGGTGGTCACGCACGAGATGGGCTTCGCCAGGGAGGTCGGCTCGCGACTGATCTTCATGGACGGCGGGCACATCCTCGAGGAGGGCGACCCGCGCGAAGTGCTCGCGAACCCGCAGCATCAGCGCACGAAGGACTTCCTCGCGCGCGTGCTGTGAAGCCGGCAGCTGAGGGGTACCCCTGAGCCGCCGACCGGAAGCGCCGAGGAACGAGCATGAGACGCGCCGGGGACTTACCGGTCCCCGGCGCGTCTCATAGCGTTCTCCGAGCCTGATCGGGGCGCTCCCACCGGTTCCGCCGAGGCGGCACGGATTACGATGGGTCGTCGCCCCGTCCGGAGGCGGGAACGGAGCACGCCCTTCATGCCGCGATGGCTGCTGGAGCTGGACCTCGCCGACGGACCCGTGCCCTGGATCGTCTGGGGGCTCGCCGCGGCGGGCCTCGTCGCGCTGCTGATCAGACCGCTCCGCCGGCGCTGGATCGTGCGCGCGGCGATCGCCGTGATCGCCGGTGCGCTCGTGGGCTGGTTCCTCGTGGTGCTCGTCGACGTCGCCGACCTGTTCGGCGTGCCGATGCCCGACGCGGTGAAGTGGTGGACTTCGGGCGGCTTCGCCCTCATCGGGCTGGCGATCGTGAGCCTGTGGGATTCGCGCTGGTGGCGCAAGGTCGTCGCGATCCTGACCGTGATCGCCTCCGTGCTCTCGATGGGCATCGGGATCAATCAGGCGTTCGCGCTGGATCGCACCCTCGGCGACATCCTCGGCATCAACACGCTCGGCCCGCTGGACCACTTCGCTCCGCCCCTGACCACGCAGGATCCGTCCGCGAAGCCGCTGGCCGAGACCTGGACGCCCCCTGCGGACATGCCGACTCGCGGACGATTCGGCGCGCTCTCCGGCGCGAACGCCCTGAAATCCTCCGCTGGGTTCAAGCCCCGCGAGGCGACCATCTACCTGCCCCCGGCCGCGCTCGTGAAGGATCCGCCCGCCCTCCCCGTCGTGGTCTTCATGATGGGACTGCCGGGCTATCCGAATCCGCATCCGATGGTGGACGTCATGAACGAGTTCGCTGCGAAGCACGACGGCCTCGCGCCCATCGTCATCATCGCCGACCAGCTCGGTGCGCAGGATCAGAACCCCGGTTGCATCGACTCGGCCGCCTACGGCGGCGTCGAGACCTACTTCAACAAGGACATCCCGGACTGGATCCGGGGGCATCTGCGGGTGCAGCAGGATCCGAAGTACTGGACCATCGCCGGGTATTCGAACGGCGGGGCGTGCGCATTCATCTACGGCGCCAGGCATCCCGACATCTGGGGGAACATCGCCACCGCGTCCGGTGAGCCGTGGTCGGGCTTCGGCGACCCCAAGTCGGTCGAGAAGGCGTTCAAGGGCGACCAGGCCGCGTTCGACGCCAACAAGCCGGAGGCGATCCTCGCCGAGCACCCCGGAGCGTACGCGGGGCACTACGCGATCTTCGCGGCCGGGGCGCTCGACAAGAAGTACGGACCCGCGAACCGCGTCTCCGCGGGCCTCGCGGAGGCGGCGGGCTTCACCACCACCTACTACCTCGTGCCGAACGCCACCCATACCGGACCCGGCCTGCGCGGCGGCCTGGTGAAGGCGTTCGAGGTGCTCTACCCGCGCCTGGGGCTCTCCCGATGACCTCCTCGCGGGCGACGACGGCGGTGCTCGCCGTGGCGCGCAGGGCCGGGCGCTACGCGCGCCGCCATCCGTTCGCCGTGGGGCTGACCGTCCTGCTCCTGGTCAGCGGTCTGGCGCTGGGACCCCTCCGGGGCTCTCGCCCCGCCGGGATCGGGCTCAGCCCGCTCGCGTTCGGACGCGAGCGGGAGTGGTGGACGCCGCTGACGGCGCTGCTCGTGCCGGACTCCTGGGGCGGCCTCCTGCTGTCCGCCGTGCTCGCGCTCACGCTGCTGGCCTATGCGGAACGGCTGATGGGAACCTGGCGCGTCGTGAGCGCCTTCCTCGTGACGGGCGTGCTCGGCGGCCTGCTCGGCCTCGGAATACAGTCGCTGGCCTGGTCGTGGGGGCAGGTGTGGGCGCGGATCGACGCCCGCGGCGCTGTGCTGGATCCCTCGATCGGGATCTTCGGTGCGATCCTGGCGGGCAGCGCGTTCGCACCGGCCCTGTACCGTCGCCGGATCCGCCTGCTCGGCCTCTCGCTCCTCGTCACCTACACGCTGTACGGCGGCGATGCGGACAGCGTCTACCGCCTGCTGGCCGCGCTCGCCGGTCTCATCCTCGGCGTGATTCTCACGAGCGGCCGGCCGCGGCCCGCCTGGTACCGCAGCTCCTACCACGAGACGAGGACCCTCACCGCGGCCATGGTCGCGGTGACCGGCCTCGGCCCGTTGATCGTGCTCCTCACCGGCGTCGGCATCGGCCCGCTGGCTCCCGTGGTCGCGGGACTGCGCGGGGTCGACATCTCCGGGATCACGGACGCGTGCGCGCAGAACAATGCGTCCGCGCACTGCGTCGCCGGGGTGACCACCGCGGTCGCCGCAGGGACCGGCGTGGTGCTGATGAGCCTCGTCCCTCTGCTGCTCAGCCTGGTCGCGGCGTGGGGGCTGCGCTCGGGGCGCCGCGCCGCCTGGTTCCTCGCGATCGGCGTGAACGCGATGATGGCCCTGCTCACCGGTCTCAGCGTGGCCACCCGCTCGCTCCGCGAGCCGACCGACGTGATCGAGATCGACCGGCAGTTCCCCGGATTCTCCGTGCTGGCGATCCTCGTCCCGGTCGGGATGTGCATCCTGCTCGCGATCACGCACCGCCGGTTCGCGGTGCGGGCGTCGCGCCGCGCGGTGCGGCGATTCTCGCTCACGATCGGGATCGCGTTCGTCGTGCTGGTGGCCACGAACATGATCCTGGTCTCGGCCGTCTCGCACTCGCCGTCGTTCTGGTCGTCCCTGGCGACGACGCTGCGCCGGTTCCTCCCGACGATCATCGGCCGCCCGAGCGGGCACACGCCCCTCACCGGAATCGCGCTCGCGCTGCACCGCGACGTGGGCGCCCTGTTCTGGCTGGTCTTCGCGATCGCCATGGTGGCGCTGCTGCTGGGACGCTCGCGCAAGGCCGCGGACGATGCGGAGCGGTTCCGCACCCAGCTGCGGACGACCGACGGCGGCACGCTCGGGTTCATGGGCACCTGGGAGGGCAACGAGCACTGGTTCACGGCGGACGGCCGCGGTGCGGTCGCCTACCGCGTCGTGAACGACATCGCGATCGCCGTGGGGGACCCGGTCTGCACTCCGGGCGACACGGCGAAGACCATCCGCGGGTTCCTGGACTTCTGCGACGCGAACGCCTGGACCGCGGTGTTCTACAGCACGCACGAGGAGTTCGCCCCGGCTTTCAGGGACCTCGGCTGGAAGAGCATCTCGGTGGCGGAGGAGACCGTCGTGCCGCTCGAGCGGTTCGAGCTGACAGGCAAGGTGTGGACCAAGGTGCGCCAGCCGTACAACCGCGGACAGCGCGACGGGCTCACGACGCTCTGGACCACGTGGGAGCAGCTGCCGGCGGGCCTGGTCGCACAGCTGGACGCCCTCAGCGAGCAGTGGATCGCGGAGAAGGCGCTGCCGGAGATGCGCTTCACCCTGGGCGGGATGGAGGAGCTCAGGGATCCGGACGTCGAGATCCTGCTCGCGATCGGTCCCGAGGGCGAGCTGCAGGCGGTGACGAGCTGGATGCCGGTGTGGCGCGAGGGGGAGCTGGTCGGTCGCACGCTCGACTTCATGCGCCGTGCCGACGGTGCGATGCCCGGTGTGATGGAGTTCGCGATCGCCTCGGCAGCGCTGCACATGAAGGAGCAGGGACTCGAGGTCATGAGCCTCTCCGGTGCGCCGCTCGCACAGACCGTGGACGGCGACGCCGATGCGGACCCCGGCATCACCCGGCTGCTGGGCTGGCTGAGCCGGGTGCTCGAGCCCGCGTACGGCTTCGCCTCGCTGCTGCGGTACAAGGGAAAGTTCAACCCCGAGTACCGTCCGATGCACCTGTTCTACGCGGACAACGGGCAGCTTCCTGCGATCGGGCTCGCGATCGGGCGCGCATACCTGCCGAACGCCTCGCCGGCCGAGTACGTGGCCTTGGCGCGATCGCTCGCGGGCTGACCCGCTGGACGCGACGGAGGCGCCGTCCCTCGGGACGGCGCCTCCGCGATCTGCTCAGCCGGCGATCGATGCCGGCTCAGTCCTCGGTCTCGACGACCTCGGCGTCCGCGGCGTTGCGGCGGATCGAGTCGATGCCGCTCAGCGCACCCGACTTCGACGAATAGCTCTGGCCGCTGGCGATGATCTCGCCGTTGCCGGCCTTGAGGCGGAAACGCCACTTGCCGCTCTTGTCCTCGTAGAGTTCGAACTTGCCTGCCATGGTGCTCCTCCCGGAACCGCGGGGCGGCCCTCGCCCCACGCTCAAACTAGCGGGGCCCCCGATCGGGCGTCGTGATTCGCGATCATGTGTTTCCTGTGCGTCGGCGAGCTCGGATCCGGTCGTCGTTACGATGGGGCCACGCAGGGTCAGGAGGCGAGTGCGGATGTCCTCTTCGATGACGCGCGGCAGGAGCCGAGCCGTCCTGCTCGCCGTGCTGCTCGCGGCGGGAGCGCTGGCCGTGCTGGTCGGAATGATCGGTCGGCCCTGGTCGCCGGCTCCGGCGCCGCCGCACGCCACGGCCGCGGGCTCCGCGATGCCGCTCTTCGAGACCTGGATCCCGCCCGCAGGCCTGCCGGCGAAAGGCACGGTGACGAGGCTCACGGGGGAGGAGCGCATCCCCTCGTCCGCGGGCTTCGTCCCGCGGGACGCCTCGCTCTATCGGCCTCCCGCCGCGCTCGTGCCGGATCCGCCCGCCTTGCCGCTCGTGGTCTTCATGATGGGCGAGCCGGGGGATCCGGACCCGTCGTTCGTCGCCGACGCGATGGACCGGCTCGCGGCCGCGCACCGCGGACTGGCCCCGATCGTGATCGTGGCGGATCAGCTCGGATCCGAGGACGACAACCCGGCGTGCGTGGACTCGGCGGCCTACGGCGGTGTGGAGACGTACTTCACGAAGGACATCCCCGCCTGGGCGCGCAGCCACCTGCGGGTGCAGCCGAGTCCGGCGGCGTGGACGATCGCGGGATTCTCCAACGGCGGCGGATGCGCGCTGGACTGGGGCCTCGCGGATCCCGGCCTGTGGGGCGGCATCGTGAGCATCGCGGGGGAGTCGTATCAGGGCACCGAGTTCCCGGACGAGGTGCTGCAGCAGGTCTTCGAAGGCGATCAGAGCGCCTACGAGGCCGCCAAGCCCGAGGCCAGGGCCGCGCAGAACGCCGGCCGCTTCGACGGGCACGTGGCCCTGTTCGCCGCCGGGGACGAGGACGCGTTCTTCATGGCCCAGGTGCAGCTGTCCGCGCAGATCACGGAGCACGCGGGCTTCCGGACGCAGGTGTTCACGATCCCGGGCGAGGATCACGTCGAATCGCTCCCCGAGGGGCTGACGGCGACGTTCGGCGCCCTGTTCCCGCACCTCGGCCTCGCTCCGTCCGGGGGCGGTTGAGGGAGGCGCGTGCGCCGACCCCGTTACGCGCGCTCGCGGCGGCGAGAAGCCGGCGCGCCGCCTTCTTCGCGGTCCTCCAGCAGGCGGGCGAGCACCTCGGCGCGGTTGCGCACACCGAGCTTGCGGAAGGCATTCGTGAGGTGCACCTCCACCGTGCGCTCGGAGATCCCCAGCTCGAGCCCGATCTCGCGGTTGCGCAGACCCCGCGCGAGCAGGTCGATCACGCCGCGCTCGCGCCCCGTGAGCAGGGCCAGCGCGGGGAGTCCTTGCCGTGTCGTGCGCTCGTCCACGGCCGTGCGGCTGACCGCGACCGTGCTCGGGCCGTCGACGTCCGGGACGACGGCATAGCCGACCGTCCGCCCTGGACGCAGCGCGATCAGCGCAGGGCCGAAGCCCTGGACGAGTTCCGGAGCATCGTCCCGGAGGGCGACGAGAGCGCTCGAGGTCACGCCGCCGCCGATGTGCGTCATGGGAAGGCGGGCGAGCGCGTCGCCGAGGACGTCGGCAGCCTCCGCCGCGCGTCCCGCGTGCAGCAGGAACCCCGCCTGCTGACCTCGCACG
This sequence comes from Microbacterium sp. MYb64, assembly GCF_002979495.1. Classification (NCBI taxonomy): domain Bacteria; kingdom Bacillati; phylum Actinomycetota; class Actinomycetes; order Micrococcales; family Microbacteriaceae; genus Microbacterium; species Microbacterium sp. MYb64. The sequence continues at coordinate 53,610 of NZ_PCOW01000014.1, read as the reverse complement.
TGCGCCTCGATCAAGGGGCTCAGCGGGCCGGCGGCGGAGTTCCACGGCCACACCTCGGCCGCGGGGATGACGCTCAGGTAGAGCCGGGCGTGACGCTCGTCCGCCTCCTCCGGCGAGGTCCACCAGATCTCCGCGATCGAGTCGATGCCGGTCAGTGCGGCGTGGTCCGTCGCCGTCGCCGCGGCGGACCGCAGGAGAGGGAGCTGGCTCGCGACGCGGGCGAGGGCATCCGCGCCCTCGTCCGGTCCGTCGAGGAAGCTCTGCGCGACGCGGCGTCCGGTCTGCGCCTGGGCCCTGAGGTCCCCCTCGCCGAGCTCGGCGGCCTGGAACAGGCGCACCGCGTCGTCGAAGCAGCCGAGCACGAGGGCGCTGCGCGCGCCGAGCATCGCCGCGTTGCTGCGGATCGCCGCGGCGCCGGCGAGCGCGCGCGCAGAGGCGATCCGGAACGCGGCCTCCGGGTTGCCGCGGGTCAGCAGCCGCTGGCCGACCGCGATGAGGGCGCGCAGCGCTCGCGGATCCGTCTCCGCCCTGCCGTGCACGGCGTGCCAGAGGCCGACGTCGGCGAGGCCGTGCTGACGGTGGGCGAGCCAGAGCGCGCGATGGATCGTCTCGCACTCCGCCGCGTCAGCGCCCGCGAGTATTGCGCTCCGGTCGGCTTCGGACAGGAACCGGAACCGGCCAGCGGAGAACCGCACGGTGCGCTGCACCGCCTCGGAGATCACGACGCGGGTGTCGGTCGCCGTCGCGGCGAGGAGCACGTCCGCGCGGTCGGTCACGGAGAGCGCGGCGGCGAGCAGGAGACGCCGCACGCCGGGTTCGGCCTCCGGCGCCGCAGCCGTCGACAGCGGCCACACGTCCGGCAGGACCGCCAGGCCCGCGCGCTGGGCGGCGGACAGGCGGTCGCCGACCGCCCTCAAATGCTCCGTCGTGATCCCCGGAAGCGCCGACAGGCGACCGGCGACCTGCGGCGCCACGGGCGCGGCGGAGGAGCCCTGGACCAGGGGGAGTGCGCTCAGAGCCTCGGGGGGACGCATGATCCGATCCTGTCAGACGGGTGAGCGCTCCCGCCTCACTGCGACTGCCGCACGGCCACGGGCTCCGGATCGACCGCGAGCCCGACGAGGTCGCCGTACTGCGGGTGGATCCGCGCCGAGTGCTGCACGCGCACGAGCAGGCCGTCCTCGGTGCGCACGAGCGTGCGCCGCATGCTCCCGAGGAACATGCTCTCCTCGACGCTTCCCGTCACGGCTGCTCCTGCGGGCTCGACCAGCCGCACGTTCTCGGGCCGCAGGAGTACGTCGACCTCGCCGGTCGCAGGGAGCTGGAGCGGGATCTCGGCGCCCCACACCCGCACGGTCGCACCGTCGGCGAGTCCGCGCACGACGCTGGACAGGCCGACGAACGCGGCGACGTGCGCGGTCGCCGGGCGCAGGTAGAGCTCCTCCGGCGTGCCGATCTGATCGATCCGTCCCGCGTTCATCACCGCGATCCGGTCGGAGACGCTGAGCGCCTCCTCCTGGTCGTGCGTGACGAACACGGTCGTGATGCCGAGTCGCAGCTGCAGCCGGCGGATCTCGTCGCGCAGCTGCACCCTGACCTTGGCGTCGAGGGCGGAGAGCGGCTCGTCCAGCAGCAGCACCCTGGGCTCGGTGACGAGCGCCCGCGCGAGCGCCACGCGCTGCTGCTGGCCCCCGGAGAGCTGGTGGGGGTACTTGTCCGCGTGCGCCTCGAGACCGACCAGGGCCAGCGCGTCCAGCGCCCGCTTGCGGGCCTCGGCCGTGGCGACCCTGCGGCGGCGGAGCCCGAACGCCGTGTTGTCCACCACGCGCAGGTGCGGGAACAGCGAGTACGACTGGAACACCATGCCCAGGTCGCGCTTGTTGGTCGGCACTCCCGACACGTCCCTGCCGCCCAGCAGCACGGCGCCGCCGTCGGCGTCCTCGAGCCCCGCGAGCACGCGCAGCAGGGTGGTCTTGCCGCAGCCGGAGGGCCCGAGCAGCGAGACGAACTCGCCGGGCGCGATGTCGAGGTCGATCCCGTGCAGGACCTGCGTGCGGCCGTAGCTCTTGACGATGCCGTCGAACTGCACGCGGGTGCCGTCTGAGCGGTCCGCGAGCAGGGAGTTGTCCGCGGTGCGGGGGAGCGCGATGTCGCTCATGAGTCGGCCTTTCCGGACCGGCCGCGCGCGGCCCGTCCGATGATGAGGAGCAGGAGGAAGCTGAACGTCAGCGCCATCAGGGCGAACATCGCCGGGGCCCAGCCGTCCTGCTTCTGCACGACCACGAGCGCGGTCTGCAGCACGTCGCGGTTCAGCAGCGAGGCGATCGTGAACTCGCCGAGCACGACCGCGATGGACAGGAGGGACGCGGCGAGCAGGCCCTGGCGCAGGTTCGGGGCGAGCACGCGCAGCAGGACCGTGCCCCATCCGGCGCCCAGAGAGCGGGCCGCCTCGGCGAGCGTGGTCATGTCGACCGCGTCGATCGACGCCTGGATGGACCGGTACGCGAAGGGGAGAACGGTGATGCCGTACGCGAACGCGAGGGTCCAGGCGCCGGTGCCGAACGAACGCCCGATCTGCAGGTAGATCGGGGTGAGGCCGACCACGAGCACGATCGCGGGGATCGAGATCGGCAGCAGCACGACGAACTCGAAGACCGGGCGCAGTCGCGGATAGCGCAGGTTCACCAGGATCATCGTCGGCGCCAGCACGAGCAGCACGATGAGCACGGTGACGACCGCGAGGATCAGCGAGTTGCCGAGCCCCGTCCAGATGGGCTGGTAGACCGCGGCCTTGGCGGGATCGCCCAGGGCTGCCCAGTGCGCGACGGTGAACTCGCCGTCCTTGGTGAACGTGTACACGAGCGTCGCGACCAGAGGCACCAGGAAGAAGAGCCCGACGAGGATCCCGATGATCCAGCGGGTGACGGACGACGAGGCGAGCCGGTTCATGACTGCCACCTCGCTGCCCGGCGCTGGACCAGCGAGTAGAGCCACATGACGATCCCGACGACGACGATCATGCCGAGCGCGAGCGCGCCGGCGAGATTCTCCCGCCCCAGCACGGTCTCGCTCGTGAGCGCGGCGCGGATCTGCAGCGGCACGATCTGCGATCCCTGGCTCGCGAGGGCGGCCGCGGTCGCGTACGAGGAGAACGCGTTCGCGAAGAGCAGCAGGAAGCTGGCGAGGAAGGCCGGGGCGAGCACGGGGATCCCGATCCGCAGCCAGAAGCTCGCGCGGGTGCCGCCGAGCGTGAGGTTGGCCTCGGCCCACTGCGGCTTCAGCGCCGAGAGGGCGGGCATGAACGTGATGACCATGAGCGGGATCTGGAAGTAGAGGTAGGGCAGGATCAGCCCAGGGAGCTCGTAGATCCACGGGCCCTGGGCGAAAAGGTCGATGCCGAAGGCGTTCTTGAGCAGCTCGGTCAGGACGCCGCGAAGGCCCAGCGTCGCGATGAACATGAACGCGAGCATCACGCCGCCGGTCTGCGCGAGCACTCCGGAGGCGGCGTCGATCACGGTGCGCACACCGCCGGACGGGCTCATGCCGAGCAGGGCGTAGCAGACGAGGGCGCCGACGATGGCGCCGATCGCCGCGGTGAGCAGGGAGAGCCCCGCGGAGTTGGCGAACGTGAGCAGCACGGTCGGATCCCAGAGGGCCGAGAGATTGCTCGTGGTGAAGGCGCCGTCCCGGGTGAAGAAGCCGGTGGCGACCGCGAGGATCGTGGGCAGCACGAGGAACAGCAGCAGGTACGCCGCGAACGGGACGAGCCCGATCGCGGCGAGCCCGCGGGACAGGCGGGCGGGGAGCGGGGCCCGGCCCGACGGCCCGCGCCGGGCCGGAGCGCGCAGCTCCGACCCGGCACGGGATGCGGCGGGAGCCGCGGTGGTGTCGGAGGTCACTGGACGGCCGAGGCCCACTTCTCGCCGAGCAGCTTGCCGGCGGCGGTGCTCTGCGCCTCGGTCGGCACGACGGTCTCCTTCGGCGCGGCGGGGAGCGCGGCGGCGAGCGTCTTGTCGATCGTCCCCGCCTTGGTCATGGCGTCCATGCGGACGGGGCGCGCGCCGCCCTTGAGCCAGAGGTTCTGGCCCTCGTCGCTGTAGAGGAACTCCTGCCACAGGCGCGCGGCGGCGGGGTGCGGCGCCGCCTTGTTGATCGCCTGGTTGTAGTAGCCGGCGTAGCCCGTGCCGGGAAGGACGACGGTCTTCCAGTTCTTGTTGTCCTTGGTGTGCGCGGCGTTCAGGTAGTCCCAGTCGAAGACGACGGGGGTCTCCCCGCTCGCGACCGTCGCCGTGGTGACGTCGACCTTGAGCAGGTTGCCGGCCTTCTGCATGTCGGCGAAGAAGTCGATGCCCTTCTGGTAGTCGTCGAGCTTCCCACCGGACTGCACCGTCGCGAGGCCCACCGCGGCGAACGCCGCCCCGGCCTGCGTCGGGTCGCCGTTGAGCGCGACCGCGCCCTTGTACTCGGACTTCTTCAGGTCGTCGAGGCTCTTCGGCTCCGGGAACTTCGAGGAGTCGTAGCCGATCGACATGTACCCGCCGTAGTCGCCCGTGAACAGGCCGTCCTTGTCCTTGAGCTGGGCCGGGATCTCGTCCCACTTCTCCACCTGGTAGGCGGCGAACTTGTCGGTGTTCTGCAGGGTCACGGTGAGGCCGAGATCGAAGACATCGGGAGCCGTGTCCAGGCCCTCGTTCGTCTTGGCGGCCTGGATCTCCTCGGCGCTCGACGCGTCGGGGGAGGCCTCGTTGATGCTGATCTTCGGGTACTTCTTCGTGAACGCGGCGAGGATCTCGCCGTAGTTGGCCCAGTCGTGGGGGAGCGCGATCACGTTGAGCTTGCCCTCGGCCTCCGCGGCCTTCTCGAGGTCGGCCAGGGAGCCGAAGTCCTTGAGGGAGGTGGCGGTCGAGGCCTTGGCGCCGGAGCCGGCCGAGCCGGTCGGGTCGGCGGAGGCGGATCCGGAGCAGGCGGAGAGCAGGAGCGCGGCGCTGGTCGCGAGCGCGATGCCGGCGCCGATGCGCGCACGGCGGTTGCTGATGAGCATGATTTCCTCTCGGTGTCCGGCGCTGCCGCCGGGGTCGGGTCGAGAGGGAATGTACGGCGGCGGAGTTACCGGCCAGGCGGACCGGGGTGAATGCGGGATGAACGATTCGGGTCCAGGGAAGTCGGATCTCCGGTCCGGCGTCGGGAACGCGTGCAACGCGACACGGCGGGGCCTGGTGGGAGACGGGCGAGTTCTGGCTGGAGACAGGCGCCGTCTGGTTGGATCGGAGCATGAGCACTCTTCCCGAGACGATCGAGCTCGACGGCGCCACCCTGATCCGGATCGACGCGCCGGACGACATCGCCTGCTGGACCGCGGGCGTCGAGGGCGGGGACGGCGGCTGGACCGTGAGCATCGTCGCCGAACCCGCGGAGGAGCCCAGTGCCCAGGCGCGGGAGGCGGCCCAGGGCATCGTGACCGAGTTCGCCGAGCTCAGCGAGGCCGCCATCCGCTACCTCGTGGAGGAGCTGGCCGGCCCGCAGGGCGACCTGTCGGCTGCCGACCGGGCGCGGCTCGCGGAGGAGGAGCCTCCGTTCGGCGCGCCGGAGGCCGTGGTCTGGCAGGACGGCACGTGGATGATGCGCTTCGCGGAGTGCGGCCTGGAGATCGGCGACGAGTACGGCGTCGGCGTCATGTTCGCCGGCCGCGTCCCCGTCGCGGTCGAGGACCTGTCGGATCCGGATGACGTCTGAGCGCGGTCGTCTCCGGGGGCGTTTCGTCTCAGTCGCCTTCGGCGTCTTCGCTCAACGACCGGTGGTGGCGGGCGCCTCACTGCCAGAGGACGGCGCGTTGTACTTGAAGCCCCTGTGCGATCCGGCGAAGCCGAGGCGCTCGTAGAAGCGGTGCGCCTCGACGCGCTGCGCATCAGAGGTCAGCTGCACCAGCGGGCTGCCCAGGTCGGCGGTCGCGACGTCCATGATCCAGCGCATGAGCGCGGATCCGACGCCGCTGGAGCGCAGATCCGAGCTCACCCGCACCGCCTCGACGAGCAGTCGGGTCGAGCCGCGGCGGGACATCCCCGGAATGCGGGTGAGCTGGAACGTGCCGACGATCCGGCCGCCGTGCTCGGCGACGAGGAGGTCGTTGGATCCGTCGGCGAGCACCGACTCCAGGCCCGCGGCGTACGCCGGCAGGTCGTCGTCCGAGGCGGTGTCGCCGCGCGCCGCGCTGATCGCGTCATCGGCGAGCAGCGCGACGATCGCCGCGGTGTCCTCGATGCGCGCGCGGCGCAGCGTCACCTCCCCGATCCGCGTGTCGAGCGGAACGGGGAGGGCGAGCTCGGTGAGCATGCTCGGGTCAGGCCTCGACGGGCGCGAGGGACTCGGACTGCTCGGGGGCTTCCGCGGCGTCGACGCCGGCCTCCTTGCGCTGCTCCGCGGTGATCGGGGCGGGCGCGGCGGTGAGCGGGTCGAAGCCGTTGCCGGTCTTCGGGAACGCGATGACCTCGCGGATCGACTCGGTCTTCGACAGGTGCTGCAGCACGCGGTCCATGCCGAGCGCGATGCCGCCGTGCGGCGGGGCGCCGAACTTGAACGCGTCGAGCAGGAAGCCGAACTGCTCCTGCGCGATCTCGTCGGAGAGGCCCATGACCTCGAAGACGCGCTTCTGGATGTCCTCGCGGTGGATGCGGATGGATCCGCCGCCGAGCTCGGAACCGTTGCAGACGATGTCGTACGCGTAGGCGAGGGCGGATCCGGGGTCGGTGTCGAAGGTGGCCTCGAACTCCGGCTTCGGGCCGGTGAAGGCGTGGTGTACAGCGGTCCAGGCGCCGGCGCCGACGGCGACGTCGCCTGCGGCTTCCGCATCCGCGGCGGGCTCGAACATGGGGGCGTCGACGACCCAGGTGAAGGCGAACACCTCGGGGTCGAGCAGACCGAGGCGACGGCCGACCTCGACACGGGCGGCGCCGAGGAGGGCGCGGGAGTCCTTCGCGGATCCGGCGGCGAAGAACGCGCAGTCGCCGGGCGCAGCTCCCACGAGCTCCGCAAGACCGGCCTGCTCGGCCTCGCTGAGGTTCTTCGCGACGGGACCGCCGAGCGTGCCGTCCTCGTTGAACAGGACGTAGGCGAGGCCGCGGGCGCCGCGCTGCTTGGCCCAGTCCTGCCAGGCGTCGAGCACCTTGCGCGGCTGTGACGCGCCGCCGGGCATGACGACAGCGCCCACGTAGTCGGCCTGGAAGACGCGGAACGTGGTCTCGGAGAAGTACTCGGTCGCCTCGACGAGCTCGAGGCCGAAACGCAGGTCCGGCTTGTCGGATCCGTACTTCGCCATCGCGTCGGCGTAGGTCATCCGCGGCAGCGGCGTCTGCACCTCGACGCCGATGGTGGCCCACATCGCGCGGATGACGGCCTCCATCATCTCGATGACGTCCTCCTGCTCGACGAAGGACATCTCGATGTCGAGCTGGGTGAACTCGGGCTGGCGGTCGGCGCGGAAGTCCTCGTCGCGGTAGCAGCGCGCGATCTGGAAGTACTTCTCCACGCCGCCGACCATGAGCAGCTGCTTGAACAACTGCGGGCTCTGCGGCAGGGCGTACCAGCTGCCGGGGTGCAGGCGCGCGGGGACGACGAAGTCGCGGGCGCCCTCCGGGGTGGAGCGGGTCAGCGTCGGGGTCTCGACCTCGACGAACTCGCGCTCGTGCAGCACATCGCGCAGGGCCTTGTAGACCTTGGAGCGCAGCTGCAGCGGCGTGATCGCGGCGGGGCGGCGGAGGTCGAGGTAGCGGTGCTTGAAGCGCACGTCCTCGCCCACCGGGTCGGTCTCGGCGAGGCCGGAGGAGACCTGGAACGGCAGCGGCGCCGACTCGTTCAGCACCACGACGTCCTGCACCACGATCTCGATCTCGCCCGAGGGCAGGTTCGGGTTCTCGTTGCCGGCGGGGCGGCGCGACACCTCGCCGGTCACCTGCAGGACGAACTCGCTGCGCAGCGGGTGCGCGATCTCCTCGTCGCGGATGACGACCTGGGCGATGCCGGATCCGTCCCTCAGATCGATGAAGGCGACCCCTCCGTGGTCACGACGGCGATCGACCCACCCCGCAAGGGTGACGGTCTGACCGATGTGCTCGGCTCGCAGCGAGCCTGCCGTGTGGGTGCGAAGCACGGAATACGCCTCCAACTAGGGAAAAGGGATCCCGGCCATTCTACGGGGACGCGCGGAATGCCTCGTGGTGAGCGACTCCGTCTCACTAGACTGCGGTGAACCTCATCCCCCACCCGGAAGGCACCGCAGATGAACATCGTCCACGCGTCCGATGCGACCGACGCCGTCAGCGGCGTCTACGCCGCGATCTTCTCCGGCACCGGCATCACCTTCTCGCTGATCCTCTACGTCATCATCGCGATCGCGCTGTGGCGCGTCTTCACGAAGGCCGGACACCCCGGGATCCTCGCGATCATCCCGATCGTGAACCTCATCTTCCTCATCAAGATCGCCGGGATGAGCGGCTGGCTCGTGCTGCTGTACCTGATCCCGCTCGTCAACATCATCTTCGCGATCGTGGTCGCCGTGAAGCTCGGCAAGAACTTCGGCAAGGGCGGCGTGTTCTCGTTCTTCCTGCTCTGGCTGTTCTCGTTCATCGGGTACTTCATCATCGGGTTCGGCTCGGCCGAGTACCGCCGCGTCTGATCGGATGACGGCGGAGCGTCTCCACCTCGTCCGCCATGGCGAGGTCTTCAACCCCGGGCGGATCCTCTACGGACGCCTGCCCGGCTATCACCTGAGCGACGCGGGCCGGCGGATGGCGCAGGCCGCCGCCGACCATGTCGCGGCGTCGGGCCGTCCGGTGTCGGCGCTGCGCTGCTCGCCCCTCGAGCGCACGCAGGAATCGGCCGAGCCGTTCACCGCCGCGTTCGGTCTGGATCCGGTGCTGGACGAGCGCATCATCGAGCCGTGGAACGTGTTCGAGGGCACGCAGATGCGTCGCGCCCTGATGAATCCGTGGAACTGGCGGCACCTGCGTCGCCCGTCCCTGCCGAGCTGGGGCGAGCCGTACACCTCGGTCGCCGCGCGGATGCGCGCCGCGATGGACGAGGCCTGGCACGACGCCGACGGCGGCGACGTGGTTTTCGTCTCGCACCAGGCGCCGATCTGGATGACGCATCTGTCGGTCGCGGGACTGCCGTTGCGGCACGACCCGCGGACCCGCCGGTGCGCGCTGTCCAGCGTCACCTCGTTCGAGCGCGTCGGCGACGTGTGGCGCGAGGTGGCCTACGCGGAGCCGGCCGCGGCCGGGATCGACCTGGGCGCCGTCTGACGACGCTTCGCATGTACCCTGGTCTCGTGCACTGGCAGCAGCGATTTCAGAACCCCCGGCCGGGATATGGCCGCGGGGTCATCGACGCGCGCCGTTAGCGCATCAGGTCTCCGCAGGCGCGGTCGGGGGGAGTTCTCATCCTTCGCCAGCCTGCAACCGTTCCGGAGACCTTCTCATGTCGCATGCCGACTACCTGACTTCTGACCAGCTTTGGCGCGCCCTGAACCTGCGCGACCTCACCGATCCCGCCCAGGGCAGCCATGCGATCCAGGTGCTCCTGGATTCCGTCGTGGCCGCATTGCGGACGGAATGGGACAGCACCGTCCGCCACGTGCGAACGACGCCGATCGTGCCGGTGCGCGAGAACTACGACCGCCTCGGTTATGACTCCGGTGATGTGACCCGCGCGCGCCGCTACACCCGGTACGTCAGCTCGACGGTGATGTTGCGCAGCCACATGAGCTCCGCGCTTCCGACCGCCCTCGAGGACTACGCCGACCGAGCAGATGTCGACGAGCTGATCGTGGCACCCGGCCTCGTCTACCGGCGTGACGTGGTCGATCGCAGCCACGTGGGCGAACCCCACCAGGTCGATCTCTGGCGCCTCCGCAGCACCGCGGACACCGATGACGGCGACATGCTGACCATGATCGGCCGGTTGGTCGAGGCAGTGCTTCCCGGCGCGGAATGGACCGTGACGGATGCCACCCACCCCTACACGGTCGGAGGGCGCCAGATCGACGTCCTGCACAACGGTGAATGGCTCGAACTGGCCGAGTGCGGGCGCATCCATCCCGACGTCCTGCGCGGGTCAGGTCTCGATCCCGAGCGGTGGTCCGGGCTGGCGCTCGGCATGGGCCTGGAACGCGCGCTGATGCTGCGCAAGGGCATCCCCGACATCCGCTACGTTCGGGCCGAAGATCCGCGCATCGCCGCCCAGATGCTCACCGTGGAGCCCTGGCAGCACGTCTCACTCCTGCCGGCGTCCCGGCGGGACATCTCAGTGGTGCTTGCCGCTGAGGAGGACGGGGAGACGTTGGGCGACCGCATCCGCATCGCGCTCGGCGACGACGCCGATGTCCTCGAATCGGTCGAGGTGCTGAGCCGCACGCCGCACGAGGAGCTTCCCGACGCCGCGCGCACCCGGCTCGGAACGCGGGAGGGGCAGGTCAATCTGCTGCTGCGGATCGTCCTGCGGCCCATCGACCGCACCCTCACTGCGGACCAGGCCAACGTGATCCGCAATGCCATATACCAGGCCGTGCACGAAGGACCGGTGATGGAGCTGATCTGAGACCAGGGAGGATACGTCGCCGGAGCCGGAGCCGGAGCCGGAGCCGGAGCCGGAGCCGGAGCCGGAGCCGGAGCCGGCGACGAGCGTCGGCAACGTCGTGATATCGCCGGCTACCGGGCGCTTTCGGGCGAGATCACGCTTTCGGGCGAGACCAGATGCGCGGGCCGCGTCGATCCGGATGCATGGCCGCGACCGTGCAGCCGCGTCGCCCCGTGCGGGTGCGGCACGGGTTCCAGGTCGAACGGATCCGCGTCGCGCGCGGGCAGCAGGAACCGGCGCTCCGCGGTCGCCGCGACCGGGACGAGCGCGCGGATCAGTGCGGCCCCGCGCACGCCGGCCTCGCGCAGGGCCTCGATCTCGGCGGGGTTCAGTCCGACCGGCTGATCGCCGTTGCCGAGATCGGTTCCGTAGCGGACCGTCCCCCCGTGCGCATGGAAGCGGCGCAGGTTGTCCACGGCGATCGCGCGGGTCTCGCCCTCGTGGATCGCGAGGGTGGAGATCCACGCGATCCGGCCGGCCTGGGCGGAGACCTCGGCATCGCTCAGCCGCTCGGTGAACGGGGTGTGCGCGAGCGCCCTGACGCCGAGCCGCGGCATGCGCTGCGCCTCGCCGGGGCCCTCCGCGTGCGCGACCACGGGCAGCCCGTGGCGATCGGCGATGCGCACGATCGCCTGGAGCAGATCGTCGCCGAACACGGGACCCGCCGTGCTGTTGCTGGCGACCTTGATGACCGAGGCGCCGGCGGCCTTCATCTCGGCGACGGCGGCCTCCGCCGCATCGGCGTCTGCGATCTTCCGGAAGGATCCCTCCGGCGCCCAGGACCGGTCGGAGGGATAGCCGCCGACCGGGGTCAGGAACGCGCCCGCGAAGGAGATCGCGACGCCTCCTGGCGGCTCCGCCGCGAGGGCCGCGACCGCCGCCGGGGCGGATCCGAGATCCAGCACGCGCCCCAGCAGCCCGCTCGACAGATGTGCCGGATCTACGAGCTGGAGATGCACGTGGTGATCCGTGAAACCGCCGATCACCGTGCCGTCCGCCACGCTCACGCCGTCACTGTCCGATCTCGGTGCGCACCGCGTACAGCTCGGGGAAGAAGGTCAGGTCGAGGGCGCGCTGCAGGAAGTCCACGCCGCTGGATCCGCCCGTCCCGATCTTGCGTCCGATGGTCCTGGTCACCGTGCGCAGGTGGCGGAAGCGCCAGAACTGGAAGTTGTCCTCGACGTCGACGAGCTCCTCGCACGCCTCGTACAGGTCCCAGTGGTCGTGGGGGTTCTCGTAGATCTCGGTGAGCACGGGCACGAGCGAATCGTGCATCCGGTAGGGCTGGCGCACGTCGCGGTCGAGGATCTCGGCAGGGATCGGCAGGCCGCGGCGTGCGGCGAAACGCAGGAACTCGTCGTACAGGGTCGGCCGCTCGAGCTCCGCCGTGAGCATCGCGAGGTTCTCGGGGTGGGAGCGGAACACGCTCAGCATCCGCTCGTTCTTGTTGCCGAGCGCGAACTCGACGGCGCGGTACTGCACCGACTGGAAGCCCGAGGAGTTGCCGAGGTCGCCGCGGAACTGCGCGTACTCGGTGGGGGTGAGCGTCGCCAGCACCGACCACTGCTGCGTGAGCACCTCCTGGATGTGCTTGACGCGCGCCATGTGCTTGAGGGCCGAACGCAGGTCGTCTTCGGCGAGTCGGTCCCGCGCGGTGCCCAGTTCGTGCAGCACGAGCTTCAGCCACAGCTCGGTGGTCTGGTGCTGGATGATGAACAGCATCTCGTCGTGGTGCTCCGGCACGCTGACCGGGTGCTGCGCGCTGAGGAGCCGATCCAGGTCGAGGTACGACCCGTAGGTCATCCGATCCTTCAGATCGGTGACGATGCCCTCTTCGAGCGCCCGCTCGTTCGCGGTCGTGTTGTCCGGCACAGGGCGACCTCCTTGTCGTTAACACGTCCCTTGTCGTTGAACACGTCCAGTATTTCACCGGTGCTTCGGAAGCGTCTGTGATCGCAGCCATCGCTCCGCCCCGCGATTCGCCTCTATGCACTTGTCATCGGCCCGGCGAGTGTGTAGGCGAGAAGCCCGCCTCTTCCACGAACATGACGCGAGGCGGCGGCGTATCCGAGTATTCGACGCCGGCGGGGGTGGTCCAGACGATGGTCCCGTCTCGGTGCTGTCGCGCGGTCCAGCGCCATCTCGCGTCGACGTCCGGGTGCTTGAGAGCATGGTGGGTGGCGCAGAGGCATGCGAGGTTGGTGATCGCGGTGGGTCCGCCGCGGGCGTGGTCGTAGGTGTGATCGATCTCGCACCTGCGCGCGGGTCTGCGGCAACCAGGGAACCGGCAGGTGCGGTCTCGGGCGCGGAGGTGGCGTCTCATCGCCTCGGTCGGCTGGTAGGCGGTGGTGCGGGTGATCATCCCCGCGTCATCGAGGTGGAGCCGTCGCCAGGAGGCGGCGGATGCGGCGAGGCCGCGTGCGAGGGCGGCGTCCGACGGACCGTGGCCGTCGAGCTCGGCGAGGCGGTCGTCGATCCCCGCGAGGGTGGCGGCGCTGACCGTGACCTGCACCGTCGGGCGGATGCTGTCGAGGATGTCGGCGTCGTGATCGATGCGGCCGGTGAGCAGCCGCAGCAGGATCCGGTCGCAGCGCACCTGATCCAGGGTGCGGGCGTCGCCGAGGGGCTCGGAGTCCGCTTCGGCCTGCTTCGCCGCGCGGAGGATCGCGTGGCCCTCCTGTGTGACCAGGTCGTAGGCGGAGTGGATGAGCACGGCGGGGCCGGTGACGTGCAGGGTCGCCTGTCCGCGTCCCTCGTCGGTCACCGTGACGACCCGCTGGTCCTGTGCGCGGTCGTGCTGCTCCTGCACGGTCGCGGGCGCGAGGGCGGCGACGACGCTCTCGGCGAAGGCCTTCGTGCGCGCGCGGGTCTCCGCGGACGCGTAGGGGACGATCGCCGTCTCGTAGGCGGCCGTCACCGCGTCGTCCCCGGCGGGGAGGTCGCGCGCGGCCTCGACGATCACGTCGGCGTGGGCGAGCGTGAGCGCACCGGCGCCGAGGGCCGCGCGCGTGCCCGGGAGGCGCTCCTGCAGGGTGTGCGCATTGGCGAGCTGCTTCGCCGCGGCGTAGGCGGTGATCCGCAGCCCCGCGGAGAAATCGCTGATCATGGATCGTTCGGCCTGCTCGAAACCGTCCTGTCCCGGGCGGATCTCATCGAGGAGCAGCCGCACCCGTTCGGCGAGTCTCTCCGCCTTCCTGGCGTGCAGCCGGGCGATCTCCCGGTCGATCTCCGCGCACTCCTCGACCAGCGCCGCGCTGCGGCGGAGCGTGTGGTCGGGGGCGAGTTCCATGCTTACAGCCTAGAACGAAGCAGCGACACTGGAGAGGCGGATGCGGGATCTGTGGACAACCAGTTTCGCACATGTGTCCCACGGATCGAAGCGCGGATCCACCCGGTCGCGGCGCGCGGCTAGGCTGAGGTTCGACAGCGCCTAGGGTTCCGGGGTCCGCCCGACTGGTCCGAGCGGCGCCACGTCGGGTCCTCGTGGGCCTGGCGTCATCTGAACGGACAAAAGCCTGGAGGAACCACGTCCGTCGCGCCCGCGGCGGACCGAAGGTTCCCATGTCGCTTCTCGCATTCGTCCTCGTCTTCTCCGCCGCTGTCGCGCACGCGGGCTGGAACGTGCTGGCGCACGGCATCAGTCGTGCGGGGCTCCCGTTCCTCTGGTGGGGCGCCGTCGCGAGCACGGTCCTGTGGATCGGCGTGGTGCCGTTCACCGGCGGCCTCGGATCCGGCGACATCGGCGGCTTCGTGCTCGGCGTGCTCGTCTCGAGCGTGCTCCACGTGGCTTACATGGCCGTGCTGCAGCACGGCTACCGCGTCGGCAACCTGTCCACGGTCTACGCGACCGCACGCGGCACCGGACCGTTCCTGTCGGTCATCATCGCGATGCTGCTGTTCGGCGAGCGTCCCTCACCCCTCGCGCTGGCCGGAGTGGCGGTGGTCATCCTCGGAATCGTCGCGATCGGCTTCGTGGATCGGGTGGGGGTCGTGCGCCGGGGCGTCGGGGCCGGCAGCCGGCGGCGGATCGATCCTGGGCTGCTGTTCGGCGTGCTCACCGGCGTCGCGATCGCGCTCTACACGATCTGGGACGCGTTCGTCGTGCGCTCGTTCTCGATCTCCCCCGTCGCGTTCATGGTCGGCACCGCAGGCATGCAGGCGGTCTACTACACGGCCGCGATGCGGCGCCGGTGGCCCGCCGCCGCGGCGCTGTGGTGCACCGAATGGCGCCGGATCGTGGCCTTCGGGATCCTCTCGCCGCTGTCGTACATCCTCGTGCTGCAGGCGATCAGGATCGCCCCCGTCGCGCTCGTCGCGCCGCTGCGCGAGGTGAGCGTGGTGCTGGTCAGCCTGTTCGGCGCTTTCGTGCTGTGCGAGGGCCGCCCGGTCTGGCGGATCGGCGCAGCGGCGGTCGTCGTCGCAGGGATCGCACTGCTCGCGGTGTGACGACCTGACCCGTAACAGCCCTCAGCCGCCCACGGCGCGGAGGTACTGGCCGTCGGGGGAGATGCCGGATCCGGAGACCGTGAAGCGCACGATGCTGGAGAGGTAGCGGTCCTCGCTGGCCTCGAAGATGCGGCCGTCGGCGCCGCGCGAGGTGCGGCTGAGGCGCAGGATCGGGGTGCCCTGCGGCACCTGCAGCAGCGCCGCGTCCTGCTCGTCGGCGGCGACCGCGTCGATCTCGTGCTGCAGGCCCACGATCGGGTGGCCCTGTGAGCCCAGGAACTCGGTGATCGAGATCGCATCGGTGTCGACCGCGAACAGCAGGCGGCCCACCTCCTCGGTGTAGAACAGCCGCTCGAGCATCGTGGGGCGGTCGTCGAGGAAGCGCAGTCGGACGACGCTCACGATCGTGTCGCCGGGATCCACGCCGAGCGCCTGTGCCTTCTCGGCTCCGGCGCGGCGCAGGCTCAGCTCCTGGGTGCGTGCGCCGGGGCGGGCGCCGAGCTCGCGCGCCCACCGGGTGAACGGCACGGATACGTCGACGGCCTGGGTCGCCTTGCGCTCGACGACGCGCGCGGGCCGCCCGCGGGCGGTCTCGATGAGGCCCTCGGCACGGAGCGCCGCGAGGGCGTTGCGGATCGGTCCGCGCGAGGTGCTCCAGCGTTCCGCGAGCTCGGCCTCGGTGGGCACGGCGTCTCCCGGACGCAACCGGCCCTCGGCGATCCTGGCGCGCAGATCGTCGGCGATCTGGGTGTAGACAACCTCGGGCACATAGGCATACTACTTCGTCGCGTCGGTCGGGCGCACCCTCGTTCCTGCGGTGTTCATTCAGGATAATCGCGGGTGAACAGTCGGGGAACAGTGCCGAGTTAGGTATACATCTCGGGTGCTGGGTTGAGAGAGTCTTCGAGGATTCCCTCCGCACCTGAAACCCGAAAGGTCCTCATGAAGCTTCGCGCTCTCTCCGTCGCAGCCGGCGCCGCCGTGCTCGCCCTCGGCCTGGCCGCGTGTTCCGGCGCTGCCGGTGCCGCCACCGGCACCGACGCGCCCGCTGCCGCGAACGGCGGCTACGCCGTCGACGCGAACACCCTCGTCTTCGGCGTCGTGCCCGACTCGGTCGACACCCAGACCAACTACCAGCCGCTCATGGACTACCTCGCCAAGGAGACCGGCAAGAAGGTCGAGTACCACGAGTCGACCGACTACGCCGCGCTCATCGAGGCTGCCGTCGCCGGCAAGGTCGACGTCGCCTCGTTCTCCGGCTTCACCTACATCACCGCGACCAACGCGGGCGCCAAGCTGACCCCGATCTCCTCGATCGTCACCAAGCAGGGCCAGGAGCCGGGCTACTACTCCGAGGCGATCGTGCCGAAGGGATCCTCGATCACCTCGATCAAGGACTTCAAGGGCAAGAAGGTCTGCTTCGTCGACCCGTCGTCGACCTCGGGCTACCTCTTCCCGAGCTACAACCTGCTCAAGGACGACATCGACCCGAAGACGGGCGTCTCCCCGGTCTTCGCGGGCAAGCACGACGTGAGCGTGCAGAAGGTCGGCGAGGGCAAGGAGTGCGAGGCGGGCTTCGCCGAGGACAGCGAGGTCGCCAAGAGCGACAAGGTCACCGTCGTCGACAAGACGATGGTCCCCGGCGCCCCGCTGGTCTACAACACGGCCCTGCCGAAGGAGACCGCCGACAAGGTCGTGACCGCGCTCAAGGAGATCACGATCGACGACATCGTGAAGGCCGGCGTCAAGAACGCGGACAGCGACGCGTTCAAGGCGACCTTCTACGCGACCAAGCCGGTCGACGACAAGTACTACGACATCATCCGCGACATCTGCGACAAGACCAAGGCCGATCAGTGCAAGAAGTGATCTGACCGATCACGTCCCCGAACGGGGTCGTTGAGCGAGCGCCCTTCGTCTCGTCGCTGCGCTCCTCGCTCAGGGACCGGCACACACGTCGGTTCCTGAGCGAGCGCAGCGAGACGAAGGATGATCGCCGTTCCGGCGCCCTCGCTCAACGACCACATAGCCAGGAGCGCAAACACCATGAGCACCGTCACCACCCCCGCCGTGGCCGAGCCGGTCATCCGCCTCGCCGGCGTCACGAAGCAGTTCGGCGCGACCACCGCCCTCAGGGGCGCGGACCTCGAGGTCGCGCGCGGCGAGATCGTCGTGCTCCTCGGGCTCTCCGGATCCGGCAAGTCGACCCTGCTGCGGCACCTCGATGGGCTGGAGACGCCGACCTCGGGCAGCGTCGAGGTGCTCGGATCCTCGGTCCCGGTGCTCAAGGGCAAGGCGCTCCGCAGCCTCCGCAGCCGGGTCGGCTTCATCTTCCAGCAGTTCGAGCTGGTGCCGTCGCTCACCGTGCTGGAGAACGTGCTGACCGGATCGCTCTCGTCCGTGCGCGGCCCGCGCCTCGGCCTCTGGGGCTATTCGAAGGACGCGAAGCTGCGCGCCCTCGGCCACCTCGAGCGCGTGGGGCTGCTCGACCGCGCCTACCAGCGCAGCGACACCCTCTCCGGCGGCCAGCAGCAGCGCGTGGCCATCGCCCGCGCGCTCATGCAGCGCCCCGAGATCCTGCTCGCCGACGAGCCCGTCGCCTCGCTCGACCCCGAGTCGAGCGATCAGGTCATGGCGCTCATCCGCGAGATCGCGGCCGACCAGGGCCTCACCGTGGTGTGCAGCCTGCATCAGGTCGATCTCGCGATCAGCTGGGCCGACCGCATCGTGGGCCTGCGTCACGGCGAGGTCGTGCTGAACACCTCCACGACCGGCCTCAGCAAGGCCGAGGTCATGGAGATCTACGGCCGGGTCGCCACCACCACCGCCGACCTCACCGCCGTGACCACGGAGCTCATCGAGCAGGGGATCGCGACGCCCGCCGAACCTCCCGCTTCGACGGGCACAGGGGCCGGCGCGGCGGCCGGAGCCGACATCGCCGAAACCTCGGCGGCGCGCTCGTGACCGTCGTCGCCGCACCCCGCCGCGAGGGCTACGTCGGCGGCCTCCTGTCGCGCGCGCCGAAGCACCGGGTGTCGCCGGAGCGCATCGCGGCCTCGCTCACGCTGGTCGTGCTGGTCGTGCTCGGCATCGCCTCGCTCGTGCAGAGCGGCTTCTCGCTCGCCGGCGTCTTCCAGAGCTGGGGCAACGCGCAGCGCTTCATGACGCGCGTGGGGGCGCTGACCTTCCCCGCGCCGCTCGACCTGCTCTGGCTGATCGCGCTCACCGTGGGGCTGGTGCTGGTCGGCACGCTCGTCGCCGCCGCGCTCTCGGTGCCGATCGCCTACCTCGCCGCCGCGAACACCACGCCGGGACCCGTCTGGCGCGGGATCGCGCGGTTCATCGGCGTGCTCACCCGCTCGATCCCCGACGTCGTGCTGGCGATGGCGTTCGTGCTCATGTTCTCGCTGGGCACGCTGCCCGGCATCCTCGCGATCGGGATCCACTCGATCGGCATGATCTCGAAGATGTTCGCCGACGCGATCGAGCAGATCGACGAGGGCCCGCGTCTCGCGATCCGGGCTGCCGGGGGCACGAAGCTCCAGCAGTTCACCGCGGGCGTGCTGCCGCAGGTGCTGCCGAGCTGGGTCGCGACCGTGCTGCACCGCAACGACATCAACCTGCGCGGCAGCGTCGTGCTCGGTTATGTCGGCGTCGCGGGGCTCGGCCTGGAGATGTCCTACGCGTTCAAGGCGCTCAACTACGGCCGCGGCCTCGGGATCGCCCTGGTGATCTTCGTGCTCTGCGTCGTGATGGAGATCGTCTCGAGCGCCGTGCGCGGCGCGATGCTCGGCGAGACCGCGCAGACGCGGTCGTGGATGGACCGGATCCTGCATCCGCGTCTCCGCCGCCGCGACGAGGCGGGGAGCGGCGCCGCGACTGCCGCCGCTGCCGCGAAGCCGGCCTGGGCGACGTCCCCCGCCGCGGCCGTGCGCCGCCCGTGGACGCGCGAGCGCCGTCGCAACACGATCGCCGGCTGGGTGGCCGTCGCGATCGTGATCGGCAGCCTCGTGGTGTGCCAGATCCAGTGGAGCGACCTGATCACGGTGTGGGCGAAGATCCCCGAGACCGCCGTGAAGTTCTGGCCGCCCGACTTCGGCAACTACGACACCTCCGTCATGCTCGGCGCCATGCGGGACACGATCGCGATCGCGCTCGCCGCGACCGTGCTGACGCTGCTGCCCTCGCTGCTGCTGGGATCCTTCGCCGCCCGCAACGTCGCCCCGAACGGCACGGTCCGCGGCATCGCCCGGTTCCTGCTCGTCGGGATCCGCGGCATCCCGGAGCTCATCCTCGCGATCGTGCTCATCGTGGTCACCGGCCTCGGTCCGACCGCGGGCATCGTGGCCCTCGCGATCGGCGGCATCGGGCTGCTCGGCAAGCTCGTCGCAGACTCGTTCGAGGAGGTCGACCGCGGCCCCGAGCGCGCACTCCGCGCGGTCGGTGCCACCCGGATCCAGACCTACGCCTCGGCGACCGTGCCGCAGGGCACGCGCGCGCTCATCGGGCACAGCTTCTACATGCTCGACACGAACATCCGTGCGGCGACGATCCTCGGCATCGTCGGCGGCGGCGGAGTGGGCTACTACCTGTTGAACGCCGGGCAGGGCTCGCGCTACGAGGTTGTCACGGCGATCGTGCTGATGATCCTCGCCACGGTGCTCGTGGTCGAGGGGCTCGCGATGTGGATGCGGAGGGTCTTCCGATGACGCTCTCCCCCCACGACCGGTTCGACGTCGCGGTCGTCGGATCCGGCATCGTCGGCCTCGGTGCGGCGTATGCGGCCGCGCGACGAGGGCTGCGCGTCGTGGTCGTGGACCGCACCGACCGGCCGGTGGGTGCCACGATCCGCAACTTCGGACATCTCTGCATCGGCGCGCAGGACGGACCGGCGCGCGCCTACGGCGAGGCGTCCCGCGGGATCTGGCTCCGCCTCGCGGCGGAGGCCGGGTTCTGGGCGCGCGAGAGCGGCACGCTCGTCGTCGCCAGAGCGGAGGACGAGCGGACGCTCCTGGAGGAGGCCGCCGCGGCCGACGGCGATGACGGAGGGATCCGCCTGCTCTCGCCCGCCGAGGTGACCGAGCTCGCCCCGGTGCGCCCTGAGGTGGTGCACGGCGGCGCGCTCGTTCCCGGCGACCTGCAGGTGAACCCGCGGGAGGCCGCCGGGGCGATCGTGCGGCATCTGGCCGCGCTCGGCGTGGAGTTCCGCTTCCGCACCGCGGTCACCGAGGCCGGCACGGGGCTCGTGCGCACGACCCGCGGCGACATCGCAGCGAGCGACGTGGTCGTGGCCGTGAACCACGACGTCGATCAGCTGCTGCCGGCGCTCGCCGAGCGCGCGGGCGTGATCCGCTGCGCGCTGGACATGATGCGCGTCTCGGCCGATCTGCGCTCGCCGCTGCAGGCGCCGCTGCTCACCGGCTGGTCGCTCGTGCGCTATCGCCGCTTCGCGGGCCTCGGCACCGCGACGGCCCTGCGCGAACGGCTGCACGCCGAACGCCCGGAACTCGCCGCGCTCGATCTGAACCAGATGTACACGCAGCTGCCCGACGGGACGCTCCTGCTCGGCGACTCGCACCACAAGGCCGTGCAGCCGGATCCGTTCCAGCCCGAGGCCGCGTTCGAGGCGTTCCTCGCCGAGGCGCGCGAGCTCTTCGACGTGGGCGGGATGCGCGTGCTCGAGCGCTGGCAGGGCGTGTACGCGGCCGCCGGCGAGGAGTTCCTCATCGAGGAGGTCGCCCCGCGCGTGCTCGCGCTCGCCGCGACCACCGGCATCGGCATGACCACGGGGCTCGGCCTCGCCGAGATCGAGACCGCCCGCGTCTTCGGCTGGGGCGGATCCGGATCCCCGGATGCCGACGCCTCAGCCGGGGACGGGACACAGACCACCGCCATCGTCGGCGGCGCAGGAACGACCGCCACCGTCGGCGGCATCGCACAGGAGGAGAACGCATGAACCCGCACACCCCGATCGAACTGGTCGTGCTCGACATGGCTGGAACCACCGTGCTCGACGACGGCATCGTGGAGCAGGCGTTCCAGCGGGCGGCGGAGCGCACCGGCGTGGCCGCGCGGATCGGCTGGGACGAGGCGCTGCAGTACGTGCGCGACACCATGGGGCAGTCCAAGATCGACGTCTTCACGCACCTCGCCGACGGCGACGTCGAGGCCGCAGAGCGCGCCACCG
Source organism: Microbacterium sp. MYb64 (assembly GCF_002979495.1). NCBI lineage: Bacteria > Bacillati > Actinomycetota > Actinomycetes > Micrococcales > Microbacteriaceae > Microbacterium > Microbacterium sp. MYb64. The sequence continues at coordinate 32,348 of NZ_PCOW01000014.1, read as the reverse complement.
CCCAGTTCGAAGCCGCCTATGCGGAGATCGTGGCCGAGCAGGGCGCGACCGAGATCCCCGGTGCGGCCGACGCCATCCGCGCCCTGCGGGCCGCGGGCCTGAAGGTCTGGCTGACCACCGGGTTCGCCCCGGTCACCCGCGATGCGCTCCTGGACGCGCTGGGCTGGCACGACCTCGTCGACGGCGTGCTCTCGCCGGTCGACGCGGGCCGCGGACGCCCCGCCCCCGACCTCGTGCTCACCGCGCTGCTGCGCGCGGGCGCTTCGTCGGTGCAGGCGGTCGCGGTCGCCGGCGACACGGTCAGCGACGTGCAGACCGGCCGTCGGGCCGGCGCCGGTTTCGTGGCGGGCGTGCTGAGCGGCGCGCACGACGCCGTCGCTCTCGAGACCGCAGACCCCGATGAGGTGCTGCCCGATGTCACCGCCCTCCTCGGCGTACTCGTCGAGCGCGGCCTCGTCCCGGCTCTCGCGCCGATCGCGGCCGACTGACATGCGCGCGGCGCTGGTCCGCCCCGCAGAAGAGGTGCACCGGCACGACGTGCCGCTGCGGCCGGCCGCCGTCGCGATGGCCTGGCTCGGCGTCGGACTCCCGCACGAGGTGCTCGCCGTGCCCGGCGTCGCCCTCGCCCCGCACGACGTGCTGGTCGCGGTGGAGATGTCTACGATCTGCGGATCCGACATCCACACCGTGCAGGGTCGCCGGCACGCGCCGACGCCTCTCGTGCTCGGGCACGAGAGCGTGGGCCGGATCATCGCGATCGGCGACGAGGGCGCACGCGCGGTCGACGGCGCGGCGCTGCACATCGGCGACCGGGTGGTCTGGTCGGTGACGGTCTCGTGCGGGCACTGCGACCGCTGCCTCGTGGGGCGCACGCAGAAGTGCCGGCAGCTCGCGAAGTACGGGCATGCGCGCATTGAACCGCGCTGGGAGCTCACCGGCGGCTTCGCAGGGCACGTGCACCTGCGCGCCGGCACCGGGATCGTGCGCGTGCCGGAGGTGCTGCCGGCCGCCGCGCTCGCGCCGGTCTCGTGCGCCACGGCGACCGCCTGGGCCGGCGTCGCGCGCGGGGCCGCGCTGCGGGGTCGCGGGGTGCCGGATCCGTCCCCGTCCACGGGGGAGGACGCGGAGGTGCTCGCCTGCGAGCGCGTGCTGGTGCTCGGCGCGGGACTCGTCGGGCTGACCGCGGCGGTGATCGCCGCGGAGCTGGGCGGGCGCGTCCAGATCGTGGATCCCGACCCGGCCCGGCGCGCGTTCGCCGAGCGCTTCGCGCTCACCGCGATCAGCCCGGACGACGTCGCGGAGGAGGGGTTCGATCTGGTGATCGAGGCCTCGGGGCACGCGGTGCGCGCGGCGCTGGACGCGGTCGACGTCGGCGGAGCCGTGGTGCTGCTGGGCAGCGTGTTCCCCGCGGATCCGGTGCCGCTCGACGCCGAGCGCATCGTCCGGGGGCTCGTGACCGTGGCAGGGGTGCACAACTACACCGGTGCCGAGCTGCATGCGGCGGCGGCGTTCATGGCGGGCCGCGGTCGCGCGCACCCCTTCGCCGACGCCGTCGGGGCCGTGCATCCGCTCGCCGCGGTCGACGCCGCCCTCGTGCAGGCGGCCGCCCCCGGGGCGCCCCTGCGGGTGGGACTCACTCCGCGCTGAGGGTGCGGGAGAACCCTGTCCCGCTTCATGCCCCACCATGTACCGTTTTCGGCGGGGAAACCGCTCCAGACTCAGCCGAAATCGGGACATGGTCGGTGGCCGCAGGCGAACCCCGGCCGTGCCAGGCTGGAGGGGTGAACTCCCAGGAACCGCGGCAGCAGCCCGCTCTCGGCGTGCTGCTGGTCGTCGGATCCTGCCTGTCCCTGCCCTTCGGCGCGGCCGTCGCGACGACGATCTTCCCGGAGCTCGGGTCGTGGGGCGTCACCGGACTGCGCGTGCTCATCGCCGCGATCGTGGTGCTCGTCATCGCGCGTCCTCGGCTGAAGCGCTGGAACCGCGCGCAGTGGATCGCCGCGATCCTCTTCGGCGTCTCGATCGCCGCGATGAACGGCACCTACTACGCCGCGATCGACCGGATCCCGCTCGGGCCCGCGGTCGCGATCGAGTTCCTCGGCCCGCTCGTGCTGGCGGCGCTGCTCACCCGGCGCCTCGCCGATGCCGTCTGGGTGGGGATCGCCCTGCTCGGTATGGCGCTGCTGGGGGTCGACGGGCTCACGGGCGCCGAGGCGCTGGATCCCTGGGGCGTGCTGTTCGCGCTCATCGCCGCCGGGTTCTGGATCATGTACATCCGGATGAGCACCCGCGTCGGCGCGCTCACCACGGGAACCGAGGGACTGGCGGTCGCGCTCGCCGTGGCCGCCGTGCTGCTGCTGCCGTTCGGCGTGCCCGCCGCGGTCACCGCGGTGGCGGACCCTCGCGTGCTGGGACTCGCCGCGCTCACCGCCCTGCTCGCCTCCGTCATCCCGTACATCCTCGAACTCGCGGCGCTCCGCCGCCTGCCGCAGCGCGTGTTCGGGATCCTGCTCAGCCTCGAGCCCGTCTTCGCGACGATCGCGGGGCTGCTCGTGCTCGGACAGCACGCGTCGCCCGTGCGACTCGCCGCGATCGCGCTGGTCGTGATCGCGAGCATCGGCGTCACGGCGGGCGCGCGGCGTCGTCGCGGCGCCCGACCCGACGAGGAGCCGCCGTCGCCGCTGACCGGATCCATCCCCGTCGTCCCCGACTGACCGTCGGGGCGTAGCCTCGGGATCATGAGCTCGCTGACCGACCTCCTCGACATCCGCACCCCCGTCCTCCTCGGGCCCTTCGGCGGGCTCAGCTCGATTCCGCTCGTCGCCGCGGTCAGCGCGGCCGGAGGGCTCGGGTCCTACGGGCTGTACGGCTACGACGCGGAGCGCATCCGCACGACCGTCGCCGGGATCAGGGCCGCGACGCGCCGGCCGTTCGGGCTCAACATCTGGCTCCCCCGGGGCGATGAGATCGAGCCGGGCACCGAGCACGACGACTACGCGGCGGCCCTCGCCCCGTTCTTCGCCGAGGTGGGCGCAGAGGTGCCCGCCCGCCCCGAGGCGTATCTGCCCTCGCTCGACGAGCAGCTCGCCGCGGTCCTCGAGGCCGCGCCGGCGGTGCTGAGCGTCGTCTTCGGGGTGCCGTCGGCGTCGCTCGTCGACGAGGCGCACGGCAGGGGGATCCGCGTGATCGGCACCGCGACGACGGTCGCCGAGGCGCGCGCCCTCGCTGAGGGAGGGGTCGATGCGATCGTCGCGACCGGTGCCGAGGCCGCGGGCCACCGGGTGTCGTTCCTGCGACCGGCCGAGGACTCGGTCGTCGGCCTGTTCTCGCTGCTGCCGCAGGTCGTCGACGCGGTCGATGTGCCGGTCATCGCGGCGGGAGGGATCTCGGACCGCCGCGGGGTCGCCGCCGCGTTCGCGCTCGGCGCGCAGGGCGTGCAGGTCGGCACGGCCTTCCTCGGCACGGCGGAGTCTGCGGCCACCGAGGCCCACAGGGCGGCGGTCCGCGCGACGCCCGCCGAAGGGTCCGTGCTCACGAGGGCCATGAGCGGGCGGCTCGCGCGCGGCGCACGCAACCGCGTGGTCGCCGAGATCGAGGCGGCCGGATCCATCGCCCCGTTCCCGGCGCAGAACTGGATCACCGGACGCTTCCGCACCCCGGCCGGGCAGCAGAACAAGGGCGAGCTGCAGTCGCTGTGGCTCGGCCAGTCGGCGCCGCTGGCCCGCTACGAGACCGCGGCGGCGGCGTTCGCGGAGCTGGCCGCGGGAGTGCCCGCCTGATCGCACACCCGCGCGCAGCGCGGAAGCGGCGTCGTCAGAGGATGACGGTCGAGCGGCCGTGCACGATGACGCGGTCGTCGGCGTGCCACTGCACGGCGCGCGCGAGCACCAGGCGCTCCACGTCGGCGCCGCGGCTCTGCAGCTCCGAGGCCGACTCGGCGTGCGTCACGCGCGTGACGTCCTGCTCGATGATCGGCCCCTCATCGAGGTCCGCCGTCGCGTAGTGCGCGGTGGCGCCGATGAGCTTCACGCCGCGGTCCTTGGCCCGTGCGTAGGGGTTCGCGCCGATGAAGGCCGGGAGGAACGAGTGGTGGATGTTGATCACCGGAGCGCCGAGATTCTCGATGAACTCGTCGGTGAGGATCTGCATGTAGCGCGCGAGGACGACCAGGTCCACGTTGCCCCGCAGCAGCTCGAGCTGGCGCTGCTCCATCTCGGCCTTGTCCCCGGACGGGATGTGCACGAACGGCACCCCGAACGAGCGCACCGACTCCGCGAGATCCGGGTGGTTCGAGACCACCATGGTGACGTCGATGTCGAGCTGCCCCCGCTGCGTGCGCCAGAGCAGCTCCAAGAGGCAGTGGTCGTACTTGGACACGAAGATCGCCACGCGCTTGCGCTTGGACGCGTCGTGCAGCGACCACTCCATGCCGAAGCGCTCGGCGACCGCGGCCAGATCCGCTTCGAGCGCCGGACGCGCGGCGGCGAGACCGTCGCGGTGGATCACCGTGCGCTGGAAGAAGCGCCCGCCGGCCGCGTCCGTGGAGTGCTGGTCGAGCGAGATGATGTTCGCCCCGTGCGCGGTGAGCACTCCGGCCACGGCCGCGACGATCCCTGGCTGGTCGTCGCAGGCGATGAGCAGTCGTGCGGTGTCGGGCTGCGCCATGACAGGTCTCCTTGCAAGCGGGGTGTCCGTCGATTCTGCCGCGCCCCGGCGCGCGAGGCGAATCGCGCCCGCAACGTGCGCGCCGGGCGCGGGGATCGCGCCCGGCAGACGCCGGAAGGGATCCGGGCGCAAGGCCCGGATCCCTTCCGGCGAGGATCCCGCGAGGGAGACCCCTTCGCGATCAGTTCCCGGAGAACTCGGCCAGGCTCAGCGTCTGGTCGCCCGGTCGCGTGAAGTGGCCGGCCTGGGAGGTGGTGGAGGCTCCGTGCGCCGACGGTGCGTCCCAGGTGCGGCCCGGCGTGGTCGCGGCGGTGGACGTGTCGATGCCCAGCACCAGCCCCGAGTAGCGGTTCACCAGCCGGACGGATCCGGTCGCCGCTCCGCTGGCGGGATCCGTGTTCGGCACGATGAACCACTGCTGCCCGACCCCGGCCGACGCCTTGCCGGTGAGCGTGAGGCCCGCACCCCATGCGCGCCCGGCGTTCGAAGAGGCATCCACGCCGAGCAGCGCTCCGGCCTGCGTCGCGATCGTGTAGGCGCCGTCTCCGGTCGCGGTGAAGGTCCAGGCGCCGTTCTTGCGGTTCACGGATCCCGCCGTCGTCAGCTTCTTGCCGTTGCCGGAGGCCGAGAGCTTGCGCCCATCGCCGTTCGCGATCGTGTACGCCTTCGTCGTGTCGATCGCGGTCGCGGGCGACACGGAAGGACCGGCGTCGATCGTGATGTTGGCGAGCTGCGCGTAGGCGTCGCCCATGCAGCCGAAGGAGCAGTACGACCGGAACGACTTGCCCACGATCGCCGAGCTCGTCTTGTTGGCGGGGTCCACGAACCACCGGTACCAGGACGCCGTGGTGTACGCGGATCCGGAGTCGCCGAGACGGAACCACTTCTGCGTCGCGAGGTTCTTCGTGGCGTAGAACTCCTGCGGCGCCTTGCCCGACTGGTCGGGGTTCTGCGGCTGGCCGATGTACAGCCCGAGGTAGGCGTCGTAGGTGACGTCCATCACGAACAGCGGCGAGGTGGCGGGCATCTGCCCGTTCTTGATCTGCTGCTGGGCCGTGCCGGGGGTGTTCGGGTCGTACTCCTTGTCGACCGGCGTGTAGCCCGTCTCGCTGTCATCCGCGACGGGGACCATGTTGCTCTCCTTGCCGGAGATGCCGGGCTCGGTCCACGCGCCGTCGTACCACTTCTGCCACGTGCCGGTCGCCATCTTCCCGGAGATCGGGGCGCGGGCGACGTGCTCGTAGAACGCCACCCAGCCTCCGGTCTTGTTCACGACGCGGGAGCCGTAGAACGCGTAGAAGTAGCCGGAGGCGTAGTCGACGTAGAGGCGCGGGTCGCCGTCGCCGTAGGAGTACGTCTGCTGCGGGAACGCGGTGGTGTCGCCGCGGGTCGTGCTGTACGGCGAGGTGATCGCGTGTCCGGGGATGCTCCAGGTCCTGCCCTTGTCGGTCGAGACCGCGTAGTCGATCGCGTCGTAGTGCAGGCCGTCGCCGAAGGGCTTGGGCGTGAACTCGTTGTGCACCAGGCCGTACCAGTCGCCCGTATCCGGGTCGACCCACATCTGCGTGATGTCGCAGTAGTTCGGCTGGGTGTAGCTGGATCCGGCCGGCGCCTTCGTCGACTCCACGCCGGTCGGGCTCGCGTTGCAGAAGTCGGTGGTGTCGGGGTTCGTGCCTGCGGCGTTGAGGGCGGCGTCCGGCTTCGCGGTGTCGAAGTTCGAGCCGGTGTACCAGTTCCACTGGCGGATGTCGCCGTTGCTGCCGTCGGGCTCGTTGTAGTAGTTCGCGTGCGACTCGCCGAAGTGGAACGTGCCGTCGGCGTCGATGAAGGGGCTGGCCGGGGTGTCGTCGGGGTAGTTCCACGTGCTGTTGTCGACCGAGTCGGTGGTCACGGTCGCGGCCGCGGGCTTGGGCGGGGTCACAGGTGTGGTGTCGGCGTCCGTGGAGTAGACCACGATCTCCGACGCGGAGGCGTTGGCGGATCCGTTCACCGCGTTCTCGGCCTGGAAGCGCACGTAGCGCGCCTTCACCGGCGGGGAGAACGTGACGTACTGGATCTGGGAGCCGCTGGTCGGCTGCGAGAAGCTCGCGGTGCCGGCCGTGCTCCAGCCGCTCGCCGACGGGTCCTTCGCGACGTTCGCGTCGTCGGTCGTGTACACCGAGACGTCCTTGACCGGTCCGTTGCCCTGCACCTTGACGGAGTAGCCGAGGCCGGTGAGGGTGAAGGATCCGCCGACGTCGAAGGTGATCTGATGCGGATACGGCGCCGAGGCCGGCGACCACTCGCTCGCCCACTGCGTGGCGGAGTTCTGGTCGAAGGCCGCAGACGCGGATCCGTCGCCGGAATCGGTCTGCTGCGAATCCGCGCCGACCACGGCGTACTGGGCGTTCGTGATGGCGTGCCCGGCGGGGATCCCGCCGAGGGCGTCTGTCGTGTACGCGACGATCTCCGAGGCCGAGGCGTTGTTCGAGCCGTTCACGGCATCGAGGATCTTGAACTCGACGTAGCGCGCCGAGACGGGCTGGGCGAACGTGACGTACTGGATCTGCGTGCTGCTCGTCGGCTGCGAGAACGTCGCCGTGCCCGCGGGCGTCCAGCCGCTGCTCTTGCCGTCCTTGGCGACGGCCGGGTCGTTCGTGGTGAGCACCTGCACGTCCTTGGCCGGGCCGTTGCCCTGCACCTTGACGGAGTAGCCGATCCCGGTGAGGGCGTGCTCGGCCCCGATGTCGAACGTGAGGTAGTGCGGCATCGGATCCGGGGAGCCGCCGTTGTAGTTCGACGCCCACTGGGTCGAGTAGTCGCCGTCGAACGCCCCCTTCGCGGTGCCGTCGAGGGAGGGCGGTGCGGGGTAGGGCGCGGACTCGGAGTCGACGTCGAGGAGCGTGTAGCCCGTGTCGGGGATCGCCGCGCCCGCGGGAGGGGCGGGGTCGGCGTGGGCGGGGGCGACCGCGCCGAGGGTCAGCGTCGTCGCGGCGATCGCGAGCGCGGCGCCGGCGGCGAGGACGCCCCGCGATCGACGGGGGAGGGACAGGATCTGTGGAGGCATCGGTCTTCCTTGCTGCGTCATCGAGGCGGGGAGAACAGGGGCCACGGTACTCCCAAGTTATCGCTAACATCAAGAAGTCTCCGCGAATTGCCGCAATTGGATTCGCGGGCGAGATATCGCAAACACGAGCGGGATGTCCGGAGTGCGGCCGTGCAGCGGCTGGCTGGTCAGCGGCGCGGCGGTCGGCGACGCGGCGGTCGGCGACGCGCCGGTCGGTGACGCGGCGGTCAGTGGCGGGGCGCGGCCGTGGAGCGGCGCACGACGAGCTGCGGCGCGATCGATTCGGCCGGCGGCACGGCGCCCGGGTGCGAGATCGCGTGCAGGAGGTGCTCGACGGCGATGCGGCCCACGTCGATGAACGGCTGCGCGACCGTGGTGAGCGCGGGGGAGCAGAACTCCGCGAGGGGGATGTCGTCGACGCCCACGATCGACACGTCCTCGGGGATCGCGCGGCCGAGCTCGGCGAACGCCCTGGCGAGGCCGAACGCCATCTCGTCGCTCGCGACGAACACCGCGGTGACCTCGGGGATGCGGGCCAGGATCTGCCCTGCACGGTGGCCGGAGGCGGGGGACCAGTCCCCGACGATCTCGGGCGGGGCCTCCCGGCCGGCGTCGGCGAGCGCCTCGCGCCAGCCCTGGGTGCGGCTCGAGGCGTCGAGCCACTGCTGCGGGCCCGCGACGTGCCAGACGGTCTCATGACCGAGATCCAGCAGGTGGCGGGTCGCGATCCGCCCCACCTCGCGCTGGTCGACCGCGACCACCTGGGTCGACGCCGTGCGCGAGCCGTCGATCGTGATCGTCGGCAGCGTGCGGGTCAGTTCGTCGATCGCGCGCGTCGTCGAGATCAGCGGCACGGCGAGCACGATGCCCTCGACGCCCTGGTCGGCGAGGCGCGACATGGCCTGCTCGATCTCGCCCGCATCGAGCGAGGGCGTCGTGACGGAGTTCACGATGTACCCGGCCTCGGACGCGGTGGTCTCGATGCCGACCGCGACCGCGCTGCGCGAGTAGAAGCCGGTGCGGAGCGAGACCACCCCGATCGCCCTGCTCCGCCCGGAGGACAGGGCGCGGGCGGCGTTGTTGCGCCGGTAGCCGAGTTGATCGACCGCGGCGAGCACCTTCGCCCTGGTTTCGGGCTGGACGCTCGGGTTCCCGCTCAGCGTGCGGGAGACGGTCTGCGCCGAGACCCCGGCCAGGCGCGCGACGTCGGCCATTCCCGGGATGCGGCGGGGATCCGGCGTCGCTGCGGTCGTCATGGGGTCCGATCGTGGGTGGCGCGGGCGTCGTCCCGGCTCACGTGCATGATATCGATCACATCCGGGGTGGCGTGCGAGGTGCTGTCGCGGGAGTCGTGCGGGCATAGCCTTGATCCGTGACTTCCTCCGAACCGGACGCTTCGCTCGCGGTGCTCCTGGACAGGGCGCGCGCCGCCCTCTCCGGCCTGCCGCAGGAGGCGCTCGGGCGCGAGAAGACCTCGCGGTGGAGGGCGCCGCGCATCGTGCGTGCCGGATCCGCGTGGCACGTCGGCGTGTTCCTGATCGCGGACGACGCCGTGTTCGCCACGGCTGAGGTGCTGCGCGCCGCCGCACCCGTGCGCCGGGGTTACGCGGCGGAATCGGCGCGCGCGAGGGCCGAGCGCCGGGCCGAGGCCTCGCGCGGCGGCTTCGCCGACGGCGAGACCGTGCACGTCGGATGGACCCCGATCGACGTCGCCGCCGTGTCGGCGGGCGGCTCGTCCGGTCCGCTCGCCCTCGTCGACGGCGTCCCTTCGGTGCGCTGGTCCGCGTCCGGCGCCCTCATGCCCCTCTCCGCCTACCTCGAAGACCGGATCGCCCTTCTCCGCGACGCCCGCCCCTGATCCGCGTGCGCCGCGGATCCGATCCGCGCGCGTCCTGATCCGCGCCCGTCCCTGACCGCGAGACTCCATCTCCGCGACGAGACTGCGCCTATTTCATGCAGTCTCGTCGCCCAGTTGGAGTCTCGCGGTCAGTAGGTTCTGCCGGGGCAGCGCGGCCCGCTGAGGCAGCGCGGCCCAGCGGGCCAGCCTGTCAGCGGGCCAGGGCGCGCTCGCCGAAGCGGTGCAGGATGCGGGCCGGCTCGGTCACGATGGATCCGAGCACGGCCTCCTGCACGGTGTGGAACGCGTCGGGGTCGAAGTATCCGGTGGTGCGGTAGAACACCATGCGGTCGGCGAAGTCGCGCGGGGACGGCTCGGGGTGGAACTGCGTCGCGTACAGATCGGCGCCCACACGATACGCCTGCACCGGGCACGTGTCGTTGCCGGCGAGCAGCACGGCGCCCGGCGGCACCTCGGCCGATCCCTCCTTGTGCGCCGTGAAGGCGTGGAACACGGGTCCCGCGGGGCCGAAGAGCGGATCCGCCGCGGCGTCCGTCGTGCAGCGGATCTCGGCCGCCGTCGCCTCCTCCGGGGTCTCCATGCCGACCTCGCCGCCGAGGAGGCGCGTGACCACGCCGATCCCGAAGCACGTGAAGAACGCGGTCGTGGCGCCGTCGATCGCGCGTTCGGCGATCCGCTCCAGATCCGTCTCGACCCGTCGCTGCGCCTCGGACTTGCGGACGTCGGTGACGTTGAACGGGGAGCCGCCGATCACGAATCCGGCATAGCGGTCGAAGACGTCGTCGGGCAGCGCCGTGGTGGTGAGGTCGATGCGGTCGAGCGCGTCGGCGTCCACGCCGAGGGCGACACGGAAGGACGCGCGCTCCGCCGTCGCCGCATCCAGCTCAGGGCGCACGCCGACATACAGAAGCGAGGCCATCCCTGGATTCTAGGCGAGCGGCGGTGGTCGGCGGAGCCGCGCCGCAACGCTCCGGAACACATGGGAGAGGACCCGCGGGGAGCGAGCGGGAATACCCGCGGCAGGACCGTGTTGAAGTTGATAGCACAACGCTCAAGTTTGAGAGGAAGCGAAATGCCCAACGACTTCACCGACGCGGGCTCGGGCTCGTTCGACGAGTTCCTCGCCCGCTACCTCGCCGGTGAGCAGGCCCGGCAGACCCGGTCGATCGACCTCAGCCGGTTCCTCACCGTGCGCACTCAGCGCATCCTGCAGCGCGCAGGGCGCTTCGCCCTCGAGCGCGGCCAGACCGAGCTCGACGCGCTCCACGTCCTCCGCACGATCGTCGAGGACGACGCCGTCGACCAGGCGATCCGCAACATCGGGGTGACCCCGCAGGCGATCGTCGACGCCGTCGACACGCGTCTGCCCGCTCCGGGCGAGCCCTCCGACGTCGAGGCCGCGACCATCACGCCGAGCGCCAGCCGCGCGCTGTTCCACGCCTACCAGGTGGCGCGCTCGTCGGGTGCGACCTATATCGAGCCGGAGCACGTGTTCTTCGCGCTCGTGCTCGGGCAGGACGCCCCCGCGGGCCAGATCCTCGCCCGCGCCGGGGTCACCGCCGAGGCCCTGACCCAGGGTCTGCGCGAGCCGATGCCCACGGGCACGACGCCGGATCCGGAGGGGACGGCCGCGCAGGGAGCCTCCGAGACGCCGATGCTCGACCAGTTCGGCCTCGATCTCACGGCGCGTGCGCGCGAGGGCGAGCTCGACCCCGTGATCGGCCGCGCCTCCGAGATCGAGCAGACCATCGAGATCCTCAGCCGCCGTACCAAGAACAACCCGGTGCTGATCGGCGAGGCCGGCGTCGGCAAGACCGCGATCGTCGAGGGCCTCGCCCGCGCGATCGTCGACGGCGCCGTGCCCGCGCAGCTCAAGGACCGCCGTGTCGTGGCGCTCGACCTGCCCGCGATGCTCGCGGGCACCCGCTACCGCGGCGACTTCGAGGAGCGCCTGACCAAGACGATGGACGAGATCGCCGCGCACAAGGGCGAGATCATCGTCTTCATCGACGAGGTGCACACGGTCGTGGGTGCGGGCGGATCCGGGGAGGGCGGCGGCATGGACGCCGGAAACATCCTGAAGCCGCGCCTCGCCCGGGGCGACCTGCACCTGGTCGGTGCGACCACGCTCTCCGAGTACCGCCGGATCGAGAAGGATCCGGCCCTCGAGCGCCGCTTCCAGCCCGTGAAGGTCGCCGAACCCTCGATCGAGGACGCGGTGCGCATCCTTGAGGGACTCAAGCCCGCGTACGAGCAGCACCATGCGGTCGCGTACACGGACGAGGCGATCCGCGCCGCCGTCGAACTGAGCGCACGGTACCTGCCGGACCGGGTGCTCCCGGACAAGGCGATCGACCTGATCGACCAGGCCGGTGCGCGCCTGCGCCTGCGCCTCGGCATCGTGACCGACGTCGCGGCGCTGTTCGCCGAGCTCGCCGACCTGGAGGCGCGCAAGAACGCCGCGGTCGGGGCCGAGCACTACGAGGAGGCCTCGCGGATCCGCGACGAGATCGCCGCGGTCCAGACCAGGATCGACGACGCCGGCGCCCTCGCCGGTTCCGCAGGCTCCGAGTCCGCGATCGTCGGGGAGGCGGAGATCGCCGCGGTCATCGCGCGCGCGACCGGGATCCCGGTCAGCCGTGTCTCCGAGACCGAGCGCGAGCGCCTGGCGGACCTCGAGTCCGACCTGCACGCCCGCGTGATCGGGCAGGACGACGCGGTCGCCGCCGTGGCGCGGGCCGTGCGCCGCAGCCGCACCGGAATGGGCGATGCCCGCCGGCCGGTCGGATCCTTCCTGTTCCTCGGCCCCACCGGGGTCGGCAAGACCGAGCTGGCCAAGGCCCTCGCCGACCGCCTGTTCCCTTCGACAGGCTCAGGGCAAGCGAGCGGGAGCGGTGTGATCCGCTTCGACATGAGCGAGTTCGGCGAGCGGCACACGGTGTCGCGGCTCGTCGGCGCCCCTCCGGGATACGTGGGCTACGACGAGGCGGGACAGCTCACCGAGCGCGTGCGGCGCAACCCCTACGCGATCGTGCTGTTCGACGAGATCGAGAAGGCGCACCCCGACGTGTTCAACCTCCTGCTGCAGGTGCTCGACGACGGCCGCCTGACCGACGGTCAGGGCCGCACGGTCGACTTCCGCAACACGGTGATCGTGATGACCTCGAACATCGGATCCGAGTTCCTCGCATCGCGCTCGGGTGCGCTCGGCTTCGTGGCCTCGCAGGACGGGTCCGCCAACGGATTCGCGTCGCAGGAGGACCTGCGGGCGCGGGTGATGGGCAAGCTCCGTGAGGCCATGCGGCCCGAGTTCCTCAACCGCATCGACGAGATCGTGCTGTTCCAGAAGCTCAGCCGCGAGGAGCTGGGCCGCATCGTGCGGCTCCTGCTCCAGGCCACGTCCCGGCGCCTGGCCGGGCGCGAGGTGACGCTCGACGTCACCGACGCCGCCGCGGCCTGGCTCGGCGAGCACGGCTACGAGCCGGAGTTCGGTGCGCGCCCACTGCGCCGCCTGATCCAGCGCGAGGTGGACGACCGCATCGCGGACCTGTTCGTCTCCGGCGAGCTGGGCGACGGCGGTCGTGTGGTCGTGGACGCGTCCGGCGACGTGCTGCGCGTCACCGCGACCGCGGAGATGGCACAGGCGGCCTGACCCTCACCCGGTCGTCGAGCGCCCTTCGTCTCGTCGCTGCGCTCCTCGCTCAGGGACCGGGTACCTTCCGGTCCCTGAGCGAGCGCAGCGAGACGAAGGGCGCCGTGTTTCGTCTCTCCCGCCGACTCAGCGGGACGAGGTGGCGCGGCGGCCTCGCACGACGCCGACGAACGCCTCGATGTCGGGCGTGGTCGCCGCGGCCGGCCAGGCCAGCAGCACCGGGGAGACCGGTGCGTCGCGGAGGATCCGGTAGTCGACGTCCTTGCGGTGATGCAGGCGTGCGAGGGACATCGGCGCGATGAGTATTCCGACGCCGGAGGCGACGGTCTCGACGGCAGCCTCGACGGTCTCGAGCGGAGGGATCCGAGACGGGACGGTCGGAAGGCCGAGGTCGCCCAGCACGTCCTCGCGCGTGGTGAGCAGCGTCTCGCCCTCCAGGTCTGCGGGGGAGAGCTCCTCGGCGGCGAGCAGATGCGACTCGGCCCCGGCGATCACGACGGGGAGCTCCTCGTAGAGGGGGATGGCGTGCATGCCGTCCTTGTCGAACGGCCCGCGTACGAGCGCGAGGTCGACGGTGCCCTCGGTCAGGGCGGTGCGCTGTGCGGCGAACGGGATCGGCACGAGCTCGAGGGCGACCAGCGGCATCCGCTCCTTCCAGGTGTCGATCCAGCGTCCCGGGGTCGCGCCGGGGACCGCCCCGAGGCGCAGGGCGCGGGGTTCATCGACCGTGGTCGGGGCGTCGAAGACGACCTTCTCCGCCTTCTTGCCGCGCGGTGCGGACTTCCCGGCGGGCTTCCCGCCGTTCTTGCCCTTGGCGGCCGGACCGCCGGCGGTGCTGCGAGCGCCGCCCTTCGCGGAGCGCACCGCGGGCTTGCGTCCGGATGCGCCTCGCCTGCTCATGGGTTCAGCGTACCGGCCGGGTGCTCGGGATTCCCTGCGCTGATGACGACGCAGCACCGCGCGGCGGCGGGATCCAGCCGTGCTTCGACGTGGCGGCAGCCGAGGCCCTCCGCGACACCCGAGACATAGGCGTGGTTCATGCCGCAGATGAGGTCGGTGTGGGCGCGGGCGAGGTCGTGGAACGGGCAGTTCGCCAACACGACGGCGTCATCGACCGACCGCGGTTCGTAGCCCTGGCCCGCCAGGGCGTGCCGCATCCGGTCCAGCTCGAGATGCTCGTCGGGTCGGTCGTCCGCCGGAACCGGTGCGGGATCGGCGCGGATCCGTGCGCCATAGGCGTCGCCCTCGGTGCGCGCGACATCGCGCAGGGCGGCATCGATCGGGGTGCCGTCGGCGGAGCGCTCGATGGCGCGCGCGAGCAGATGCCCCGCGAGATCGAAGTGCCGCGGCGGCAGTGATACCGCGATCGTCTGCGCCGCGCGCCGGTAGAGCTTGGCGGGACGCCCCGCGCCCGGACCGGAACGACCGGTGAGCCGGCGGAACTCGACGTCGAGGAGCCCCAGTTCGACGAGGCGGTCGAGCTGGAAGCGCGCGACATGCACGGGAACCTCGACGGCGTCGGCGGCGCTCTCCCGCGTCACGGCATCGGGCTGCGCGATCACGTGCTCGTACAGCGCCCGCCGAGTGGGATCGGCCAGCGCGCCGATCCCCGCCGCCTGCTCCGAGATGCTCATGCCCACACTCTAACTGAAGATTCTCTTGATTTTAGAGAGTGAGAGTTCTAATTTTAAGGAAATACACATTTAGAAGGGAGCTGTCATGACCACCTCGACCCAGACCAAGACCGTGGCCCGTCCTCCGCTGTTGCAGGACGGATACCGGCAGGCCTTCCTGCTGCTGCGGACCGTCTTCACCGTCGCGCCGATCCTGTTCGGACTCGACAAGTTCGTGCGGGTTCTCAAGCCTGACTGGGAGGTGTACCTGGCTCCCTGGATGAACGGCATGATCGGCATGGACGCGCACACCTTCATGTACATCGTCGGTGCCGTCGAGATCGTCGCGGGGATCCTGGTCGCGTTCCTGCCGCGGATCGGCGGCTACGTCGTCGCGCTATGGCTGCTCGGCATCATCGTGAGCCTCGTCAGCGTCGGCGGGTACCTCGATATCGCGCTGCGCGACTTCGGACTGCTCGTGGGCGCGCTCGCCCTGTCCAGCCTGGCCGCAGGACGCAAGAGCGACCGCACCCGTTGAAGGCAGACGGAGAAGGCGCGCGCCCAGGGGACGCGCGCCTTCTCCGTGCGTGCGAGTGCGGAGGCGTGGTCCTCCGCGAGCTGCGCGGCTGAGCCTGCGCGGCTCAGGCGGCGAGCCAGAGCCCCTTGCGATCGGTATCCAGCGTCATGCCGGCGGCGATGATCTCGTCATCCCCGATGCGGGCGCCGCGCGCGATGTGCGCTCCGGCGCCGACCTCGGTGCGGACGCCGATGCTGGCGCCGTCCCCGATCACGGCCCCCTGCCCGATATGGGCATGGGCCTCGATCCGGGCGTTCACGCCCACGACCGCGTCGGGTTCGATCCAGGCTCCGCGCGCGACGCGCGCTCCGGCCCCGACCTTCGCGCGCGGTTCGACGTAGGCGCCCGCTTCCACGACCGCCTGCGGGTGCACCTTGGCACCGTGCGCGATGAGGCCGCGGCCGTTGGCGTGCTTGCGATAGCGCAGCGTGCCGCCCTGGCCGTCCTCGATGTCGACGTAGTTCTTGCCCACGAAAACCTCCCGTGCCCGGGACTTTCCCCGGATACATCTGCAACCGTGACGGCGGCGGATCTATTCCCGTGCACACACTTCGCGCGTGTCGTGCACGCGCCGTGACGCGGGTCAGCGCTGGCAGCGGGGGCACCAGAAGGTGCGGCGCTCCTCGGTCGGATCCGCGCCGAGCTCGCCGCTCTCGATGAGCGCGCCGCAGCGCCGGCAGGTGCGGTGCGCCCGTCCGTAGACCCAGGTCGTCCGACCGCGCTGGGCGACGCCGGTGAACGTGCGGTCGAGGCGATCGCGGTTGGCGCGGATCGTGCGCGCCCCGAGCTCCAGCAGGGCGGTGACGTCGACGTCTGTCGCGGGCGTCGTGGGGCGCACTCCGCGCAGGAACAGCAGCTCCGCGGCGTACTCGTTGCCGAATCCCGCGACGTTGCGCTGGTCGAGCAGTGCGACGTGGATCGGGCGCCGGTCGGCGCCGAGGCGGCGCGCCGCTTCGGCGAGGTCCCAGTCGGCGCCCAGCGGATCCGGTCCGAGGTGCGCGACGAGCGCGTCCTCCTGCGCGGTGGGCACGAGCGCCAGCATCGAGACGTCGAAGCCGACCGCCTCCGCGTCCGCGGTGCTCACGATCGCGCGGGCGGTGTAGCCGGGAGCCCGCCAGCGCTCGCCGGGCCGGTACAGGTGCCAGGCGCCGTCCATGCGCAGGTGCGAGCGGAGCGTCGAGTCGCCGATCCTCATCAGGATGTGCTTGCCGCGCGGCACCACGGCGTGCACGACGGACCCGGTGAGGTCGGCGGTCGCAAGCTCCGGCACCCGCAGGTCGAAGCGGGTGACCACGCCGTCGCGCAGCGCGTCGTCGAGACGGTGCGCCACGCGGTAGACGGTGTCGCCCTCAGGCATGCGCGGTCGCCTCCCCTCTGGGGTCTGCGGATCCAGCGTCGACGGCGCGATCGGTCAGGGCACGGGCCAGCATCGTGGATCCGGCGACGGCCGCGGGCATCGTGACGACCGCGCCGAGCGGGACCATGAAACAGAGCTGGGTGGCGACGCCGAAGCCGAGAACGCGCGCGCGCCCTGCGCCGAGCAGTCGCAGCCGGGCGTCGTGGTCGAGACCGCGGGCGTCGAAGGCCCGTCCCGTCAGCTCCCGCGCGAGCAGCCGTCCCGACAGCAGCACCCCGACCACGGACGCGAGCACGCCACCCACGAGCGGGATGAAGCCCAGGACCAGGGTGAGCAGCGCGACGAGCGCGCCGAGCAGGATCAGGCGCAGGCCCTCGCCGACGGTGCTCCAGAAGCCGGTCTCGCCGGTCGGTTCCCCGCCTCCCAGCGATCGCTCCACCTCGCGCCAGATGCGCTGGTAGAACGGGTCGCCGATCGTGAGCGTGAGCGCGGTGAACACCAGTCCGGACAGGACCGCCGCCGCGATGAAGACCACGATGCCGAGCGCGATGCGCAACGCGTCTCGCCATCCGGCGATCCAGCCGTCGGCGAAGGGCGTCATCCAGGCCGTGATCCCGCCGAGGGAGAAGCCCAGCGGGATCAGCGCCGCCGCGAGCACGAGGAAGCTGATCGCGGCCGGGATGAGTCCGAGCGCGAGCAGGCGCGGGTGCGTGCGCCACAGGCCGAATCCGCGCACCAGGGTGCCGAATCCCGCAGCGAACTCGCGGATCATGCCACCAGGGTATGCGTCCTGCCCGGTGGTCGAGGATCCGGCTCGGCTCATAGGGTCTTCCGCAGCGTGTAGCCGCGCGGAGTGGCGACGAACCCGGCCCCCTGCAGCAGCCGGCCGAGCAGGGATCCACCGGCCGTGCCGTACATCCCGTCTCCGTTCACCTTCTCGACCGTGAGCGTCTCCAGCCGCCGCGCCTTCGCGGTCGCCGCGAGCTCGGCGGTGGCTGCGCGCAGCTCCTCCTCGTCGTCCGTGAAGGCGAGCACCGTCTTGCCGCCGCGCTCGAGGTAGAGCGCGAGAGCTCCGTCGACCAGCACGACCAGGGCGCCGGCCTTGCGGCCGGGCCGGTGCGAGACCGCGCCTGCGGCCGTGCCGGCACCGTCCCGCCGCGGCCAGCCGAGCGCCGCCCCGTACGGGTTGGCCGGGTCGGTCGCGGCGAGCGTGCGCGCGATCCGCGGAGGGGGATCGGCGAGCCCGGAGAAGGTGCGGAGCCGGTCGATCGTGGCCGAGGCCGCGAACTGGGCTGCGCCGAGCCTCTCGATCACGTAGCCGCGCCGGCAGTGCCCCGCCTCCTCGAACCCCGCGAGCACCCGGTAGGCCTGGGCGAAGCCGCCCGGCAGGCCCTCCGACTGCACGGATCCGCGCGTGACGACGCCGTAGCGGTCCAGCAGCAGGCCCGCCGAGACCGTGGCGCGCCGGGCCGGATCCGTCTCCGCCTCCGGCAGCAGCGACCAGCGCCCTCCGACGTTCAGCGGACGCGGCGCGGAGGTGGGCCGCGCGAGCGACATGCCCCGGAAGGTGCGTGCGCGGGGGGCGCGGCGCGCGACCTTGTGCGCCTGGTTGCCGCCGCTCAGGAGCGCGCGGATCGGGGCGAAGGTGTCGTTCGTGACGTGGCCCGACCACGCGAGGTTCCAGAGCGCCTCGACCACGGAGGCCTCGTTCTCGGCGCCTCCAGGCGGAGCCGGCTGATCGGGCGACGCGATGGCTTCGCGCAGCTGCGCGGCGAAGCATGCGCCGCCCGAGGCGAGCGCGGCGAGCAGCTGGGCTTCGAGGGATCCCGGCTCCGGCGCCTCCTCGGCGAACGGCACTGTGAACGGCGCGAGATCCGCGGGGTGCAGGGAGACCCAGCCGTCGCGACCGGGGAGGGCTCCGTGGCCGGCCCAGACGACCTCCCCGGAGCTGGTCAGCTCGTCGAGCATCGCGGGCGTGTAGTCGCGCACGCGCTGCGGCAGGACCAGCGACTCCCAGGCGCTCGCCGGGATCGGCACGCCGGCGAGCTGTTCGATCGCGGTCGCGACCCCGTCGATGCCCTCGAGCGGCCGCGCGAGGTGCTGCCACTCCGGAAGGAAGCGCGCGAATGCGGCGGGCGACACGGGCTCGACGCTGCCGCGGATGGCTGCCAGCGAGCGCATCCGCAGCCGCCGCAGCACCTCGGTGTCGCACCACTCCGTCTCATCCGGGCCTGCGGACGTCGCGGATGCGCGGGCCCCCGCCTCGGAGGCGCTCGGAGGATCCGGCAGGAAGTATCCGCTCGTGACGCGCCCGTCGGCCTCGAGCCGTTGCAGCGTCTGCCGCACGATCGCCGATCCGAGTCCGAAGCGGGCGGCGACGGCGGATCCGAGGAAGGGGCCGTGCGTGCGCGCATGCCGGGCCACGAGATCGCCGAGCGGATCCGCGACCGGCTCCAGGAACGCCACGGGGATCCCGACGGGAAGCGGCACGCCCAGCGCGTCGCGGAGTCGGCCCGCGTCCTCGATCGCGGCGACCCTGCGGACGCCGCCGATCGTGACCTCGATCGCGCGGCGGGCGTCGACCAGGGCGTCGAGGTGGGCGGCGGCCTCGGCCACGCCCTTCGTCTCGTCGCTGCGCTCCTCGCTCAGGGACCGGTCGGCTTCCGGTCCCTGAGCGAGCGAAGCGAGACGAGGGGCGTCGGGTGTATCGGCCGGTTCGAGCCGCGCTGCGACCTCGCCCGCGTCGAGCGGTCCGAGCAGGCGCAGCAGATCCGCGACGCCCTCGACGCCGCGCGCACGGCGGGACGGATCCAGCCTCTGCGCCTCGCGCTCGAACTGGGCGATGACTTCCGGGTCCAGCAGTTCGCGCAGCTCGACCGTGCCGAGCAGCTCGCCCAGCAGGGCCGGATCCACCGACAGCGCGGCGGCCCGGCGCTCCGCGAGCGGGGAGTCGCCCTCGTACATGAAGGCGCCGACGTAGCCGAACAGCAGGTCGCGGGCGAAGGGCGAGGGCTGGGCGGTCTGCACCTCGACGAGCCGGATGCGCCGCTCCGCGATGCCGGTCGCGAGACGCCGCAGCGAGGGCAGGTCGTAGACGTCCTGCAGCACCTCGCGCAGCGTCTCTAGGATGATCGGGAACGTCGGGTGCTTGCGGGCGACTTCGAGCAGCTGCGCCGAGCGCTGCCGCTGCTGCCACAGCGGAGTGCGCCGGTTGGGGTTCATCCGCGGCATGAGCAGGGCGCGCGCCGCGCACTCGCGGAAGCGCGAGGCGAACAGCGCGGATCCGCCCACCTCGTCGGTCACGATCCGCTCGAGCTCGTCGGGCTCGAAGACGAACAGCTCGGCGCCGGGCGGCTCCGCGTCGGCGTCCGGCACACGGACGATGATGCCGTCGTCGCTCGCGACCGCCGACCCCTCGACCCCGAGGCGCTCGCGGATGCGGGCGTTCACGGCCAGGGCCCACGGCGCATGGACCTTCTGCCCGAAGGGCGAGTGCAGGATCACGCGCCAGTCGCCGATCTCGTCGCGGCTGCGCTCGACGGTCAGCGCGCGGTCGGTGGGCAGCGTGCCCGTCGACTCCTTCTGCTCGTTCAGGTGCGCGAGCAGGTTCGCCTGCGCGCGGTCGTCGAGCCCGGCGGCGCTGAGCCGCTCCCGCGCCTTCTCGGGCGTCGCGCCCTGCACCTCGCGGTTGAAGACGCCGAGGGCCTCGCCGAGCTCGAACGGGCGACCGAGGCCGTCGCCGTGCCAGAACGGCACCTTGCCCGGTTGCCCGTAGGCCGGGATCACGTTGACCCGGTCGTGCGTGATCTCGGCGATCCGCCAGCTCGTGGTGCCGAGAGTGAACACGTCGCCGACCCGCGACTCGTAGACCATCTCCTCGTCGAGTTCGCCGACGCGCGCGCCGGTCGTCTCCCCGGCGACGAAGACGCCGAAGAGCCCGCGGTCGGGGATCGTGCCGCCGCTCGTGACCGCGATCCGCTGCGCGCCGGGGCGTCCGGTGAGCGTGCCGGCATCGCGATCCCAGACGAGGCGCGGGCGCAGCTCGGCGAACTCGTCGGAGGGGAAGCGCCCGGCGAGCAGATCCAGGGTTGCCTCGTACGCCGAACGGGGGAGCGCGGCGAAGGGCGCGCTCCGGCGCACCGTGTCGAACCACTGCTCCACGTCGAGGGGGTCCAGCGCGCAGGCGGCGACGGTCTGCTGCGCGAGGATGTCGAGGGGATTCCGCGGCACGCTGATCGCCTCGATCTGTCCCGCGAGCATGCGCTCGGTGACGATCGCGGTGTGCAGCACGTCGCCGCGGTGCTTGGGGAACAGCGAGGCACGGCTGATCTCGCCGACCTGGTGTCCCGCGCGACCCACGCGCTGCAGTCCGGATGCGGCGGAGGGCGGGGCCTCCACCTGGATCACGAGGTCGACAGCGCCCATGTCGATGCCGAGCTCGAGGCTGCTCGTCGCGACGACGCAGCGCAGCACGCCCGACTTGAGCTCCTCCTCGACGATCGCCCGCTGCTCCTTGGAGACCGAGCCGTGGTGCGCCTTGGCGAGCACCGGATCCGCTCCGGCGGTCGAACCGGCCTGCGCCATCATGGCCGCGGGTGGTCCCTGAGCCTGTCGAAGGGTGGCCGCCGGCAGGTCGAGTCCGATCCGTTCGCTGTAGATCTCGTTCAGCCGCCCGGTGAGCCGCTCGGCGAGGCGGCGCGAATTGGCGAACACGATCGTCGAGCGGTTCTGCAGGATCTTGTCGACGATCGCCTCTTCGACGTGCGGCCAGACGGATCCCGTCATCTCGGTGTTCTCGCCGAACGCGTCCGCGCCGAAGTCGTCCGCGCGCTCGGCGCCGGCCGGTCGGGGGGTCTCGTCGGTGCCGGGCGGCGGGGGAGGGTTGAGCATGTCCTCGATCGGCACCACGACCTGCAGATCGAAGGTCTTCGAGGCGGGAGGCGCCACGATCTCGACGGGCTGTGCGCCCCCGAGGAACCGCGCCACCTCGTCGATCGGGCGCACGGTCGCGCTGAGGCCGATGCGCTGCACGGGGGCCTCGGCCCCGGCTGCGCGGCGCAGCTGGTCGAGCCGTTCGAGGCTGACCGCGAGATGGGCGCCGCGCTTGGTCGCGGCGACCGCGTGCACCTCGTCGATGATGACCGTGTGCACGTCGCGCAGGGTGTCGCCGGCCCGGCTCGTGAGCATGAGGTACAGCGATTCGGGCGTGGTGATGAGGATGTCCGGCGGATCCACGACCAGGCGGCGGCGGTCCGACGAGGTCGTGTCGCCCGAGCGCACGCCCACCGTCACGGAGGGTGCAGGGATCCCGAGCCGACGGGCGGACTGCCCGATGCCGATGAGCGGCGAGCGGAGGTTGCGCTCCACATCGACGCCGAGGGCCTTGAGCGGCGAGATGTAGAGGATCCGGGTGCGTCCGGGGCGCTCGGCGTCCTTCTTCGCCGAAGGGCGCTTCTTCGCGGGACGCGCGGGAGCCTGGTGAGCGGGGGCGGCTTCGTCAGCGGCAGGAGCTTCGGGCGCAGCACCCTCGGCGGTGCGCTCGCGGAACACCCGGTCGATCGCCCAGAGGAAGGCCGACAGCGTCTTGCCCGACCCGGTCGGCGCGACGACGAGCGCATGCCTCCCGCCCGAGATCGCCTCCCACGCCCCCGCCTGCGCCGGGGTGGGTGCGGTGAACGCCCCGCGGAACCAGTCCTGGGTCGCGGGGGTGAAGCGGTCGAGCACGCGATGCGCTGAGCCGGTCGGAGCGTCGCTCATCCGTCCATCTTCGCGGCTGCCGCGGACATTCGGGATCGGATCCGCCTTGGGCGCAACGGCCCGGAACACTCGAGGCGAAGGCGCATCCCCCTCAGCGCTCCTGCTGACCTCCGCGTTCGTGGCGTGCTCGGCGGGAGCGCTCCCGCATCCCGGGGGCGAAGAAGATCAGTAGGCCGAGCAGCGTCGGCACCAGGGCGGCCATCGCGAGCAGGTACCCCTTCGGCTCCGCATAGCCGCGGCTGACCATCACCGCGTCTGCGATCGCGAACCCGAGGGACAGGCCGGTGACGGCGCTGCCGAGTGCGCGCAGCGTGACGGCCCCCGGGCCGGTGCCGCGCACGCGACGGGTCAGGACATCGACGACGACGGCGAGCACGGCGCAGACGACGGCGATGAGGATCCAGACGATGCTGACGATGCTCGCCTCGGTGTGCAGGTAGCGCAGCGTCGCGCCCGAGGCGACGACCCACGTGAGCGCGGCGACGATCCATGCGGTCGTGGACAGGGCGGAGGCCGCCCGTGCGCTGAGCCGCGGACGGGCGGACGGGTCTGCGGGCTCCATGCCTTGACGCTACCCGGCGGGCGGTGAGCCCGTGCTCGGATCCTGTCGCGGATCTCCAAGCCCTCCGTCCCGGCACGGTGCGAGCATGGATGCATGGCCGAGCACACCACGAACTACACGAGCACGTTCATCGAGGTGGCCGAGGACTGCCCGACGGACCACGCGCAGGAACCGCCCGCAGGCTCTTCGGCGAGCTCAGGGACCGTCCCGACGATCGGGGCGCTGCACTACCGGATGATCGCGGAGCACCCTTTCGAGCGGACCTCCGACGACGTCATCTTCTCCACCTGGGCGCTGCGCCGAGGCATCGACCCCGCGGATGGTGAGGCACGGGACGAGTTCTTCTCGAAGGGGCAGGCCTGCCTTCGAGCCTCGCCGCTCGGCAAGCGCTACGGCTGGGGCGTCCTCAGCGACGCCGAAGGACGGGTCACGCTGGTGCCTCGCGAGTCCGAGGAGTACGCGCTCCTCGCGGCGGATCCGACGCTCGGCCACACCCGCGCGATGCGGGCGAGGCGCGCCTGAAACCGAGACCCCTGCGGGCTCACTTCTCCTTGGGGATGAGGATCCAGAGCACGATGTAGACCCACAGCGGCAGCCCTGCGAACACCATCAGGACGATGGCGAGCAGGCGCATGAGGAGGACGGGCCAGCCGAACCTGTGGGCGAGCGCGGCACAGACGCCGGCGATGATGCGGCCCTTGCGGGGGCGGACGAGGGTGCTCATGCCCACATCCTGCCCCCGCGTCCTGGACGGCCGCTGGATCAGGCCCTCACGGGTGGGGAGACAGCGCGACCTCGGAGAGGGCGCCGTCCGAGTCGAGCTCCAGCGTCAGATCCAGGTCCAGGCGCTGCAGGAACGCGTCGTCGTGGCTCACGACCAGCACCGCCCCGCGGTAGGCACGGAGCGCCTGCACGACCTGATCCACGGTGTCGAGGTCCAGGTTGTTCGTCGGCTCGTCGAGCACCACGAGGTGCGGCGCGGGGTCGGCCAGCAGCAGGGTCGCCAGCGCGACCCGGAAGCGCTCCCCGCCGGACAGCGCTCCCACCTGCCGGTCCATGGCGGAACCGCGGATCAGGAACCGGGCGAGTCGGTTGCGCAGCTCCTTCTCCGGGATCTCCGGAGCACGCGCCGCGACGTTCTCGACCACGGTCGCGGTCTCGTCGAGACCGTCGATCCGCTGCGGCAGGTACCCGATCCGGTCCGTGTGCGGGACGCCGCTGAGGGCGGACATCTCGGGCACGGAGGCAGGATCCGGCGGGGCAGGATCCGCGACCGGATCCGCACCCGGATCCGCGGAGCCGGCCCCGTCGACGAGTCGCCGGAGCAGCGTCGTCTTGCCCACTCCGTTGCGTCCGATCAGCGCGACGCGCTCGGGGCCCTGGATCGTCCAGAACCTCTCGGCGTCTCCGAGGGTCGCGATGCGTCGGCTCCGGGAGACGCCGGGATCGGGCAGCTCGATCTTCATCGTGGCGTCGTTGCGGATCCGATGCCCTGCCGCGTCGAGGGCGTCGCGCGCCGTGCCCTCCTTCTCGGCGACCTCGGTGCGGAGCCGGCCGGCCGAGACCTGCGCCGCCATCTTGCGGCCGTTCGCGACGATCTTCGGCACGCGCTTCTCCTCGAAGGCCTTCTTCGCCATCTGCGAGCGGGTCGCGAGCTTCAGCTCGGCTTCGATGCGCTGTCGCTTCTCCTTCCTGAAGGCCTGCTTGGCATCCCTCTCGGCCTGCTTCGCGGACTCCTGCTCGGTATCCAGCCACGTGCGCCACTCCGAATAGGGGCCGCCGAAGACGCTGAGCTCGCGGCCATACAGCTCGGCGGTGTCGTCCATGAGCTCGAGCAGCGCGACGTCGTGGCTGACCACAACGAGGGTGCCCCGCCAGGAGCGCACCATCTCGCCGAGCCGCGCCCGCGCGTCGCGGTCGAGGTTGTTGGTCGGCTCGTCGAGCAGCGTGATCGGCGCACGATGCGCGCGGATCCCGGCGATCGCGACGAGCACCGCCTCCCCGCCCGAGAGCTCGCCGACGGTGCGGTCGAGGAACGACGGATCCAGACCCGCCTCGGCCAGCGCCGCCTCGGCGCGGGCCTCGACGTCCCAGTCGTCGCCGACCTCGTCGAAACGGGCGGGGTCGACATCGCCCGCCGCGATCGCGCGGACCGCGTCGAGCGCGCCGGCCACGCCGAGGAGCTCGGCCACGCGGGCGTGCGTGTCGAGCGTGAGGCGCTGCGGCAGGTACGCCACCTCGCCGGTCGCGGTGATGTGCCCGGACGTCGGCGTCAGCTCGCCCGCGATGAGGCGGAGCAGCGTCGACTTGCCGGATCCGTTGCGTCCGACGAGGCCGGTGCGGCCTGCGCCGAAGGCGCCGGACACGCTGTCGAGCGCGGTGGACCCGTCGGGCCAGGTGAAGGTGACGCGGTCGAGCACGACCGCGGAGGAGGGGGTGAGGAATGACATGGGCGGCTCCCAGAAGGTGTTCGGGGTGCGCTGAGGCCGATCGGTCTTGTGCGGAGAGAGGAGTCGTCGCGAAGAGGACGGATCTCAGGGACCGGAGATGCCTGTGCCGGAACAAGCGGGCAGGAAGGAGTGTCGGATCAGCGCGTGGATGGAACGCGGAGGCGACGACTCAGATCAAGGGACTTCCTTACGCGGCGGACAGGACCCGGACGACGATACCGGGCGCCCTGGATTCGTGCAACCCGGGCGTGTCGCATCTGCGGTGTCAACGGACCCGGCCGGATCAGGATCCGTCCTGCGGCGGATGCCCGCACTCCTGAGGCGATCTAGCCTGGAGGCATGGAAGAGCAGCGGCCGGGATCCGGCGAGACGATGCGCCGCGTGGGCCTCGGCGCCGGTCTCGCGATCGGCATGGGCGTCGGTGTGGCGCTCGGCGCCGGTCTGAACAACATGGGCACCGGGATCGCTCTCGGACTCGTGATCGGCGCCGCGGTCATGGTGGCGTTCACAGCAGCGGGCACGCGCATGCAGCGGGACGAGCAGCGGCGCAGGGCGGAGGCCGAAGGCGGGACGGACGCCGGGCCGGTGGACGCACGCGATGCCGACGCCTCTGGCCGCGACCTCCCGGGAGACCAGCCCGATCAGCCGTCGAGCGGATCCTCTGGCGCCGGGGCCTGAAGGCTGTCCAGCCACCCGTCGAGGAAGCGCCGGGCGTCGCCCAGCTCCTCTTCCGACACGCTGTGCGTGAGGCCCGGATACACGCGCCCGGTCAGCTCCGAGTGCTCCGGGAGCCACTGCGCGGTGTGCACGATGAGGGCGGGAGGGATGACGTCGTCCCTCGAACCGCGGCCCCAGAACACCGGGGTGCGGCGCTCGCGCAGCGCGGCGTCGCCCGGGAGGTCGCCGGGGGCCGCGTAGCCGCTCAGGCTCACGACCGCGGCGATCCGCGCGGGATCCTCGCGGGCCGTCTGGAGCGCCACCGAGGCGCCCTGGGAGAAGCCGAGCAGCGCGATCGACGGGGCGTCAGCCGCCTCCGTGTCGAGCCAGCGGAGCACGGCCTCCGCGGCGGCGGTCACCGAGGCGGGGTCCCGCCGCTCCAGCTCGTCGATCGGGTACCAGGAGCGTCCTGGCATCGGCCACGGGGCGCCCAGCGGCGCCGGCAGCGACGCCACGGTCACGCCCTCGGGCAGGAACGGCACGAGCGAGAACAGGTCCCGCTCATCGGATCCGTAGCCGTGCAGGAGGACGAGCAGCGGCAGCGCCTCGTCCTGTCGCGCCCAGCGCACCGCTGCGCGATCGATCTCCACGGGTTCGGCCATGGCTCCATCCTGCCCCAGGCCGGCGACGTCCCGTCCCCGGATCGGGGCTCGCACTCGGCGCACATCGCAGACGCTGGTAGAAAGAGACCATGGCGGTACGCACACCCGACCCCGATCCGGCCGACGACGGTCTCCCCGACGCGCTGTCCGGCCTGCCCGGCGGCCTCGACGGCCTCGGGGCCTCAGGAGGGGCGAACCCCGGGTGGTTGACGGACTTCGAACTCGCCCAGGCGCGACGTCGCCTGCCGATGCTCTACGTCGAAGCCGTGCCGGTGCGCACCGACGGATCCGGTGTGGTCACCGACATCGGGATCCTGCTGCGCGCGACGCCCCTGGGCGAGATGACGCGGACGATCGTCTCGGGACGCGTGCGCTACGGCGAGACCGTCCGCGACGCGCTGTTCCGGCACCTGGAGAACGACCTCGGGCCGATGGCCTTCCCGATGCTGCCGCCGTCGCCCGCGCCGTTCACGGTGGCCGAGTACTTCCCGATCCCCGGGGTGAGCGCGTATCACGACGACCGGCAGCACGCGGTGTCGCTCGCGTTCGTGGTGCCGGTGACCGGCACCTGCGAGCCGCGTCAGGACGCGCTCGAGGTGACCTGGTTCAGCCCAGAGGACGCCGCGAGCGATGCGCTCGCCGCCGAGATGGAGGGCGGCCGCGGCACGCTCATCCGACAGGCGCTCGCGCACCTCGGCCTGCTGCGCTGAGCCCGGGACGCGGTTCGAGGGGACGCCAGTACCCCTAGCGGCTGGTCTCCTGCGCGACGAGCGCGACCAGCGCGTCGATGTCCGCCTCCGCCGTGTCGAAGCCGCACATCCAGCGCACCTCGTTGCGCGCGGCATCCCAGTCGTAGAACCGGACGGTCTCGCGCAGGCGGTCGGCGACACCGTCGGGCAGGGTGGCGAAGACCCCGTTCGACTGCGTCTGCTGGGTGAAGCCCACGCCCTGGATGGATCCGTCGGCGATGCCCGCCTCGAGCGAGGAGCGCAGCCGCTGCGCCATCGCGTTGGAACGGCGGGCGTTGCGCAGCCACAGGTCGCCCTCGAGGAGCGCGATGAGCTGCGCGGACACGAAGCGCATCTTCGAGGCCAGCTGCATGTTGAACTTGCGGGAGTAGACCAGGCCGTCGGCGGCGCCGGGGGTGAGCACGACGATCGCCTCGCCCAGCATGGCGCCGTTCTTGGTGCCGCCGAAGCTCAGCACGTCGACGCCGGCGTCGCGGGTGAAGGCGCGCAGCGGCAGGTCCAGCGCGGCCGCGGCGTTCGCGAGCCGGGCGCCGTCGAGGTGCAGCTTCATGCCGCGCGCGTGCACGTGGTCGGCCAGGGTGCGGATCTCGTCCGCGGTGTAGAGCGTGCCGACCTCGGTGGACTGCGTGATCGAGACGACCAGCGGCTGGGCGCGGTGCTCGTCGCCCCAGCCCCAGGCTTCGCGGTCGACGAGCTCTGGCGTGAGCTTGCCGTCCTCGGTGGGGACGGAGAGGATCTTGAAGCCGCCGATGCGCTCCGGCGCCCCGCCCTCGTCGACGTTGATGTGCGCGGTCGTCGCCGCGATCACCGCACCCCAGCGGGGGAGCATCGCCTGCAGCCCGGTGACGTTCGCGCCCGTGCCGTTGAAGACGGGGAAGGCCTCGACGCCCTCGCCGAAGTGCTGCCGGAAGACCTCCTGCAGCCGCTCGGTGTACTGATCCTCTCCGTAGGCGATCTGGTGGCCGTCATTGGCCTCCGCGATCGCCGCGAGCACCTCGGGGTGGATGCCGGAGTAGTTGTCGGATGCGAAGCCGCGCAGGGCCTTGTCGTGCAGAACGGTCACCCGACGAGTCTATTCCGCGGCGCCCCGCCCGCCGACCGCCCGCCGCGCCTGCGGCCGCCGGGGTTCCGCATGTCCGAGGCCCGTTCTACGCTCGAACCCATGAAGGGCACCGTCGCGTCTCGGGCGTTCGCGAGCGTGCTCGTCAACACGCTGATCGCCAACGTGACGACGAGCTTCCTCTGGTTCGCGCTCACCTTCTGGGTCTACCTCGAGACCCGGTCGGTGCTCGCCACCGGGGTCATCGGCGGCGCCTACATGCTCTTCATCGCGTTCTTCTCGATGATCTTCGGCACGATCGTCGACCGTCACCGCAAGCACACCGTGATGGTGTTGTCGAGCGTCGTCTCCGCCGTGGCCTTCCTGGTCGCGGGCGGCCTCTACCTGGCGCGCCCCGAGGCGTCGCTGCTGGATCTGAGCGGTCCGTGGTTCTGGCTGTTCTCGGGCGTGATCCTGTTCGGCGGAGTGATCGAGCAGCTGCGCAGCATCGCCCTCTCCACGACCGTGACCCTGCTGGTCCCCGTCGAGAAGCACGCGAACGCGAACGGCCTCGTGGGCACCGTGCAGGGCCTCGCGTTCCTCGTCACGAGCGTGTTCTCGGGCCTGGCGATCGGCTTCCTCGGCATGGGGTGGACCCTCGCGATCGCGATCGCGGCGATGCTCCTCACTCTGGTCCACCTGCTGTTCGTGCGTATTCCCGAGGGGCACCCGCAGCGGGATCCCGATGCTCCCGGTGCGCTCGACTTCCGCGGCAGCGCGAGGGCGATCCGGCAGGCCCCGGGGCTGTTCGCGCTGATCGTCTTCTCCACCTTCAACAACCTGATCGGGGGCGTCTACATGGCGCTCATGGATCCGTACGGCCTCACGCTGTTCGACGCGCAGACGTGGGGGTTCGCGCTCGCCTTCTCCTCCACCGGGTTCCTGATCGGCGGAGCGCTGGTGGCAAAGTTCGGCCTCGGGCCGAAGCCGATGCGCACTCTGCTGCTGCTCGTGATGGCGATGGGGTTGCTCGGTGCGATCTTCATGCTGCGGGAGTGGTGGCCGCTGTACGTCGTCGGAATGTGGCTCTACATGATGCTGGTGCCACCCGTCGAAGCCGCGGAGCAGACCGTGATCCAGAAGGTGGTGCCGTTCGCCCGGCAGGGGCGCGTGTTCGGTGTCGCGGCGGCGATGGAGGCGGCGGCCGCGCCGATCACCGCGTTCCTCATCGCCCCGCTGGCCGAGTTCCTGATCATCCCGTACATGAACGGCGATGCCGGACAGCGGCAGTGGGGATGGTTGCTCGGGAACGGTGAGGCGCGGGGGATCGCCCTGATCTGCCTGTGGGCGGGGCTCATCATGGTCCTGGCCGGGGGCCTCGCGTTCTTCACCCGCTCGTACCGCAGGCTCACCCTGCTCTACGCAGAGGCGCCGGAGCAGGACATTCCCGTGCAGGACGCCCCGGTGCAGGGCACCCACGCGCAGGACGCTCCTGTGCAGGGCGCCCCCGCCGAGGGCACCTCCGTCGAGGGGGCTTCGCCGACGACTCCGAGCGTGACGCCTTGACCGGATCCCGGCCGGTACGGGAGCATTCGGGAGTGAGCCGAGCCGATGAGGATCCGCCGGGCGCGACGGTCGAGACGAGCCGTCCGCTGCTCTCCGCCGAGCGACTGAAGGCCTTCGAGGACGCGGTCGTCGCGATCGCGATGACGCTGCTGATCCTGCCGCTGCTCGAGAACGTGTCCGAGTTCGCTCGGGAGCACAAGACCGCCCTGGAATACGTGCAGAGCGAGAACAAGCAGCTGTTCAGCTTCGCGCTGAGCTTCCTCATCATCGCGGTCTTCTGGATGAACCACCATCGTGTTTTCGACCGGGTCGAGAAGGCGACCAACGCCCTCGTCTGGTTGCAGGTGGGCTGGATGTTCACGATCGTCTGGCTGCCGGTCTCGACCGCGATGCTCGGCTCCTTGCCCGACGACGCGGTGCAGAAACTGCTCTACATCGGGGCGCTCCTCGCCTCTTCGCTGCTCATGCTCGGGACCCGGCTGTATTTGCGAGGACATCCGCAGCTGCATCGCATCGCTCCGGCGTCGCTGCGCGGCGGCCTCATCGCCGAGATCGTCATGAGCACCCTGTTCGCGGTCTCCCTCGTCATCGCCGTGCTGGTGCCGGACATCGGCTACGCGGCGATGTTCCTGCTGCTGCTCTCCGGACCCGCGCAGGCGATCCTGGCACGGAGGGGCGGCGGTCGCCGGGCGAAGGCGCGTCGCGAAGCGGGGGAGGGGATCCGTCCCGTCAGGCCAGGTCGATCACCCGATCGTTGAGCTCGGCGGCGTCGACGTCCCACAGCTCCACGACCTGCGCCGCCACCCTGTCGATGCTGTCGTCGAGCCCGCGCACGCGAAGCACGACGGCGGCCGCGCGCAGCGGCTGCTCCGCGTCGCGAGCGGCCTTGGCGAAGCCCTGCGCGACGGCACGGGTCCAGGATTCGCTCGCGGCCTTGACGGCGGCGTAGTTCGCGCCTCCCGCGAGCGGGCGGGCGACCGCGGTCGAGGAGATGATCGCGAACCGGCCGGCCTCGGATGCGCGCAGGTCGGCGTCGAACGCGCGGCTCGTCACGCGCACCGCGGTGAAGGCCTGCTCAAGGGCGCGATAGTCCTCCTCGGTCTGCCCGGCGAGGCCGCCGCCGCCGCGCCAGCCGCCGACCAGCGGCACGAGGCCGTCGATGTGCTCGCCGTCCTCGGCGAGGCGCGTCGCGAGCGCCGCGACCTCGGCCTCGTTCGTGAGGGAGCAGCTCTCCACGCGGATCGAGCCGTGCGCCGTTTCCGCCGAGGCGTCCACGGCGGGGTGCGCCGCGGCTGCGAGTGCGTCGAGTTTGCCCTTGTCCCTGCCGACCGCGACGACGCGCGCGCCGGCGCCGATCAGGGCCCGCGCGATCGTGAGGCCGGAGGGGCTCGTGGCCCCCGCGAGAAGTACGGTGCGTCCGCTGACGGTCATCGTGGTTCCTCCATGGTCATCGGTTCGGGCCGGTGGATCTGGCCGGTGGATCTGGCCGGGTCACGGGTTCCGACCCTGTTCGGGTCCGGTCATCGGATCTGGCCGGGTCGATCTGGCCGCCATTGTTGCAGCGCCGGCTTCGTTTGGGGCGTGAGTATGCGTTTTGGGGCGCGTCTCACCACGAATCCGTGGCGAGACGCGCCCCAAAACAGTGTGAAGCGCCCCCAGCGGACAGCTCAGTCGTCGGTGCCGCGGATCCCCACGGTCGATTCGATGATGGGTTTCATCTTCTTGTCGAGGGTTTCGAAGAACATGGAGAGGGGGAATTCGTCGTCGAGGACGGCGTCGGTGTAGCCCTTGGGGGCGCCGGCGAGGATGTCGTCGGACAGGCCGCGGGCCCACCGGGAGGCCGGGTGCGGGGTGAGGGTGCCGCGGACGAGTTCGTACGCGGCGAGCCAGTGCGCGATCTTGGGGCGGTCGATCGAGTGCCAGTACAGGTCGTCGATCGCGTCTCCGAGGGCGACGACGGCGTCGGGCACGTTGTCCCAGTCGAACGCGAGGGCGGTGTCGGTCCAGTGCAGCACGCCCCGCTGGTGCAGCCACGCGAACAGCAGTTGCCCGCCGACCGCATCGTAGTTGCGGGTGCGGTTGCCGGTGATCGAGAAGCGGAAGATGCGGTCGAAGATCACCGCGTACTGCACGAGGTG
>NZ_PCOW01000013.1:0-111515 GCF_002979495.1 Microbacterium sp. MYb64 | reverse complement strand
CGTCCGCCGCTGAGTTGTCCGTGGATCCACGCACGAATGATCAGCTGTCCTATGACCTGCTCCTCGACCTCATCCGCGCCGGGGCGCTCGCCGACCCGGCCGCGGTGTTCGGCACCCGGCAGGCCGGAGTGCGGCTCGTCCAGCAGATCGCCGACGGCGCGCCTAACCGGGTCGCGGTCACCGAGGACGGCCTCACCGCCCTCCCCGCGGCGGTCGTGGAACGACGGATCTGCGACACCGGGACCATCCCGGTCACTGCGGATGCGTCCGGGAACCCGCTCGACGTGGGGCGGGAATCACGCCTGTTCACCCCGAAACAACGCATCGCACTCGCCATCCGCGACGGCGGATGCCGATGGACCGGATGCGACAGACCCGCGTCCTACTGCGAAGCCCACCACATCGACGAATGGGCCCGCGACAACGGCCGCACCGACATCGACCGCGGGATCCTGCTCTGCCGGTTCCACCACATGCAACTCCACCACGGACAATGGCACATCACCCGCCACCGCAAGGACGACTTCGTCCTGCACCACCCCGACGGGGAACAGTCCGTGCTGCACAAGAGACTTCCCCTGAGATACGCGTGGGGCGACATCGACCCACCACCCAAACGATTCCACCCCGCCGCCTGAACCCACCCCAATTGAGGCCGGGTCAGGCAGTCGAGGAGCGCGCCGCCGACCAAGCAGAAACAGTCAGAAGCGATCGCGCCCGCTCACGCCTGACAGCGCGGGCACCAGTACAGCTTGCGGGCGCCGATCTCCTCGAGAACGATGTCGGTGCCGCACACACGACACGGCAACCCCGTGCGGTGGTACACCCAGTGCCGGTCGTCGCGATGCGCCATGGCCGCCCGATACTGGTCGGACGTGAGATCGTCCATGGTCATCATCTGACCCGTCTCGACGCCGATCGCGAGCAGACGCACCCAGTCGCGCCAGAGCGCGCGCACGGTCTCCTCCGGCACATCGCGCCCCGGGGTGTGCGGGTTCAGCTGCGCACGGAACAGGAGCTCCGCTCGATACACATTGCCGATACCGCTGACCACGGACTGGTCCATGAGCAGGAGTGCGATCGGCACAGCCCGGCGCCGCACCGCGGCCACGAAGCGCTCCTCCCCCGCGTCGACGTCGCCAACGAGCGGATCCGGTCCGAGCTTCGCGACCGTCGCCAGCATCTCATCCGGCGTCTGCAGCACACACGCTGTCGGCCCGCGCAGATCCGCGCAGGTCGCGTCCGTCATGAGGCGCAGGCGCACCTGCCCCACCACGGGCGGCGGCCATTCGGCGCCTTCGTCCGCGAGGCCCTTCGTCGCCTCGGACATGCGCACATGCACGCGGGTCTTCCGCGGAGCACCGATGGACGCCAGCGAGTTCTCGCCGGCATCGTCCAGGATCGGCGCCTCGTCGAGATCCGTGCCGCGCTGATTCGTCTGGCCCATCCGCCCGTTCGCCGAGGCGATGGTCGGATCCACCAGGATCTCGCCGGAGAAGTCCCAGGCGCCGTAGAGCCCCAGGTGCACGCGCAGCCACAGATCCCCCTCGGTCTCGAGGAACATCTGCTTGCCCACGGCCTGCACGCTCTCCACTGCGCGACCGTCGAGCAGCGCGGCACCCTCGGCGAATCGGCCCTGGGGGCTCGACGCGACGACGGGCTTGCCGACGAAGTTGCGCGCGAACTGTCGCGCGATCCGGTGGACGGAATGGCCCTCGGGCATCAGGCGCGCGGGTCCGGGAGCAGGGATCCGTCGCGCTCGAAGTCGGCGATCTGCGCGATCCGGCGCACGTGCCGCTCCTCGTTCGAGAACGGCGTGGCGATGAAGCGGTCGATGAAGCCGGCGACCTCGTCGAAGGTGTGCTGGCGCGCGCCGATCGCGATCACGTTGGCGTCGTTGTGCTCCCGCGCGAGCTCGGCGGTCGCGATGCTCCACACCAGGGCCGCACGGATGCCCTCGACCTTGTTCGCCGCGATCTGCTCGCCGTTGCCCGATCCGCCGAACACCACGCCGAGCGCCTCGACGCCCGCACGCTGGTCGTCGATCGTCGCCTGCGCCGCGCGGATGCAGAACGCCGGGTAGTCGTCCAGAGCGTCGTACTCGACGGGCCCGTGGTCCACGACCTCATGCCCCGCCTCGGCGAGGTGATGCTGCAGCTGCGTGGAGAACTCGAGACCGGCGTGATCGGTGGCGATGTGGATGCGCATGGCTCAATCCTACGGAGCGGCGCGACCGACGCGAGGCGGCGTGACGCGGCCCTGGGGACCGATCAGGGCGCGATGCCCGCCGCGGCCGGCTTGAACCCCGCCCGGATGTTCTCGCAGCACCCGGGACGGCACACGTCGAACGCCGGGCCGAGCGCCGTCACGTGCGCGCGGTCCGCAGCAGGGCGCCCCTCCAGCCGCTCCTGGATGAGGTCCACGATCCCCGCCACGAAGGAGTCCGACACTCCGGGCGTCGGCGTGCGGATGAAGGCGAGGCCCGCCTCCGCGGCCGCGTCCTTCGCCTCGGTGTCGAGATCCCAGAGCACCTCCATGTGGTCGCTCACGAAGCCGAGCGGGACCACGGCGACCGCGGTGCGCCCTCGAGCGGGCAGCTCCTCGATCACGTCGCAGATGTCGGGCTCGAGCCAGGGCTGTGATGCGGGGCCCGAACGGGACTGGTACACGAGCTCCCACGGGACGTCGGCCGCGCTCGGAAGTAGCTCGGCCACGCGGCTCATGACCCACGCCGCGACGGCCTCGTGCTGCGCGGCGTAGGCGCCGCCGCTGCCCCAGTCGACGTCGCGGGGGCCGGAGCGCAGCGCGTCGTCGGTGGGAACGCTGTGCGTGGTGAAGAGGACCTGGATCGCCGCGGCATCGGCGCCGTCCGCCGTGAAGGCGGTGATCGCGTCGCGCACGCCCTCGACGAAGGACGTCACGAACCCGGGGTGGTCGTAGAACGGACGGATCTTGTCGATCGTCACGGTCTCACCGAGACCGGTCTCGTCCAGCACGCGGGCGAAGTCCTCGCGGTACTGACGGCAACTGGAGAAGGAGCTGTACGCGCTCGTCGCGAACGCCAGCAGCGTCGTGTCGCCGCTCTCGGACGCCTCGGTCACGGCGTCGGACAGGTAGGGAGCCCAGTTGCGGTTGCCCCAGTACACCGGGAGGTCGATCCCGCGACGCACGAGCTCGGATTCGAGTGCGGCCTTGAGCGCGCGGTTCTGCGCGTTGATCGGGCTGACGCCCCCGAAGTGCCGATAGTGATGCGCGACTTCCTCGAGCCGCTCATCCGGGATGCCGCGGCCGCGGGTGACATTTCGCAGGAACGGGATCACGTCGTCCTGCCCCTCGGGTCCGCCGAATCCTGCGAGCAGGATGCCGTCATACGCGACGGGCGTCTCGACGAACTCGGGCCCGCTCGCGGCGGGCGCGGAGGCGAAGGGAACGGTTGCTGCGGTCACATTTCGAGCACTCACCCTCCTATCTTCCCCTGAAGTTCCTTTGCCGCCGCCGAGCGCCGCCGCAGCGGCCGGCGGAAGCCGGTGGGAGCCCGCGGAATCATGCGAGACGCGCTCTGGCGTAGGCTGGGACGGTTGCCGCCGGCGCCAGCAGCGCGGATCTTGCGGCCGAAACCCTCACCCCTGGGAGTCAGAGCAGTGCCTGGAGAGAACCTCACCCGCATCGAGGCGCAGGAGCGCCGCGCGATCGTCGACACCGAGTCGTACGAGATCGCGCTCGACCTGACCAAGGGCGCGGAGGTGTTCGGATCCCGCAGCGTGGTGCGCTTCAGCGCCGCCGAGGGATCCGCGACCTTCATCGACCTGATCGCGCGCGAGGTGCGCGAGATCACCCTGAACGGCGAGCAGATCGACCCGACCTCGGCGTACGCCGACTCGCGGATCGCGCTCGACGGCCTGGCCTCGGAGAACGTGCTCGTCGTCGACGCCGACTGCGAGTACACGAACACCGGCGAGGGCCTGCACCGCTTCGTCGACCCCGTCGACGGCGAGGTCTACCTCTACTCGCAGTTCGAGGTCCCCGACTCCCGTCGCGTCTTCGCCGTGTTCGAGCAGCCCGATCTGAAGGCGACGTTCCAGTTCACGATCACCGCGCCCGCAGCGTGGAAGGTCGTCTCTAACTCCCCCACCCCCGAGCCGATCCGTCATGACGTCTCGAACGGGTCCGCATCGGAGGAGACCGGCGCGGTCGCCACCTGGGGCTTCGAGCCCACCCCGCGGATCTCGTCGTACATCACCGCGATCATCGCCGGCCCCTACGAGGAGACCTTCTCGGAGCTGACGAGCGCATCCGGCCGCGTGATCCCGCTCGGCGTCTACGGGCGCAAGAGCCTGTGGGAGCACCTCGACGCCGACTACATCTTCGACAAGACCCGTGAGGGCTTCGCCTATTACGAGGAGAAGTTCGGGGTCCCGTACCCGTTCGCGAAGTACGACCAGCTCTTCGTTCCGGAGTTCAACGCCGGCGCCATGGAGAACGCGGGTGCGGTGACCTTCACCGAGACCTACGTCTTCCGCAGCAAGGTGACCGACGCCGTCAAGGAGCGCCGCGTCGTCACGATCCTGCACGAGCTCGCGCACATGTGGTTCGGCGACCTCGTCACCATGAAGTGGTGGAACGACCTCTGGCTGAACGAGTCGTTCGCCGAGTGGGCGTCGACCATCGCGACCGCCGAGGCCACCGAGTGGACCGAGGCGTGGACGACCTTCAACGCAATGGAGAAGACCTGGGCCTACCGTCAGGACCAGCTCCCCTCCACGCACCCCGTCGTCGCCGAGATCAATGACCTCGACGACGTGCAGGTGAACTTCGACGGCATCACCTACGCCAAGGGCGGATCCGTCCTCAAGCAGCTCGCCGCCTGGGTGGGCATCGAGGCGTTCTTCGCCGGCGTGTCCGAGTACTTCAAGAAGCACTCCTGGCAGAACACCGAGCTCGGCGACCTGCTCGTCGAGCTGGAGCGGACCAGCGGTCGCGACCTCACGGTCTGGTCCAAGAAGTGGCTGGAGACCGCGGGCGTCAACACGCTCGCACCGGTCATCGCGGAGGCCGGGGACGGCTCCATCTCGCGCTTCGCGGTCACCCAGACCGCGCCGGCGGACTACCCGACGATCCGCCCGCACCGCCTGGGCATCGGGTTCTACAACCTCGACGCCGCAGGCTCCCTCGTGCGCACCCACCACGTCGAGGTGGACGTCGACGGCGACCGCACCGAGATCCCCGAGCTGCAGGGCCTGAAGCGCCCTGACCTCGTGCTGCTCAACGACGAGGACCTCGCCTACGCGAAGATCCGTCTCGACGAGCGCTCCCTCGCGACCGCCGTCGCGCACCTCGCCGACATCAGCGACCCGCTCGCCCGCTCGCTCGTGTGGGGCGCGGCGTGGGACCAGACCCGCGACGCCGAGAGCGCCGCGAGCGACTACATCGACCTCGTGCTCGGCAACATCGGCCGCGAGACCGAGTCGACCACGGTGCGCACCACGCTCAGCCAGCTGCAGACCGCGGCCGCGCTGTACGTGACGCCGGAGCACCGGTCCGCCGCCCGCACCCGCGTGGCGGACGGCCTGTGGACGCTCGCCCAGGGCGCGGAGGCCGCATCCGACAGCCAGCTGCAGTTCGTCACGGCGTTCGCGAATTCGCTCACCACGCCCGAGCACGCCGATGTCGTCCGCCGCCTCCGCGACGGCGCGCTGACGCTCGACGGCCTCACGATCGACACCGACCTCTCCTGGCAGCTGCTCGTCGGCCTCGCCACGGTCGGCGCCGTCGACGGCGGGGCGATCGACGCCGCACTGGCAGGCGACAACACCGCCAAGGGCGGGGAGTTCGCCGCACAGGCCCGCGCGGCGCTGCCGACGCCCGAGGACAAGCAGGCCGCGTGGTCCTCGCTCGTCGAGCACGACGACCTGTCCAACACGATCGTCCGCTCCGCGGCGCTCGGCTTCACGCACCCGGCCGGAGTCGCACTGCTCGAGCCGTTCGTCGCGCAGTACTTCGACGCCCTGATCTCGATCTGGGAGGGCCGCACCTTCCAGGTTGCGAACTACCTGATCGTGGGCCTGTACCCGAAGGCGCTCGCGAACGTCGCCCTGCGCGACGCGACCCGCGCCTGGCTCTCCGCCCACCAGGACGCCGCGCCCGCACTCCGCCGCCTCGTGTTCGAGAACCTCGCCGACGTCGAGCGCGCACTTGCCGCCCAGGCCCTCGACGCCGAGACCGTCGAGGCCGTGGCCGCGGACGCGCAGAGCTGACGCGCCCAGAGCGACGAGCCGAAGGGCCGGAAGGAGTTCGCTCCTTCCGGCCCTTCGCCGTTCCCCGCCGCACCGGGTGGCTCCCGACGAAGCGCCGTGGCTGTTCAGAACCCGCCAAGGCCCCGGTCTTAGGATCGTGAACGATGAATATCGTCCCCATGGCAACTCAGGCAGAGAAGGCCGCCGACGCGTGGACCCAGATCCTCACCGTCCTCGGCGATATCGGCATGAAAGCGCTCTGGAGCGCCGTGACGATCGTCGTGTGCACCGCGATCGCCTACGCGCTCCGCTTCGTCATCCGACGGATCGTGCGCCGGATCGTCGCGGGTGCCAAATCGAAGGCCGAGGTCACGGACACGAGAGCGCTCGAACGCTCCCCGCTCGCGGACATGCGGCTCGTGCAGCGAACGAGGACGCTCGGCACGATCCTGCAGAACATCGTCAATGTGATCCTCGTGGTGGTCGCGCTCGTCCTGATCGTGAACATCATCGAACCCAATCTGCTGGGGTCCCTGACCCTGCTCACCGCCGCGGTCGGCGCGGGCCTCGGTTTCGGCGCCCAGAACATCGTCAAGGACGTCCTGAACGGCATGTTCCTCGTGGCCGAGGATCAGGTCGGAATCGGCGACGTGGTCGACCTGGGTCTCGCCTCCGGCGTCGTCGAGTACGTGAGCGTGCGCATCACGCAGGTGCGCGACGCGAACGGCACCCTCTGGTACGTGCGCAACGGCGAGATCACCCGGATCGGCAACATGTCGCAGGGCTGGGCTCGCGCGATCATCGATCTCGGCGTGCCGGCCGACGCGGACGTCCCCGCGGTCGAGGACGCGCTGCTCGCCGCCGCACAGGGCCTCGCGAAGGATCCGAAGTGGCGCACCCGCATCATCGAGAAACCCGAGATCTGGGGGCTGGAGTCGATCGACGGCGACGCCCTCGTGGTCCGGGTCGTCATCAAGACCCGCACGAACGCGATGGACGACGTCGCCCAGGAGCTGCGGATGCGGCTGCGCGACACCATGCTCGGCATGGAGCTGACCGTCCCGAGCATGGCCACGGTGCAGCTCGCCGGCCCCGAAGGCGCCCGCCGCGTGCACGGAGCCAACCCGCCGCGCACCCGTCCGAACCCCGTCGCGACCGCCCCCAGGGTGCCGGAGCGCGGATTCTGGCGCAAGAAGAAGACCGAGGATGAGAAGCCCGCCACGGTCACGCCGCCGCCGCGCACCAAGCCCGCTCCGACCACTCCCACGCCGAAGAAGGCCGAGAAGACCGAGAAGCCGAAGACTCCTCCGTCGGCGCCGCAGAGCCTGCCCCTCCCGCCCCTCCCCGATCCGCAGAGCCCGCAGGATCCGCAGACCCCTGGAGACGAACGATGACCGAGCCGGTGTCCTTCTACGACGAGGTCGGCGGCCACGCGACGTTCCAGCGTCTCGTCGAGGTCTTCTATCGTGAGGTCGCCCTCGATCCCGTGCTGAAGCCGATGTACCCCGAGGAGGACCTCGGTCCGGCCGCAGACCGGCTCCGCATGTTCCTAGAGCAGTACTGGGGCGGGCCCACCACCTACGGCGAGCAGCGGGGACACCCGCGGCTGCGGATGCGGCACATGCCTTTCCACGTCGATCCGGACGCCCGCGACCGCTGGCTGCGCTGCATGCGCACGGCGGTCGACGATGCGCAGCTCTCGCCGATCCACGAGGCGACGCTGTGGGACTACCTCGAGCGCGCCGCGCATGCGATGGTAAATACATTCGAGCCGAGCCGCGCGAGCGCGGCGGGCGCACCGACCCCAGACGGGCGCCCCGTCCTCTAGCGGGGCGCCGCACGCACACCGAGTTCGACGGAGATCTCATGACCGCGACCACGACCACCCACTCCACGGACGTCCTCGTCATCGGCTGGGGCCTGTCCGGCCTCGTCGCGGCTGCGGAGGCGATCGCCGCAGGCAGGCGCGTGATCGTCCTGGATCAGGAGCCGCGCACGAACCTGGGCGGGCAGGCCTGGTGGTCCTTCGGTGGGCTGTTCCTCGTCGACTCCCCCGAGCAGCGCCGCATGGGCATCTCCGACTCCTACGAGCTGGCCCGGCAGGACTGGTTCGGGAACGCGGGGTTCGACCGCGAAGAGGACGCATGGCCGCGGCGCTGGGCCGAGGCCTATCTCCAGTTCGCGAGCGGCGAGAAGCGGTCCTGGCTCCGAGAGCGCGGGGTGGGCTTCTTCCCCGTGGTGGGCTGGGCCGAGCGCGGCGGCTACGGCGCTCTGGGACCCGGCAACTCGGTCCCCCGCTTCCACATCACCTGGGGCACCGGCCCCGGCATCGTCGCGCCGTTCCAGACCGCCCTCGAACAGGCCGAGAAGACAGGGCATCTGGTGGTCCTCCCCCGGCATCGCGTGACGGCCCTCGCGGTCCAGGACGGCGTCGTCACGGGCGCGCAGGGTGACATCCTCGCATCGTCCGCGGCGGCGCGCGGCGTGCAGAGCGACCGCGAGACCATCGGCACGTTCGAGATCGCCGCAGGGGCGACGATCGTGACCTCGGGCGGCATCGGCGGCAACCACGACCTCGTGCGTGCCGCGTGGCCCGCGCGCCTCGGCACGCCGCCCGCGGACATGCTCACCGGGGTTCCCGCCTACGTCGACGGCTCGATGCAGGCGGTGTCCGCGACGGCGGGCGCCCGACTCATCAACGGCGATCGCATGTGGCACTACGTCGAGGGCATCCGCAACTGGGATCCGGTCTGGCCCGGCCACGGCATCAGGATCCTGCCCGGCCCGTCGTCGCTCTGGCTGGACGCGACCGGCGCCCGCCTCCCCGTGCCGCTGTTCCCCGGATTCGACACGCTCGGCACCCTGGCCCATCTGCGTGCGACCGGGCACGATCACTCCTGGTTCGTGACGACGCGGCAGATCGTGGAGAAGGAGTTCGCGCTGTCCGGCAGCGAGCAGAATCCAGATCTCACCGGCAAGGACGTGCCGCTCCTCGTGCGCTCCAGGCTCGCGAAGGGGCCCACGGATCCGGTGCAGGCGTTCCTGGACAAGGGCGAGGACTTCGTCGTGGAGGACGACCTCGGCCGGCTGATCGCCCGCATGCAGGAGCTCCCGGGCGGGGATGCGTTGGACCCCGACCGGGTGCGCGAGGAGGTCGTCGCGCGCGACCGCGAGATCGACAACGACTTCACCAAGGACGCGCAGATCGCGATGCTGCGGTCGGCGCGCGCCTACCGCGGAGACCGGCTGATCCGCACGGCATCCCCGCACCGCCTGCAGGACGCATCCGCCGGGCCGCTGATCGCAGTGCGGCTGCGGGTCATCACCCGCAAGTCACTCGGCGGCATCGAGACGGATCTGGACGGGCGCGCTCTGGACGCCGGCGGCGATCCCGTGCCGGGGCTGTACGCCGCGGGCGAGGCGAGCGGTTTCGGCGGCGGCGGGGTGCACGGGTACCGCGCGCTGGAGGGAACCTTCCTCGGCGGGTGCCTGTTCTCGGGACGCCAGGCCGGGCGCGCGGCGGCGCACGCGGTCTGACATCCACCCGCGGCCCTGGACCCCGCACGGTCGGGGTGCCAGGATCGCGACATGGACGCTGAAGAGCTGAGAGCGCGCCAGGCGCCGCTCAAGGAGCGCTACCGCCAGGATCCGGGCAGCGCCCGCGTCGTCTCCGGGGCGACCGGGGACTACCGGGATCCCGGCATCACCGCGACCATCGACGGATGGGCGGGCCCTGTCCGCGCCGGGCAGCATCCCGCGACCGGCGGCGACGGAGCCGATGCGTGCTCGGCGGACCTCCTCATGCAGGCTCTGCTGGGGTGCGTCGGGGTAACGTTCCGCGCCGTGACGACGGCGATGGGCGTGACGGTGGAGAACGTCCGGCTCACCGCGGAGTGCCACTGGGACGCGCGCGGGACGCTGGGGCTGGACCGGGAGGCGCCGGTCGGGGTCGGCGAGATCTCCGTCACGATCACGATCGACAGCGACGCCGACGACGGCCGCCTGCAGCGGATCGCCGCCTCGACCGAGCGCTACTGCGTCGTCGGGCAGAGCCTCGCCTCAGCGCCGACGATCACCGTCGTCCGGCGCTGACGGCCTCGGCGGCGCGACCGGCCTCAGCCGGCGCTGCCCGTGGCCCGTACCGCGGTGAGCCCCACCGCAGCGGGGCCGCGGCTGAGCACGTGCCCGCGCGAGAATGCGAGACGCGTCCACCGCCCCGAGGTCGTGATCGGCACCTGCTCGGCGCCGGAGATGAAGCCGAAGGCGTGCGCGGCGAAGGCGATGCCGCGCGGCAGGCCGAGGAGGTCCTCATCCGGCTCGCCCCAGATCGCGGCGCGCAGCGCGCGGACCGCATCCTCGCCCGCGCCGGCCGGGGATCCGTGCGCGACCGCCGAGATGCCCCACTGGGCGCGCTGTGCGATGACGTCGGCACCCAGCGTCCCGACCGGCGTCCAACCGCTCCGTGGCGGCGCGACGCCGGCCCAGGAGGGGCTGCGACCGGTGTCGGGCAGCGCGAGGGCGCGAGGGTCGTCGGTGGTGGTGAGCTCGTCGATCACGATGTCGCAGCGCAGCTCGGGGTCGGCCCGGACGATCCGCATCGCGAGGATCGTCGGCGTCGCATCGAACAGCGTCTGCGGCACGAGCGCCGCTGCCGTCATCGCGAGCACCCCTCCGTCGGCTTGCAGCCTGACGCCTTCGTCGCCGGCGCGACCGGCCCGGGAGACGAAGGTGAGCGCATCACGCGCGGTGTCGGCATCGGCGAGGATCAGGGGCGTTGGCACGCCCTCTAAACTAGCAACCGGTCGCGACGGGTCCCCCGGTGTGTCGCGGCAGCCGCCGAGAGGATCCCATGACGCACGACGAGCACGCCCGCCGATCGGTCGAGATGCTGCGGGGGATCCTCGATCTCGACTCCTCCGATGCACGCACGACCGAGGACATCTTCACGGGCGTCTCGCATCCGATGCCGACCGGACGGATCTACGGCGGACAGGTGCTCGGCCAGTCCATCATCGCGGCGGAGCGGACGATGCCCGACGGCCGCGTCCCGCACTCGAT
Source organism: Microbacterium sp. MYb64 (assembly GCF_002979495.1). Lineage (NCBI taxonomy): Bacteria > Bacillati > Actinomycetota > Actinomycetes > Micrococcales > Microbacteriaceae > Microbacterium > Microbacterium sp. MYb64. The sequence continues at coordinate 100,224 of NZ_PCOW01000013.1, read as the reverse complement.
GCACGGCTACTTCCTCCGTGCCGGGGACGCCTCGCAGGGACTGACGTTCGCGGTCGACCGCATCCACGACGGTCGTTCCTTCTCGACCCGACGAGCCCAGGCGTATCAGAACGGCGTGCCGATCTTCTCGATGATCGCGTCGTTCCAGGACGAGAACCCCGGCATCGATCACGCCGAACCGATGCCGGAAGGGATCCCGAGTCCGGAGGACCTCGCCCCGGACGAGGAGCTGTCCGACGGGATCCACCCGCTGTCGAAGCGCATGCTCATCGACCGCCCGGTCGACATGCGGCACGTGGAGGGACCGCTGTTCGGCCAGGCGGGGGCGGAGGAGTCCGCGCACCAGGCGGTGTGGATGCGCTTGCGCGCCCCGTTCCCCGACGACCCGGCTCTGCACCGCGCGGCGCTCGCGTATCTCAGCGACATGTCGATCCAGGAGTCGATCCTGCGCGCGCACGGCCTCAGCTGGAACGTGCCCGGTTTGAAGGTCGCGAGCCTGGACCACGCCATGTGGTGGCACCGCCCCGGACGCGTCGACGACTGGCTGCTGTACGTGCAGGAGTCGCCGAACGCGCGCGGAGGACGGGGACTCGCGACAGGGCGGATCTACGATCGCAGCGGCGCCCTCGTGGCGAGCGTCGCCCAGGAGATCACGATCCGGGTCCCCGAGGCCTGATCCCGCACCTCACTGCGCGGCGCGCGCGAAGCCGCCGTCGTGCCGCTCAGCGGTGCGCGTAGACGATCGACGGCCCGGAATAGGGCGACCAGGCGTCGCGCATCTCGGGGCCGATCCGCGTGGGACGGCCCGTGGCCGCGTCCACCAGCACGATCACCGCGGTCGAGCGCGCGTACAGCACGCGGTCCTCGAACGCCGCGTCGTTGTAGACCTCGTAGCAGACCTCGATGCTGGACCCGCCGAGCTTGCCGAACCACATCTGGACCTCGAGCGGGTGCCGCTGATAAGGCACGGGCGCCAGGTACTCGATCTCCTGCCGCGCGACGAGGGTCAGCACGCCGGCATCGAGCCCCGAGCTCAGCACCGCTGTGCTCGGGCCGTGCTCCCCTTCGCCCGGCCGCCAGAACGCCCGCACCCGAGCTTCCTCGAGCAGCTTCAGCATCGAGGTGTTGTTCACGTGGTTGAACGCGTCGAGATCGCCCCAGCGCAGGTGGATCGGGATGTGCAGCCGCTCCCCCGCCGCGGCCCCGTCGGGAGCCGCGGCGTCGGGAGCGCCGGCAGCGGCGATCTCAGTCACGCGTGAGCCTGCGGTGCGTGGAGCGGTGCGGGCTGGCCGCATCTGCGCCGAGGCGCTCGATCTTGTTGCGCTCGTAGGCCTCGAAGTTGCCCTCGAACCAGTACCACTGGTCGGGGTTCTCGTCGGTGCCCTCGTAGGCGAGGATGTGGGTCGCGATCCGGTCCAGGAACCACCGGTCGTGCGTGATGACCACCGCGCAGCCGGGGAACTCGAGCAGCGCGTTCTCGAGGGAGCTCAGCGTCTCGACGTCGAGGTCGTTGGTCGGCTCGTCGAGCAGCAGCAGATTGCCGCCCTCCTTGAGCGTGAGGGCGAGGTTCAGACGGTTGCGCTCACCGCCGGACAGCACACCGGCCTTCTTCTGCTGGTCGGGGCCCTTGAAGCCGAACTTCGAGACGTAGGCGCGGGACGGGATCTCGATCTTGCCGACCATCATGATGTCCAGGCCGTCGGAGACGACCTCCCACAGGGTCTTGTCGGGGTCGATGTTCGCGCGGGACTGGTCGACGTAGCTGACCTTGACCGTCTCGCCGACCTTCAGGTCGCCGCCGTCGAGAGGCTCGAGTCCCACGATCGTCTTGAACAGCGTGGTCTTTCCGACGCCGTTCGGGCCGATCACGCCGACGATGCCGTTCGGCGGCAGGCTGAAGCTGAGGCCGTCGATGAGCGAGCGCCCGTCGAACCCCTTCTGCAGCTTCTTCGCCTCGATCACGACGCTGCCCAGACGCGGACCCGCGGGGATCTGGATCTCCTCGAAGTCGAGCTTCCGCGTCCGCTCCGCCTCCGTCGCCATCTCCTCGTAGCGGGCCAGGCGCGCCTTCGACTTGGTCTGGCGGCCCTTGGCGCTCGATCGCACCCACTCCAGCTCGTCCTTGAGACGCCTGGCGAGCTTCGCGTCCTTCTTGCCCTGGATGTCGAGGCGCTCTGCCTTCTTCTCGAGGTACGTCGAGTAGTTGCCCTCGTAGCCGATGAGGCGGCCGCGATCGACCTCCGCGATCCACTCCGCCATGTTGTCGAGGAAGTATCGATCGTGGGTGATCGCGATCACCGCGCCCTTGTAGGCCTGGAGGTGCTTCTCCAGCCAGAGCACGCTCTCGGCGTCGAGGTGGTTGGTGGGCTCGTCGAGCAGCAGCAGGTCGGGCTTCTGCAGCAGCAGCTTCGCGAGGGCGACGCGACGCTTCTCACCACCGGAGAGATTGGTCACGGGAGCATCCGCCGGCGGCGTGCGCAGCGCGTCCATCGCCTGCTCAAGCTGGGAATCCAGGTCCCAGCCGTCGGCGGCGTCGATCTCCTCCTGCAGCACGCCCATCTCGGCGAGCAGCGCGTCGAAGTCGGCGTCGGGGTCCGCCATCAGGGCGGAGATCTCGTTGAAGCGATCGACCTTGGCCTTGACCGCCACACCCTCCTGGACGTTCTCCAGCACGGTCTTGGACTCGTCGAGCTCCGGTTCCTGCATGAGGATGCCCACGCTGAATCCGGGCGTGAGCTTGGCCTCGCCGTTGGAGGGAGTGTCCAGGCCCGCCATGATCTTCAGGATCGTCGACTTGCCCGCGCCGTTCGGGCCGACCATGCCGATCTTCGCGCCCGGGAGGAACGACATGGTGACGTCGTCGAGGATGAGCTTGTCGCCCACGGCCTTGCGGGCGCGGACCATGGAGTAGATGTATTCGGCCACGAGGGCGCTCCTTCTGTCGTCATGACGACGGTTGCGAGGCTGCGGGTCGCTCTCCGACGGTATTCCGTGGGATCGACACTCCAGCCTACCCGGGGCGCGCGCCCTTCCTCCCCGGGACGGCTACGGCCCGACAGGTGCGGTCTTGCCGATGAGGCACTTGCCGCCGTCCACCTGAGGAAGCACCGACGTGACCGGATCCCCGGTGGACGGACCGACCTGTCCGACGAGGCACTTGTCCTGCCCCCATCGCACGGAGAACTGGATGCTCTCGGCGGGGTTGCCCACCGTCGTCTCATCCGCCGTGACCTGCATGTCTGCCCGGGCGAATCCCGCAGCCGTGAGCGCATCGATGTAGGCCACGCCCTTGACCCGGCTCTCCCCCGCCCAGACCCGCGCCACGACGGCGGAGAACAGCGGAAGGTTGTCCTCCGCGGAGCCGTCGGGGTGCAGCACGGGAGCCGCGGCCGGTGCAGCGGTCGCGGCGCTCGCCGTCGCGGAAGGCGATGCCGATGGCGCCGACGGTCCCACCGAGCAGCCGCTCAAGACCAGCGCGGCGAGCAGCGCCAAGGGCGCGAGGGAACGGATCACGGGTGTTCGGACGAGCACAGCCTGGGATCCACGCACTCCACGAGTCTAGGCGGCGCTCGGCCGGGACGATCCCCGGCCGACCAGCCCTCTCGTCCGGTCAGAACGGCGTGGCATCGCCGCCCGGCGTCGCCCATGCATCGACCGCCGGCTCCGGCGCACCGGTATCGACGCCCTCGTGGCCTCCCGACGGCCCCGCGCCGGCAGCGGCACCGGCACCGGCGCCGCCGCCGCCCACCGCCGCTCCCCCTCCTCTGCCCACCGCGCCATCTCCGCGGGACGGTGCCTGATGCGATACCCGGTGATACACGCTGCGCCCGCGCCGCAGATCCGGTCCGATGCTCTCGGCCTCGATCTCCACGTTCATCCGCTTGCCGTCCTTGGCATCCCACTCGCGCAGCTTCAGCCGCCCCACGACCACCACCGCGTCGCCCTTCGCGAGAGAGACCTCGGCATTCTCGGCCAGGGCGCGGTACGCCCTGATCTCGAACCAGTTCGTCCCCGCGTCGATCCAGCCGCCCGTACCATCCGGGCGGCGATGGTTGGTGGCCATCCGGAAGCTCAGCGTGGGGATGCCGGTCGCCGTGGCGCCCCGATCCGGGTCGGACGCGACGTTGCCCAGCACGGTGATGGTGTCGGCCATGATCTGCTCTTCTCTGCTCCTGCGGAGCTCGAATCGGCTCCGTTCCTGCAGACAGCGTCACGCCCCGGCCAGGGCCGTGGAGACGGCGATGCGCAATCGGTGCCGAAACCGCCCGTCGGTCCGTCTGTGGAGGAGGATCGCGCCCGGCGGGGGCCGGGAAGCCAGAACAGCGGGTTCAGTGCACGAAGAGCAGAAGCGCCGCGACGGCGATGAACAGGGCGCCGAAGACGATGTTGAGCGTGCGCTGGCCTCGCGTGCTGGAGGTGAGCCGTCGGAAGCTCTGCGCCGTCGCGGCGAACACGAACCACATCACGATCACGTCGATGACCACCGTCGTCCCGATGAGGATCAGATACTGCGGCCAGGGGTCGCGGTCCAGGCGGATGAACTGCGGCACGAACGCGAGGAAGAACACGATCGCCTTCGGGTTGAGCAGATTGACCCAGAATCCTCGGCGCAGCATCGGCCACCGCCCCTCGGCGGGGCGCAGGGCCTCGGCGTCCGCGACGGCTTCGGGAACGCGCGCGACGATCAGCCGGATCCCGAGGTAGACAAGGTACGCGGCTCCGACGTACCGGACCGTCTCGAACAGCCACGGAACACGTGCCACGAGCAGGCCCACCCCCGCAGCGACGATCGCGACGTGCACGACGAGCGCGAGCTGCTGCCCGACGATCCCCCAGATCGAACGCCGCCATCCCTCGTTCAGGGAGTTGGTCATGGTGTTGATCGCGCCCGCACCCGGCGTGAGGCTGATCACCAGGCACGCCACCACCAGCGAGAGCCATACAGTCACGGTCACCAGCACAGTGTAGGGACTATCCGGGCGCACGGAATTCCGGCCTCTCGCACGAATGTCGGTGGCCGTCCTTATGTTCGAAGGAGAAGGAGGAACAATGACCACGAACACCACCCCCGCGCCGACCATCCGCTGGGCGACGCCCGTTCTCACCCGCTCCGTCGAGACGCTGCAGCCGGCCGGCGAATGCCTCTGGCGCGTGCTGGATCGCCGCGGCGCGATCCGCGGGCACCTGCGGATCATGCCGCACGACCTCGGCCTGCGCTACCGCGCAGAGCGCCTGCACCTCCCCTCCGGCGTGTTCCGCATCGTCGGCGACTTCTGGAGCGCCGACGACGCCGTGGCCGCGCTGCGCTTCTGACCCCGTCGGCGCAACACGAGCCGACGGAGCCCGCGTTTCTTGGCCAATCCTTAGGTGATGCATCGGAACATGGATCCGGCGCGCGTGAACCCGCGAGCGCCCGCCTCCGATGCCGCCATCGCGAGGAACGCGACGGATGAGGATCCCCATGACTGAGCTGCGACGCACCCGTACCCGGCCGCTCACCGGCATCGAGCGCACCACCCGGCGTCCCCTGGTCGCCGTGGCCGTCGCGGTCATCGGCGCCGTCGCCGTGATCGCCCTCGGGTTCGCGATGAAGGCGACACAGGCCGATCAGAGCCTCGTCATCGCCCTCAACAAGACCCACACGGGCCTCTGGGGCACCATCGGCAACGCGATCTATCGCGGCATCGAGCCGGTCCCGGCCGTGGTGATCACCCTCGTGATCGCCGGAATCGTGTGGGCGGTCTCCCGCTCGCTGCGCACCGCGATCCTGTTCGGGCTCACCGTGGCGCTCACCTGGCTGCCCGTCGCGGCCGTCAAGATCCTGGTGGACCGACCTCGCCCCGATGCGTCGCTGCTCGTTCACCCGTTCTCGCCGTTGCAGACCGACGGCTCGTTCCCCAGCGGTCACACCGCCTACGTCGTCGCCCTGGCGATCGCGTTCTGGTTCTTGCTCCGCGACACCCGGTACGCCTGGCTGCCCATCGTGCTCGGTGTCGTCGCCACCGCGGTGATCGGTCTCGCCGTGGTGAGCGACGGCCTGCACTTCCCCACCGATGTGCTCGGGTCCGTCGTCTGGGCGCTGACGACGGCCGCCGCCGTGCGCTGGCTCATCGTCGACGTGGTCGCCTCGCGGGTCGGGCGTCGATCCGCCGCCTGAACCGGCGCAGAACAAGTGCCCCCTGCAGGATTCGAACCTGCGACCGACGGATTAGAAGGCCGTTGCTCTATCCACTGAGCTAAGGAGGCGCCCCTCCAGGCTAGCGCGTCGGTGCCGCTCAGTAGGATGGCCGCATGGTTTCTTCGTCCGAGAACGATCGTCTGGTCTGGATCGACTGCGAGATGACGGGGCTCGATCTCGCGATCGATGAACTCGTGGAGATCGCGGTCGTGATCACCGACTTCGAGTTGCGCCTGGTGGATCCCGGGTTCCAGGTGGTCATCCGCGCGAGCGACGCCGCGCTGGGGCAGATGAACGATTTCGTCACGAACATGCACCGCACCTCTGGCCTGTACGAGGAGATCCCGAGCGGCGTCTCCCTCGCCGAGGCGCAGGAGCAGACGCTCGCCTACATCCGGCGATTCGTGCCGCAGGAGCGCAAGGCGCCGCTCGCCGGCAACACGATCGGCACCGACCGCATGTTCCTCGCGAAGTACATGCCCGATGTCGACCACTACCTGCACTACCGCAACGTCGACGTCTCGAGCATCAAAGAGCTGTCGCGGCGCTGGTATCCGCGCGTCTTCTTCCACGCCCCGTCGAAGGACGGCGGTCACCGCGCCCTCGCGGACATCCTGGAGTCGATCCGCGAGCTGGAGTACTACCGCCGCGCGGTGTTCATCGACCAGCCCGGACCGACGACCGAGGAAGTCCAGGCGACGTCGGACGCCGTCGTGTCAGAGTTCGCCCCAAACCTGTAATACACTTGTCAGGTTGCCCGCTCCGGCAGGCACATGGTGGCTATAGCTCAGTTGGTAGAGCACCGCGTTGTGGTCGCGGGGGCCGCGGGTTCAAGTCCCGTTAGCCACCCCAACCGAAGAGGCCCGGATCCGCATGGATCCGGGCCTCTTCCTTTTGCCCGCGTCGTTCGTCGAGACGAACAGGCCGCAAGCGGCGCGACACGCCCGATAGGCTCCCCAGTCAGATGACCGGCTCCGATTTCCTCCGACTGGACCCGCGCGACGCGCCGTCCCGCGGTCGCACCGCGTGGCTCACCGCGCAGATCCGCGCCGCGGTCTCCGACGCGACCCTCGGCGCCGGCACGAGGATGCCGCCGAGCCGCGAGCTCGCCGAGGAGCTCTCGTTCTCCCGCGGCGTCGTGGTCGAGGCCTACCGCCGCCTGACCGAGGAGGGGCTGCTCGTCACGAATCGCGGAGCGGGCACGCGGATCGCGGAGGTGATGCCTCCTGCCGCGCGTCCGCGCCGGCTCGTCGAGCCGCTCGAGGCGGTGGAGTCGCTCCAGATCTCCGAGGGAGCCCCCGATCTGAGCGCGTTCCCCCGCGCCGCCTGGCTGCAGGCCGAGCGCCGGGTCCTCGCGACGGCGACCGCTCGTGACCTCGGCTACGCGGATCCCCAGGGCGTACCCGCGCTGCGCGAGACTCTGGCGGGATGGCTGGCGCGCCGTCGCGGCATCGTCGCGTCGCCGGATCGCATCATCGTCACGGCGGGCGTGACGGGCGCTCTCAGCCTGATCGCCCAGACCATGCGTGAGCGCGACGCGACCACGTGCGGCATCGAGGACCCGAGCGCGGATGGGAACCGTCGCATCCTCGGGTACTGGCTGGACGAGCTGCGCCCCGTTCCCGTGGACCGCGACGGCATCGACGTGACCGCGCTCGAGGCGACCGGCGTCCGAGCCGTCCTGACCACACCCGCGCATCAGTTCCCCACCGGCGTGGTGCTCTCCCCCTCGCGCCGCCGGGATCTCATCGCCTGGGCGGAGCGCACGGACGGCGTGATCATCGAGGACGACTACGACTCCGAGTATCGCTACGACCGCGCGCCGATCCCCGCCCTGCAGGCGAGTGCGCCGGAGCGGATCCTGCACATCTCGAGCCTGTCCAAGGTGCTCGCCCCGGCGCTGCGGATCGGCTGGATGATCGCTCCGGAGGCCTGGACCGGCGATCTCATCCGCAGGCGCTGGGCGACCGATCTCGGCTCGCCCGCTCTGCCGCAGCTCGTCCTGGCCGAGCTCATCCGAACCGGCGTTCTCGAGCGCCACGTGCGACGTCTGCGGCTGCGACACCGGCAGCGCCGAGATGACGCGGTCGCAGCGATCCGCGAGCACATGCCGGGGTGTCGCGTCGAAGGCATCGCCGCCGGACTCCACATCCAGGTGATGCTGCCGGACGGCGTCGACGACGCAGACCTCGCGCGGCGGGCCGCCTCCGAGGGCATCTCGGTCAAGCCGCTTTCGGACTACCGCTTCTCCCCCGGCCCGCCGGGCCTCGTGATCGGCTACGGCCCCCACTCGAGCGCCCGGCTCGCCGCCGCGATCGCGACGCTCGGCCGCCTCCTCTGATCCCGCCGGATCGCTCTCAGCGTGGAGTGATCGCGAGGAGCACCGCGAGCACGACGAAGGTCAGCGCGAATCCACGGCCGAGGAGCCGGTTCACCCCGGGACGCGCACGCACGAAGTCCCTCACCCGTGCGGCTCCTGCGCCATACGCCGCGAAGATGACGAACGTGATCCCCATGAAGGCCGCGCCCAGGCCCGCCATCCCCAGCACGCCGTCGGCCGCCCCGACGTCCACGAACATCGGCAGGAAAACGAAGAAGAAGATCGTGAGCTTCGGATTCAGCAGATTGACGAGCACTGCATCGCGGATCACCCGGCCGAACGACATCCTCGGCGCGTGAGCACCGTCCTCCGTCCCCGCGTCCGCAGCGAGCCCGCGTTCGTCCCGCCACATGCCCCAGGCCATGAACAGGAGATACGCCACGCCCATCCAGCGGATGACGTCGAACAGGACGGGATTCGCCGCCATCACGGCGGCGGCGCCCGACAACGCCAGCGCGAGGTGCGGCAGGATCCCCAGCGTGCACCCGACGGCCGCGACGATCCCCGCGCGGACGCCCCGCGACAGCCCCGCGGCGATCGTGAACAGGGCGCCGCTGCCCGGGGTCGCGGTGATCACGATCGATGTCACCAGAAAGCTCGTATCCATGCCTCCAGGCTGGATGGCTTCTGGATCGCACAGAAGATCCAAGAACAATCGACTATCGGGGACCAAGCCTCGCGGATGCCCCGGAGCCCCGCCGCCCCTGCGCCTATGCCACGATGCGGATCGGGTTCTGGATCAACCCCGTGAGCGTCGCGAGGAACTGCGCCGCGAGTGCCCCGTCGATGATCCGGTGATCCGCCGTGAGCGTGTACCGCACCCGCGTGCGGGTGATGACCGCCCCCTCGATCAGGGCCAGCTCCTCACGGGCGGCGCCGATCGCGAGGATCGCGCCCTGGGGCGGGTTGATGATCGCCGTGAAGTGCTCGACGCCGTACATACCGAGGTTGCTGATCGTGAAGGTCCCGTCGGACAGGTCCGCAGCGGTGAGCCCGCGTTCCGACGCCTTCCCGATCAGCTCCTTCGTGGCGTCGGCGATGACCGAGACCGCAGTGCGATCGGCATCGCGCACGACAGGGACGACGAGTCCCGAAGGCGACGCGACCGCGATGCCGACGTTCACACGGGCGTGCACGAGCGTCTGCCCACGGCCCTCCGGCGAGTACGACGCGTTCACTCCCGGGTGGGCGCGGAGCGCGAGAGCGACGGCTCGCACGAAGAGATCGTTCACCGTGACCTTCCTCCCGGCGCCGGAATCCGCCATCGCCGTGTTGATCTGGGCGCGGAGCGCGAGCAGAGCGTCGACGTCGGCGGAGGCGGTCACGGTGAACGTCGGGGTCGTCGTCGCGCTCTCGGTCAGCCGCGAGGCCACCGTGTGCCGGATCGCGTCGAAGGGCACGATCTCGGATCCGCGACCATCGTCAGCGGCCGCGACCGTCGGGGCGGGGACGGCCGACGGGGCGGGGGTCCCGTCCGGAAGAGCGTCAAGATCGGCGCGGACGATGCGTCCGCCGGGACCGCTGCCGGTGACCGCGGAGAGGTCGGTTCCGCGCTCCTTGGCGAGTCTGCGGACCAGTGGCGTCGCGATCAGGCGCTCCGAGTCCGCGCGCGGCGGCTCCGGTCGAGCGGCCGGCTCGACGGCCGCAGCAAGAGCCGCCGGGACATCAGCGTCCGGCGAATCGGCTGCCGGGGCAGGGACGGTCGGGCCGGCGGCCGCCGAACGGGCGGAGCGCTCCGGCTCCTTCCCGCTTCCATCGTCCAGGCGCGCGATGGGAGTGCCGATCGCGACGGTCTCGCCCACATCGACGAGGATCTCCGCAAGGGTCCCCGATTCGTAGGACTCCTGCTCCATCACGGCCTTGTCGGTCTCGATCTCCACGAGCACGTCGCCCGAGGCGACGGTGTCGCCGGGGCGTCGGTGCCAGGCGGCGATGGCGCCCTCGGTCATGGTGTCCGAGAGGCGAGGCATCAGGATGTCGATCATCATGGTTCCTTTCAGCGACGCCGGGCGACGGCGTCCAACGTTTCGCGGATCGCGTTCACCGCATCTTCGAGGGAGGGCAGGGCAGCCGTCTCCAGGGACTTCGCGTACGGCATCGGCACCTCCGCCATCGCCACGCGGCGCACCGGCGCATCGAGCCAGTCGAACGCGCCGTCCGAGATCGTCGCGGCGATCTCCGCGCCGATCCCGTAGGTGAGCCAGTCGTCCTCCAGGATCACCGCACAGCCGGTCTTCCGCACCGAGGCGATGATCGTGGGCCGGTCGAGCGGGCGCAGGCTCATGAGGTCGATCACTTCGACGTCGATGCCTTCCGCCGCGAGCTGCTCCGCCGCACGGAGGGCGACGGTCGCCATCCGCGAGTAGGAGACGACCGTGATCTCCGCGCCTTCGCGGGAGATCCTGGCACGCCCGATCTCCGCAGGCTCGAGGTCATCGGGGACCTCGCCGGTGGTGTTGTAGAGGGCGAGGTTCTCCAGCACGAGGACGGGATCGTCATCGCGGATCGCGGCGAGCAACAGGGCCTTCGCATCCGCCGGGGTGGAGGGGGCGACGACCTTCATACCCGGCACGAAGGCGTAGTACAGCTCGATGTTCTGGGAATGGGTCGCGCCGAGCTGCTGGCCGCCGCCGCCCGGCGTCCGGATGACGAGCGGAGCGCGGGCCTGCCCGCCGAACATCCCGTAGATCTTGGCCGCGTGATTGACGATCTGGTCCAGCGCCAGCAGGGAGAAGTTGATCGTCATGATCTCGACGACGGGTCTCAGCCCGACCATCGCCGCGCCGATGGCGGCGCCGGTGAACCCCTCCTCGGCGATCGGGGTGTCGCGGACGCGCCGGGGTCCGAACTCCGCGAGCATTCCGGCGGTGATCTTGTAGGACCCCTCGAACACGCCGATCTCCTCCCCGATGAGGAAGACCTCGTCGTCTCGCAGCATCTCCTCGCGAAGGGCATCGTGCAGGGCCTGACGATAGCTGATGACGCTCATGCGGAGACCTCCGAGAGGACCGGGCGGGGCGCGGCGGGGTACAGCGCGGCCCCGGGCAGACGCCGTGTGTCGTTCGGCACCGGGCTCGCGTAGGTGTAGTCGAACAGCGTGGAGACGTCCGGCGGCGGGCTGGCCTCCGCGAACGCCACCGCTTCCGCCACGACGGTCATCGCCTCGGCGTCGATCGAGACGATGAGGTCGTCGGTCAGGATGCCCTGCCCGTGCAGCCGTACCGCATAGGCGGCGACCGGATCCGCGGCCTTCACGGCCTCCGCCTCCTCTCTGCTCCGGTATCGCGCGGGGTCGACCACGGAATGGCCCTTCATGCGACCGGTCATCGCCTCGAGGAGGTACGGCTTCCCTTCCCTCGCGTTCGCGAGTGCGACCCGCATGGCGCCGAAGACGGCGACCGGGTCGTTGCCGTCGACCCGGGCGGACGGCATCCGGTACGACGCCGCACGCTTGTACAGTTCCGGCTCAGCTGAGGACTGTTCGACGGTGGTGCCCATGCCGAGACCGTTGTTGTTCACCACGTAGACGATGGGCAGCCCCCAGAGCGCCGCGATGTTCAGCGATTCGTGGAACGCGCCGATGTTCGTCGTGCCATCGCCCATCAGGCAGACGACCGCTTCGGCACCACCGCGGTAGTCGATCGCGAGAGCGGTGCCGGTGGCGAGCGGCACCTGGCCGCCGACGATGCCGTAGCCGCCCATGAAGCGCGCATCGACGTCGAACATGTGCATCGAGCCGCCCCACCCGCGGGACACGCCGTCCTGCCGGCCGTACAGCTCCGCCATCAGCCGACCGGGCGCGATGCCTCGGCCGAGTGCGTAGCCGTGCTCGCGGTAGTTCGCGTAGACGTAGTCGCCCGCGCCGAGCGCGGCCGTCACCCCCGTGACCGTCGCCTCCTCCCCCAGGTTCAGGTGGCAGTACCCGCCGACCTCGGCCTCGGTGTAGGCGCGCGCGGCCCGCTCCTCGAACCGGCGGATCAGCATCATCCGGCGGTAGAACGCCAGCATCCGCTCCGGCGTGAGCGATGGCTCGCTCGGCGGCACCGATACGGCTGGTGCACCAGCCGCAGGGCGCCGGGCAGATCGGCGCGGGGCCTTCGAAGTGGTGGGCATGGGAGCTCCTCTCGTGCGGAGATACGGCATCCGTGACACGCAGGGTCTGCGCGCGGGATGCGGAGGGCGGTCGGTCCGGGCCGTGTGCCGGCCTGTTCGACTCATTAATGACACGCTATACGTATCATTATAGGATGGAGCCACGATCGGTCGACGGAAGGGAACGCCATGAGCGCCGTTGAGGACTCCGCGCCGCGCAAGCGCGGTCGCCCGACCGCCGCCGAGCGGGCACAGCGACTCGATGACGTGCTGGACGCCGCAATCCGCCTGTTCTCCGAGCGCGGCCTCGCACAGGTGTCGGTCGATGAGATCGCCGCGGAGGCCCGCGTGACCAAGCGCACGATCTACACGCACATCGGCGATCGCACCGATGTCTTCCTCGCCGGCGTCGAGCGTCTCCGCGACCGCACGGTCCCCGGCCGCGTGGCCGGCGAGAGCCTCGCGGAGCTCTCCATCCGCATCGTCGAGGCACTGCACTCCGACGAAGCCATCGGGCTGCACCGGCTCATGATCGTCGAGGCCCACGCGTTTCCCGAGCTCGCCCGCAGGTTCTACGACGAGGGACCTCAGGCCTACATCCGCGCCCTGGTCGCGCTTCTCCCCGGATCGGAGGAGCGAACAGCCGCCGCGCTCTTCTCCCTGCTCCTCGGAGAGCCGCACCGCCGGCGCCTGCTGGGCCTCGCCCCTGCGCCGGACGCCGCCGCGGCCTCCGCGCACGCGCGCGAAGCGCTGCGCAGTCTCGGCCTCGGCGCCCCGGGGCGCTGACCGCTCCGAGGCCGGATCCGAGAGCCGCACCGCCGCGGTCGCCCCTTCCGCAGGCCGGATAGCATCGAGGCATGGCTTCTTTCGTCCGCACCGCGACCGATGCCGACCTCGCGAAGCTGGCCGGGATCGAGGACGAGGCCGACGCGCTCTTCACCCCGCTGTTCGGCACCGCGCTCGCCGGCGGGGCGCCCTCCGGCGCCGCCCGCGCGGCGGAACCGGGCTTCGTCCTCGTCATCGCGGAGGAGGAGGGCGGCGCGCCTGTGGGCTTCGTGCACGTGCTCGAGGAGGACGGCCACGCGCACCTCGAACAGCTCTCCGTGCTGCCCTCGCATGCGCGCCGCGGGCACGGACGCGAACTGGTCGAGGCGGCTCTCGACGAAGCGGCCGACCGCGGCTACCTCGCCGTCACCCTGCGCACCTTCGCCGACGTGCCGTGGAACGCGCCGTTCTACGCGACGCTCGGCTTCACGGAGGAGGACTCCCCCGACCATCCGTTCTATCGCGCGCTCCTCGACACCGAGCAGCGGATCGGGCTGAACGACCTCGGACGCCGTGTGCACATGACGTTCGAGCTCTCCGGTGGCATGGAGATGGATCCGGAGCCGTTCGAAGAACTCGTCGCGGACGAACTCGACCGCCTGCCGGACGAGATGGTCGAGGGCCTCGAGAACCTGGTCTTCGTCGTCGAGGACCGGCCGGAGGACGGCTCCCTCGACCTGCTCGGGCTCTACGACGGCCTCGCGGTCACGGAGCGCGGGAACTACGGCATGGGAGAGCTTCCCGACCGGATCATCGTCTACCGAGAGCCGCACCTCGCCCAGTGCGCCGACGAGGAGGAGCTCCGCGCCGAGGTGCACACCACCCTCGTGCACGAGATCGCGCACTACTACGGGATCGACGACGCGCAGCTGCACGAGCTGGGGTGGGCATGAGCTCTCCTCTCCTCACCCCCGACGTCGATGAGCAGCTCGACCTGCAGGCCGCGCCCGCCGTGCCGTGGGAGCTCGTCGTCTGGGACGACCCGGTCAACCTGATGAGTTACGTGGTGCGCGTCTTCCGGACGTACTTCGGCTATCCGAAGGATCGGGCGACCCGCCTCATGATGGCCGTGCACAACGAGGGTCATGCGGTCGTGGCGATCGGCCCGCGCGAGACCATGGAGGTGCACGCCCAGGCGATGCACGACTACGGACTGTGGGCGACCGTGCGCCGGGCGGGAGAATGAGCGGGATGACCGGATCCGGGATCCATGTGCCGATGCAGTCGATCGAGGCCCAGCATCTCGCCGAGCTCGTCGAGCAGTTCCTCGACCTGCTCCGCGAGACCGAGATCGGCGCGGACGCCGCCCTGAGCCGTCTCACCCCCGCGGTGTACCCGGAGGACGCAGACGCATCGGCCGAGTTCGCGGATGCGACGAGCGCCGATCTGCTCGACCGGCGCGCCGCCGACGCCCGTGTGGTGCAGACCGGCCTCGGCGCTCTGGGCGAGGGCACGGAGGCGCCGGACGAACTGGTGCTCGCCCCCGCCGAGGTGGACGCGTGGCTGCGCACGCTCGCCGCGCTGCGGCTCGTCATCGCCTCGCGGCTCGGCATCGAGGACGACCCCGCTCCCGATCCGGAGGATCCCCGGCTCGGCGTCTACGAATGGCTGGGCTACCGGCTGGATCTGCTCGTCGAGGCCGCGGACGAGCTCGACGGCGTCTGACCGGTCACGGGATCGAGACCACCAGCGTGGCGAAACCGATCGGGTCGTCCCGTCGGATGTGCACCACCTCCTGCTTGGCCCAGCGCTCCCAATGCGGCCGGAAGAGCTCGCCGTCCCGATCCAGCGCACGGCGCTTGCGGCTCGGTTCGGGCGACTCCACCCACACCCGGACGTCGGCGATGCGCGCCGCCTTGGGCGTGAGCGCGCCGCAGCCTTCGAGGATCACGCCGCGCGAGGGATCCACCGCATAGCTCTCCGCGTATTCGCCGGCGTCCCAGTCGTAGCGCTGCCACGTGCCGACCAGGTCGCGTCCGTGCGGGCGGAGGATCTGCTCATAGGCGCGCTCGGCGCCGGCGTCCATGCCGTCCCAGCCCGGATAGATCGAGTCCAGTGCGATCAGCTGCGGATCCGTGCGCAGCGGCCAGTGCTCCGCGAGCAGCCGCGCGAGCGTGGACTTCCCCGCGCCGCTGCGCCCGTCCACGAGCACGACCGGATTCGACGCCTGCACGGCGCGCACGGCGTCCGCGATCCGGGAGACCGCCTCGCTCAACGCGCGTGCGACCGGATCGTCACTTCTTGAGGGCACGGATGATGCGGGAGATCGCGCGCCCGGCCACCCAGACGAAGGGCACCGCCACGGCCAGCAGCGAGACCAGGTTCGGCTCGAACCGCAGCCCCTCCTCGCGCCGCACGTACACGCCGAGCGGGATCGCGATGCCGCCGCCACCGCCGCCCTCACCCTCGGCCGTGCCCTCGGCACCGCCGGAGCCTCCGCCGAAGCCGGAGAAGGTCAGGGCGACCGGAGTGAAGGACGCGCCGTCCACCTCCTGCGTCTCGCCGTAGGCGCTCTTGACGCCGAAGGACGCGGAGTTCTTGCCAAGCTCGAGTGCGATGTGCGGCATGCGTCCACGCTAGCCCACCCGCGCGACCTCGACCACCGGCCGCTGCCGTTCAGAGGGTCCGCCCGGCATCGCGCCGGGATCAGTCCAGCCCGTGCGCGCGGGGATGCGGTGCCGCCCCGCGTCCGGCCCGCGCGCCCAGATGCCGGGCGCGCGTGACCATCCCGGATCCGAACTTCGCCTGAGCACTGTCGAGCGCGTCTTCCACCCGACGCCACTCGGCGTCGTCGTCCCACAGCCCCAGCGCGCCGCCGGCATCCGTCAGCCGCTCGGCGCGCACGCCCACCAGCCGCACCGGGTCCCGCCGGTCGATCGCCTCGAAGAGCGTGCGCGCCACCTCGCCGATGCGCTGGCCGACCGAGGTCGGCTCAGGAAGAGTCTGGGACCGGCTCAGGGTCGTGAAGTCCGAGAAGCGGATCTTGATCGCCACGGTCCCGGCCTCCCAGCCCGCCCTCCGCAGTCGCGCGGCGACCCGGTCGGCGAGGCGCAGCAGTTCGGAGCGGAGCGCCTCGCGGTCGGAGACGTCGATGTCGAACGTCTCCTCGTGCCCGACGCTCTTCTCCACGCGGTTCGTCTCGATGCCCCGCGGATCCCGCCCCTCGGCGAGGTCGCCCAGGCGCTGCGCGAGCGCCGGACCGACCGCCCGCTCGAGGGCGGACGCGGGAGTGGCGCGGATGTCTCGGATGAGCCGGATGCCGCGCGATTCCAGGGCCTCCGCCGTCTTCGGCCCGACGCCCCACATCGCGCGCACCGGCTTGGTGGCGAGGAAGTCGAGCGTGTCGGCCGCGGCGACGATGAGCAGTCCGTCGGGCTTGGACATGGTCGAGGCCATCTTGGCGACGTGCTTGGTGGCGGCGACCCCCACGCTGCAGCTGATCCCCACCTCATCCTGCACGCGCTCCCGGATCATGGCGCCGATCCGCCCTGGACTCCCCCAGAGCCGCCGGACGCCCCGCACATCGAGGAAGGCCTCGTCGATCGAGAGCGGCTCGACGAGAGGGGTGACCTGCTCGAAGATCGCCATGACCTTCTGCGACACGTCGCGGTACTTCGTGAAGTCGGGCGGCACGATCCGCGCCGTCGGGCAGAGCCGGATCGCCTGCGCCACCGGCATCGCCGACCGCACGCCGTAGCGCCGCGCCTCGTAGGAGGCGCTCGAGACCACGGAGCGCCCATCCGGGGCACCGATGATCAGCGGGAGTCCGCGCAGCGAAGGATCGTGCAGCACCTCGACGGCGGCGTAGAACGCGTCCATGTCGACGTGCAGGATCCCCGTCCCGCTGTCATCGGCGCCGAGCGCCGAGACGATCCGTCCTGACCCGTCGCCTCGTCCCATGCATCCATTCTCCCGGAGGTCGCCGACATCGGATTCGCACTCTTTGACCGGTCGGTCAATCAAAGCGGTAGAATCGTGGCGACCCCCATTCGGGAGCCATCTGACTGCAAGGAGGATGAGTTCTATGAAGAAGTGGACACGCTGGCAGGACTGGGTGGCCGTCGCCGCCGGACTGGTCGCGGTCGTGGCGGGCATCATGATGACGCCCGGCATGGGCATGTCGATGACCATGATGATCGTCCTGGGCGTCTTGATGATCGCTGCCGGGGTATGGAGCCTCGCAGCTCCCGGTCTCGTGTCGATGGAGTGGATCCTCGCCGCGATCGGCGCGCTGCTCTTCATCTCCCCATGGATCGGCTCCTACGCCGGAGATGCGGGGCCCGCCTGGACCTCGTGGATCTGCGGAGCCGTCTGCGCGGCCGCAGGGCTCTGGGCACTGGTGCCCGCCGAGAAGGCCCACCGTGCTTCGCACGGCGGCCCCACGGCGGCTCACGCGTGACCTGCACGGTCGCACAGGGTGCGGGACGCGGGGAAACCCCCGTCCCGCACCGTCGCGAGGAGGCACGATGACCGAGAACTCCGATGCCGGCGACACCCGCACCCGGATCCTCGACGCCGCCGAGACCCTGTTCGCCCGCCTCGGCTTCGACGGCACGTCCACGGCCCGGATCGCGCACGCCGCGGCGGTGCCCAAGGGCCTGCTCTTCTACTACTTTCCGGCCAAGCCCGATATCCTCGCGGCCCTCATCGATGAGCGCCTCCGCACCGCCGCCCTCGATGCGGGACCGCTCGCGGTGCGCGGAGACCCCGTTCAGACGCTGATGAACGTGGGCGAGCGGGTGCTGCGCGATCGGGAGGCGTCGGATGTGCTGCGCGAGATCCTCTGGCACGAGTCCCACGTGCGTCCGGAGGTCGCGAA
Organism: Microbacterium sp. MYb64; assembly: GCF_002979495.1. NCBI lineage: Bacteria > Bacillati > Actinomycetota > Actinomycetes > Micrococcales > Microbacteriaceae > Microbacterium > Microbacterium sp. MYb64. The sequence goes on along the minus strand of NZ_PCOW01000013.1, from coordinate 81,930 downwards.
AGCACTCTCCCGCTACCGCCGCGCGCTGCACGACACGGTCGAGCGCGCGCTGACGGCGTGCCTGCCCGCCGGAACGGATCGCGGCGCCGTCAGGGCCGCCGCCGACGCCTGGTCGGCGACGATCACCGCACGACCCCTCGACGCCGCCTCCGACGAGAGTCCGGAGGAACAGCGCCGCAGGCTGCACGAGCCGGCCAGCCTGCGCGCGATCGCCCGCGTGCTCGGCGCCGGCCTTCAGGCCGCAACGCTCAAGGGCGCCGCACTCTGAGTGCGGCGCCCTTGAGCGTGTACGGGGCGGGTCGTCGCTACTGCGCGGCGCGCTCCAGGATGAGCTCGCGCACGCGGGCGGCATCCGCCTGCCCCTTCATCGCCTTCATCACGGCGCCGATCACGGCGCCGGCGGCCTGCACCTTGCCGTCCTTGATCTTGGCCATCACGTCGGGCTGAGCGGCGAGGGCCTCGTCGATCGCGGCGATGAGCGCGCCGTCGTCGGAGACGACCGCGAGCCCACGGGCGTCGACGACCTGCTGCGGGGTGCCCTCGCCGGCGATGACGCCCTCGAGCACCTGGCGTGCGAGCTTGTCCGTCAGCGTGCCGGCGTCGACGAGCTGCTGCAGCGCGGCGACCGATGCCGGGGCGATCAGCGACCCGGCGTCGACCTCGCGCTCGTTGGCGATACGACTGATCTCACCGGTCCACCACTTCCGGGCGGCGTCGGCGGTCGTGCCCGCGGCGATGGTCGCCTCGACCTCGTCGAGCAGGCCGGCGTTCACCACTCCCTGGAACTCGATGTCGCCGAAGCCCCAGTCGGCCTTGAGGCGACGGCGACGCGCGACGGGCTGCTCCGGCAGCACGGCACGCAGCTCCTCGACGAGAGCAGGGTCCGGTCGGACCGGAAGCAGATCGGGCTCCGGGAAGTACCGGTAGTCGTCCGCGTCGGACTTGGGGCGTCCCGGCGACGTGGTGCCGGTGTCCTCGTGCCAGTGCCGGGTCTCCTGCGTGATCGTGCCGCCGTCGGCGAGGATCGCCGCCTGCCGCTGGATCTCGTAGCGCACGGCGCGTTCGACGGAGCGCATCGAGTTGACGTTCTTCGTCTCGGTGCGGGTGCCGAGCTTCTCCTGGCCGCGGGGACGCAGGGAGACGTTCGCGTCGCAGCGCAGGTTGCCGCGCTCCAGACGCGCCTCGGAGATGCCGAGGCCCCGCACGATGTCGCGGATCGTGGCGACGTACGCCTTCGCGAGCTCGGGGGCGCTGTGCTCGGCGCCGAAGATCGGCTTGGTCACGATCTCGACGAGCGGCACGCCGGCGCGGTTGTAGTCGACGAGCGAGTACTCCGCGCCCTGGATGCGACCGGTCGCGCCGCCCATGTGGGTGAGCTTGCCGGCATCCTCCTCCATGTGCGCGCGCTCGATCGGGATCGTCACGAGCGTCCCGTCCTCGAGCTCGACCTCGACGGATCCCTCGAACGCGATCGGCTCGTCGTACTGCGAGATCTGATAGTTCTTGCCGAGGTCGGGGTAGAAGTAGTTCTTCCGCGCGAACCGGCAGGACTCGGCGATCGAGCAGCCGAGCGCGAGGCCCAGGCTGATCGACGAGCGCACGGCCGTCTCGTTCACGACGGGGAGGGAGCCGGGAAGCCCCAGATCCACCGGCGCGATGAGAGTGTTCGGCTCCGCGTCGTGGTTGCGCTCGTTCGCCGGGTTCGGGGCGTCGGAGAACATCTTGGTCTCGGTGTTGAGCTCGACATGCACCTCGAAGCCGAGCACCGGCTCGAACAGCTCGAGCGCCTTGTCGAAGTCCATGAGCTTCACGGCGGCCATCAGATGCCCTCTCCCATCGGTCCCTGTGCTTCGACAGGCTCAGCAACCGTTCTCAAAGCCGGGGCGCGGTCGAGCAGCGGCCCGCCCCAGGCGTCGACGAGCAGCGTCTCCAGTGCGGCGCCGACCCGGTACAGGCGTGCGTCCTCGCGGGCGGGGGCGAGGAACTGGATGCCGACCGGCAGGCCGTCCTCCTCCGCCAAGCCCGACGGGATCGAGATCCCGGGCACGCCGGCGAGGTTCGCCGGGATCGTGGTGAGGTCGTTGAGGTACATCTGCAGCGGGTCGTCGATCTTCTCGCCGAGCTTGAACGCCGTGGTCGGCGCGGACGGCGTCGCGATGACGTCGACCTGCGCGAACGCGGCGTCGAAGTCCTGCTGGATGAGCGTGCGCACCTTCTGCGCGCTCCCGTAGTAGGCGTCGTAGTAGCCGGCCGACAGGGCGTAGGTGCCGAGGATGATGCGGCGCTTCACCTCGGGGCCGAAGCCGACCTCGCGGGTGAGCGACATGACGTCCTCGACCGTGCCGCCGCCGTCGGGCGTGACGCGCAGACCGAAGCGCACCGAGTCGAACTTCGCCAGGTTGCTGGAGGCCTCGGCGGGCAGGATCAGGTAGTAGGCGGCGACGCCGTACTCGAAGTGCGGGGCCGAGATCTCGACGATCTCCGCACCCTGCGCCTCCATCTGCTTCAGCGCGGCGTGGAACGAGCTCGCGACTCCCGCCTGGAAGCCGGAGTCGGGCAGCTCCTTGATGACGCCCACCTTGAGACCCTTGAGGACCTGTCCGGTCGCACCCTCGCGCGCCGCCTCGGCGAACGACGGCCACGCATCGGGGAGGGACGTCGAGTCCTTCGGGTCGTGACCGCCGATCACGTCGTGCAGCAGGCCGGCGTCGAGGACGGTGCGGCTCACGGGGCCGACCTGGTCGAGGCTCGACGCGAGGGCGATCGCGCCGTACCGGCTGACGCCGCCGTAGGTCGGCTTGATGCCGACCGTGCCGGTGACGTGCGCGGGCTGGCGGATGGAGCCGCCGGTGTCGGAGCCGAGGGCGATCGGTGCCTCGAAGGCGGCGACGGCCGCAGCCGAGCCTCCGCCGGAGCCGCCCGGGATCCGGTCCAGGTCCCACGGGTTGTGCGTGGGACCGTACGCGGAGTGCTCGGTGGAGGATCCCATCGCGAACTCGTCCATGTTGGTCTTGCCGATGCCGACGAGGCCGGCGGCGCGCGCCCGGGCGACGACGGTCGCGTCGAACGGCGAGCGATAGCCCTCGAGGATCCGGGAGCCGCTCGTGGAGGGCTGGTCGGTCGTGACGAGCACGTCCTTGATGGCGAGCGGCACGCCGGCCAGTTCGCCCAGGCTCTCCCCCGCCGCGCGGCGGCGGTCGATGTCGGCGGCGGCGTCGAGCGCGTGCTCGTTGACATGCAGGAAGGCGTGCACATCGCCGTCGACGGCGGCGATGCGGTCGAGGTGGGCCTGCGTCGCCTCGACGCTCGACACCTCGCCCGCCGCCAGCTTGGCGCCGAGTTCGGCGGCGGTCCAGCGGATGATCTCGCTCACTGCTCTTCTCCCAGGATCGCGGTGACGCGGAAGCGGTCACCGTCGGCGTCCGGCGCGTTCTGCAGCGCCTGCGCGGTGGTGAGGGTCTGACCCACGACGTCCTCGCGGAAGACGTTGTGCATCGCGATCGGGTGGCTCGTCGCGGCGATGTCGGGCGTCGCCACCTCCGAGACCTTCGCGATGTTGTCGACGATGGCGTCCAGCTGACCGGTCAGCTGCGTCACCTCGTCGTCGGAGAGCTGGATGCGCGCGAGCACGCCGAGATGGCGTACGAGATCAGGGGTGATTTCAGACACCAGGACAGTCTAGCCAGCGGGCTGTCGCTCCCCCGCCCGCTGAACCGCTGCCCCGCCGCCAGGGCCTCAGCCCTGCAGCACGAGGATCAGCGCGGTGTCGCCGCAGCGCGAGACGCGCACCCCCTCAGCGCCGCCCGCGGGCTCGGCCCCCGAGCGCAGGGCGGCGAGCGCGCTCTGCACGTCGTCGCCGCGCAGCAGCGTCCCCGTCACGCGGTGCGAGTCGCTCGAGGCCACCACTCGGCCCGACGCGTTGACGATGGTGCCGGTGCCCGCGGCGTCGCGCAGGATCGGCAGGATCACGCGCTCCAGGCGCGACACGTGCACGTCGATGCCGACCACGCCGACCATGCGCCCCTCGTGAACGACCGGCGTCGTCACCGTGACCGTGTAGTCGTCGGTGCACAGGTAGTCGACGTAGGGGCCTGTGACGTGACGCCGGCCGGTGCGCTCCGGCACCTTCCACCACTCCAGCTGCCGGTAGTCGCGGAACTGGTCGGAGTCCGGGTCGTTCACCGCCTCCAACCGGCGCACGCCGCCGCGGTCGCCGCGGTCGAGGCCGTGGATCTCCCGGAGCCACCAGGCCAGATGCCAGGGCGCGTCTGCGAAGACGCCCGGGGTGGCGACGAAGCCGGCCCCGGTGACGAGCCCTCCTGGCGCTTCGAGCGCGGGTCTCGCCAGCGCCTCCATGAAGGGATCCAGCACGGAGGCGGCAGGGGCGGCCCCGTGCTCTGCGAAGGCGCGGAACTCGTCCTGCACCGCGGTGCGCCATCCCTCCACGAGCGCGAACAGAGGCGCGAATGTGGCCTCGATGCGGTCGGCGATGCGTGCGTCATGCTCGGCGACAGTGCCGGTCATCTCGCGCTCCTTCTGTGTGTTCGATCTCACGCCCGTGCAGATGCGACGGCCTCTGCCGCCGTCTCCAACCGGGACTTCTCATCCAGCAGCCACTCGACGCCGCCCGCGATGCGGCGGACGGCGATGGCTCTCGCAGCCTCGGTATCGGCCGCGCCGATCGCATCGACCTCCGCCTGCCGTGCGGCGCGGCTGCGCATACGGTTGTCCTCCTCGCGCAGTCCCAGCCAGATCAGCGATCCGATCTCCGCCTGCAGGCGCAGTTCCTCGCGCACGAGTCGCGGCGACTGGCTGAGAGCTGCGACCTCAAGCTGGAACCGCGCGACCGCGCGCCGCGCCCCGCCCGCCGTGGAGAGGTCCTCCTGCTCCTCGAGCTCGCGCAGGCCCTGCACATCGTCCTCTCCGGCGCGGTCTGCCGCGAGCTCTGCGGCCATGCCCGCGATCGCCGCGTAGTGCATGGACGCGTCCCGCAGCTCGACCCGGCTGACCGCGCGGATCCGCTCGTCGGTGAAACGCCGGGCGGTATCGGGATCGAACGTGACGAAGCTGCCGCCGTCGCGACCCCGCCTGGTCTCGATGAGGCCGGCGTCGCGCAGCGCTTCGAGCGCCTCTCGCGCGGTGACCACGGCGACGCCGAGTCGCCGCCCCAGCTGCGACTCGCTGGGCAGCCGTTCCCCGTCGTGCAGCACGCCGGAGGTGATCGCGTCCTGCAGCCGGCGCTCCACGATCTCGGCCCGCCCGATGTCCGACAGAGGCGCGAAGACGGCCGACCGCGCGGGATCCACACCTGCCGACACCTGTGCCACGCCGCTCTCCTCTCGGGGCTGTGAGACGACGGTAACACGAGTGTTGACAAAATCCTCTGTTCCCATATGATTCCAAACATCTACTAACAGAGGATTAGTCCTCGCATCGAAGGAGATGTGATGGCCGACAAGCCCGTCGCGATCAGACTCACCGGACTCACCCGTGCATTCGGATCCGTCACCGCCGTCGACGGCGTGGATCTGGAGATCGCCGAGGGAGAGTTCTTCTCCATGCTCGGACCATCAGGATCCGGCAAGACCACCGTGCTGCGCCTCATCGCCGGTTTCGAGCAGCCCACCTCCGGCACGGTCGAGCTGTTCGGGGAGGACGTGACGACGAAGGCGCCGTTCGACCGCGACGTCAACACGGTGTTCCAGGACTACGCGCTGTTCCCGCACATGACGGTGCTCGACAACGTCGCCTACGGACTGCGCGTGCGCGGCGTCCGCGCGAAGGAACGCCGCGAGCGCGCCCGGAGAGCGCTCGCGAGTGTGCGGTTGGAGCACGTCGCGGATCGCAAGCCCAGCCAGCTCTCGGGCGGCCAGCGGCAGCGGGTGGCGCTCGCCCGCGCCACCGTCGTCGAGCCCAAGGTCCTGCTGCTGGACGAGCCGCTCGGAGCGCTGGATCTGAAACTGCGCGAGCAGATGCAGGTCGAGCTGAAGCAGATCCAGCGCGATCTCGGCATCACGTTCATCTTCGTGACCCACGACCAGGAGGAGGCGCTCACGCTCTCCGACCGGATCGCGGTGTTCAGCGCAGGACGGATCGAGCAGCTGGGAACGCCGTTCGAGCTGTACGAGCAGCCGGCGTCGCGGTTCGTCGCCGATTTCGTCGGCACCTCGAATCTCTTCGACGACGTCACGAGCGAGCTCGTGCTCGGCCGCGCGGGGCACCACTCGCTCCGCCCCGAGAAGCTGGTGGTCTCCCCCGCGGCTTCGGCCGAGCCCGGATCCCGGTCCGCCGCGGGCGTCGTCGCGGAGGCCATCTACCTCGGCTCCGGCGTGCGTCTCGTGGTCGACCTCGACCAGGGCCCGCGCGTCACCGTCCTCCAGCAGAACGTCGGCGGGCACGCGCACGGCGACCACGGCGACCGCGTGTTCGTCTCCTGGCGGGAGGCCGATGTGGTGGCGCTCGGCGACGCCCCGATCGCCGCGCAGAACGACACCCCGTCCCGCACCATCCGCACGGTCGGCGCCCGCTGACCCGCACCCCTCGCATCCACGCACGCAGAAGAACGAAGGAGTATCCCATGCGAAAGAACACCCTCAAGGCCCTCGCGGCCATCGGCCTGGCATCGGCGGTGATCGCCGCCCTGACCGGCTGCGGCACCGCAGGATCCGGCGGGGGCGGCGCCGCCGGAGGACCGGCCGACAAGCTCGGCAAGACCGAGGGCGCGGTGAAGATCCTCGCCTGGCCCGGGTACGTGGAGGACGGCTCGAACGATCCGAACGTCGATTGGGTCTCGGACTTCACCAAGGCGACCGGCTGCAAGGTCGAGGCGAAGACGTTCGGCACGTCGGACGAGGCCCTGAACCTCATGAAGACGGGCGACTACGACGTCATCTCCGCCTCCGGCGACGCCTCGCTGCGCCTCGTCGCGTCGGGGGACGTGGCCGAGGTCAACACGAAGCTGCTGAAGAACTACGACGGGATCTTCCCGTTCCTCAAGGATCGCGCCTGGAACACGGTCGACGGGAAGCACTACGGCGTCCCGCACGGCTACGGCGCCAACCTGCTCATGTACAGCACCGAGGCGTTCCCGACCGCACCCACCTCGTGGGATGTCGTCTTCGACAAGGCCTCGGCGCATCAGGGCAAGATCACCGCCTACGACTCCCCCATCTACATCGCGGACGCGGCGGTCTACCTCATGGCGCACAAGCCGGAGCTCAAGATCAAGAACCCCTACGCGCTGGACCAGAAGCAGTTCGACGCCGCGGTGTCCCTACTCAAAGAGCAGCGTCCGAACATCAGCGAGTACTGGGGCGACTACCTCAAGGAGGTGCAGTCCTTCCAGTCCGGCGACAGCGTCGCCGGCACCACCTGGCAGGTGATCCAGAACACGCTCGAGGGCGAAGGCGCCAAGACCGCGGTCGTGCTGCCCAGCGAGGGAGCCACGGGCTGGAGCGACACCTGGATGATCTCCTCCAAGGCGAAGAACCCGAACTGCGCGTACGCGTGGCTGGACTACATCTCGAGCCCGAAGGCGAACGCCCAGGCCACCGCCTTCTTCGGCGAGGCCCCCTCGAGCGAGAAGGCCTGCGACTTCCGCGACGACTGCGCGTCGTACCACGCGGGTGACGCCGACTACGCGAGCAAGATCTGGTACTGGACCACCCCGATCGCGAAGTGCCTGGACGGCCGCACCGATGTGAAGTGCATCGACTACGCGGGCTGGACCACGGCCTGGCAGCAGATCCGGAACTGATCGGATCCGGTCGCCCGGGGCCTCGCGCTCCGGGCGACCGGGACCGGGATTCGAAAGGCCCGTCATGACCACCATCGCACCGGCGAAGACGCCGCCGCGCACCGCGATCCCCTCCCCGCGCCGTTCCGCGGCGCGACGCGGATCCGTCTACCTCTCCGCGCACCCGCGCGCCCGTCTCGCCCTGCTCCTGTCGGCCCCGCTGTTCTGGCTGGGAGCCGTGTACGTCGTCGCTCTGGCGCTGCTGCTCGTCACCGCGTTCTGGACCACCGACACGTACACGGGGCAGATCCGCACCGAGTTCACCCTCGACAACGTGGTGACGGTCGTCACCGACGCGTTCTACCAGGGCATCACGCTGCGCACGGTCGGGATCGCGCTCGCCGTGACCCTGATCGACGTCGCCCTCGCGCTGCCGATCGCCTACTTCATGGCGATGGTGGCGTCCCCCGCCCTGCAGCGCACCCTGGTCGTGCTCGTGCTGACCCCGCTCTGGGCCTCGTACCTCGTCAAGGCCTTCGCCTGGCGCTCCGTGCTCTCCAGCGACGGCATCCTGGACTGGCTGCTGCGTCCCTTCGGCGGGAGCACTCCCGGCTACGGCATCACGGCGACGATCATCACGCTCTCGTACCTGTGGCTGCCGTACGTCATCCTGCCCATCTACGCCGGGCTGGAGCGGGTGCCGAGCTCGCTGCTGGAGGCCTCCGGCGATCTGGGAGGGCGCAGCTGGGCGACCCTGCGCCTGGTGGTCTGGCCGATGGCCCTGCCCGCGATCATCGCCGGCACCATCTTCAGCTTCTCGCTGTCGCTCGGCGACTACATCACGATCGGCATCGTGGGCGGAGGCGCTCAGATGCTCGGCACGCTCGTCTATCAGGACATCGGCGCGGCGAACAACCTGCCGCTCGCGAGCGCGATCGCCCTCATCCCGATCGTCATCATCTTCGGCTACCTGTTCCTCGTGCGCCGCACCGGCGCGCTGGACAACCTGTAGGAGTCATCGTGCGCATCTCCCTCGGAACCAGAGTCACCCTCGGCGTCGTCACCACGGTGATCCTCGCGGTCGTGTACGTGCCGCTGCTGGTCGTCCTGGTCAACTCGTTCTCCACATCGTCCTCGCTCACCTGGCCTCCCCCCGGCTTCACGCTGGAGTGGTGGGGCCGGGCGTTCCGCAGCGACGGCGCGCTGGAGGCGGTCGGCACCAGCGCCCTGGTCGCGCTGATCTCGTCGGCCCTCGCGCTCGTCCTCGGCACGATGCTGTCCTTCGCGCTGCAGCGGTTCTCATTCTTCGGCCGAAACACGGTGAACCTGCTCGTGATCCTTCCGATCGCGCTGCCCGGCATCATCACCGGCATCGCGCTGAACAACCTGTTCCGTACGATCCTCGGCGTGCCGCTGTCGATCTGGACAGTGATCATCGCGCACACCACGTTCTGCATCGTCACCGTGTTCAACAACGCGGTCGCCCGGCTGCGGCGCATGGGCACCTCGTTCGAAGAGGCCTCGGCCGACCTCGGCGCCGGAATCTGGACGACGTTCCGGCTCGTGACCTTCCCGCAGCTGCGCTCCGCCCTGCTCACCGGAGGACTGCTCGCCTTCGCGCTGTCCTTCGACGAGATCGTGGTGACGACCTTCACGGCCGGATCCGGGGTGCGGACGCTGCCGATGTTCATCATCGACAACGTCGCCCGCCCCAACCAGGCGCCGATCGTCTCCGTCATCGCCGTCGTGCTGGTCGTCGTCTCGATCGTGCCGATCGCCCTGGCGCAGAAACTCTCCGGCAGCGAGCAGCAGCGCCGGTGAGGTGCTCCGGGCGGCGCGAAGGGGGTGGCGTCGCCCGGAGCGCGATCGCTGCGGCCTCAGGCATAGGCTGAGCAGGTGACGACGTTCGTTCCTCCGCGCCCCTGGACCGCCAGCTACGCCGAGGGGGTGCCGGAGGATCTCGACGAGGTCGCCGGATCCCTCGTCGACATCGTCGAGGCATCGGCCCGCGACTATCCGGACGCCCCGGCGCTGCAGTTCTTCGGGCGGACCACGTCGTACCGCGACCTGCAGGCCGCGATCGATCGTGCGGCCGCGGGGCTGAAGGCGCTCGGCGTGAAGGCCGGGGATCCGGTCGCGATCGTGCTGCCGAACTGTCCGCAGCACATCATCGCGTTCTACGCGGTCCTGCGCCTGGGCGCCGTGGCCGTGGAGCACAACCCGCTGTACACGCCGCGCGAGCTGCGCAAGCAGTTCGAGGACCACGGCGCGAAGCACGCGATCGTCTGGAACAAGGTCGTCGCGTCGGTGCAGGAGTTCCCTGCGGACCTCGCCGTCACGAACCTCATCTCGGTCGACGTCACGCGCGCGATGCCCGCGCTCACGCGGTTCGCGCTGCGTCTGCCGGTCGCGAAGGCACGCGAGTCCAGGGAGGCGCTCACCACCCGGGTCCGGGGCACCGTCACCTGGGAATCCGTCGTCGGGTACTCCCCGCTCCCCTCGTCGCACCCGCGTCCCGCAACCGACGACCTGGCGATCATCCAGTACACGTCCGGCACCACGGGCACCCCGAAGGGCGCCTCGTTGACGCACCGCAACCTGCTCGCCAATGCGGCGCAGGCCCAGGCGTGGGTGCCTTCGATCACGCGCGGGAACGGCTGCGTCGTGTACGCCGTGCTGCCGATGTTCCACGCCTACGGGCTCACGCTCTGCCTCACGTTCGCGATGTCCATGGGGGCGCGCCTCGTGCTGTTCCCCAAGTTCGACCCCGATCTCGTGCTCGACGTGGTGAAGAAGCACCCCGCGACGTTCCTGCCGCTCGTGCCGCCGATCGCGGACCGCCTGCTCAAGGCTGCGACCGCCCAGGGTGTGTCGCTCGCCGGCATCGAGGTGGCGATCTCGGGCGCGATGGCTCTGCCGCACGAGCTCGTGGTCCCGTTCGAGCAGGCCACCGGGGGCTATCTCGTCGAGGGATACGGCCTGAGCGAGTGCTCGCCCGTGCTCATGGCGAACCCCGTCGCGGACAACCGCGTACCAGGCACGGTGGGTCTCCCGCTGCCCGGCACCGAGTGCCGCGTGGTGGATCCGGACGAGCCGACGAAGGACGTCGAGCCCGGGCAGCCCGGCGAGCTCGTCGTCCGCGGACCGCAGGTGTTCTCCGGCTACTACGGCAAGCCGGAGGAGACGGAGGCCGTGTTCGCCGACGGCTGGTTCCGCACCGGCGACATCGTCACGATCGACGAAGGCGGATTCGTGCGCATCGTCGACCGGATCAAGGAGCTCATCATCACCGGCGGCTTCAACGTCGCCCCCACCGAGGTCGAGGGTGCGCTGCGCCAGCACCCGGATGTCGTCGATGCCGCGGTCGTCGGGCTTCCCAGCGAGCACTCCGGCGAGGAGGTCGTCGCAGCGATCGTCGTGGATCCGGGCGCGAACATCGACGTCGAGGCGATCCGCGAGTTCGCCCGCGGGATCCTCACTCCCTACAAGGTGCCGCGCCGCATCTTCGTCGTCGACGAGCTGCCGACCTCGCTCATCGGCAAGGTGCTGCGCCGCCAGGTCAAGGAGCGCCTGGTCGCACTGACCTCTGGGAGCTGACCCGTCCGCCTGTTTCAGAGCGCGCAATTGGCTCTATTCCGGCCTCGGATCGAGCCATTCGCGCGCTCTGGACTGCGATCTCCCAGGCCTGGGACGGTACTCTGAGTTGTGACCCGAGAAGACGCGACGCCGACCGAGACCCCTATCGACCCCGCTGCGGAGGGCGACGGAGCGACCGAAACGGAAGCGCCGGCCAGTCCCGGCTTCGCGGAACTCGGCATCAGCGGGCCCGTCCTCGCCGCCGTCAAGGCGCTCGGGTACGAGACCCCGTCCGCGATCCAGCGCGAGACGATCCCGCTGCTGCTCGGCGGGCGCGACGTGCTGGGCACCGCGCAGACCGGAACGGGAAAGACGGCGGCGTTCGCCCTGCCGATCCTGGAGAACCTGGATCTGCAGCAGCAGAAGCCGCAGGCGCTCGTGCTCGCCCCGACCCGTGAGCTCGCGCTGCAGGTCGCCGAGGCCTTCGAGGCGTACGCCGCCCAGATGCCGGGCGTGCACCTGCTGCCCGTGTACGGCGGCCAGGGCTACGGCGTGCAGCTGTCGGCGCTCCGCCGCGGCGTGCACATCGTCGTCGGCACGCCGGGCCGCATCATGGACCACCTCGCCAAGGGCACCCTCGACCTGTCCGAGCTGAAGAACCTCGTGCTCGACGAGGCCGACGAGATGCTCAAGATGGGTTTCGCGGAGGACGTGGAGCAGATCCTCGCGCAGACCCCGGAGGACAAGCAGGTCGCGCTGTTCTCGGCGACCATGCCCGCCACGATCCGCCGGCTCGCGCAGCAGTACCTGCACGATCCAGAGGAGATCTCGGTCAAGGGCAAGACCACGACCAACGCGAACATCACCCAGCGCTACCTCGTGGTGTCGTACGCGCAGAAGGTGGATGCGCTCACCCGGATCCTCGAGGTCGAGAACTTCGAGGGCATGATCGTCTTCGTCCGCACCAAGAACGAGACCGAGACGCTCGCCGAGAAGCTGCGTGCCCGCGGCTACTCGGCCGCCGCGATCAACGGCGACATCGCGCAGCCGATGCGCGAGCGCACGGTCGGCCAGCTCAAGGACGGCAAGCTCGACATCCTCGTCGCCACCGACGTCGCCGCGCGCGGCCTCGATGTCGAGCGGATCAGCCACGTCGTCAACTTCGACATCCCCACGGACACCGAGTCCTACGTGCACCGCATCGGCCGCACCGGCCGCGCGGGCCGTTCCGGCGACGCGATCAGCTTCATCACCCCGCGCGAGCGCTACCTGCTCAAGCACATCGAGCGCGCCACGCGCCAGCAGCCCACGCAGATGGCGCTGCCGACGACCGAGGACGTGAACAGCACCCGTCTGACGCGCTTCGACGACGCGATCACCGCGGCGCTCGAGGAGACCGGCCGGATCGAGGGCTTCCGCGACATCATCGCCCACTACGTGCGCAACCACGACGTGCCGGAGGCCGACGTGGCCGCGGCCCTCGCCGTGGTCGCTCAGGGCGACACCCCGCTGCTGCTGGATCCGGCGAAGGACTCGCTCTCGGCGGCGATCGCGGCCGACAACCGGCCGCAGCGCGAGCGCACCGAGCGCTCGGGCGGGCGCGACGGCGCCCGTGACGACCGCGGCGCACGTCCGGAACGACGCAGCCGCGGCGATTACACGCCCTACCGGATCGAGGTCGGCCGTCGTCACCGCGTCGAGCCGCGACAGATCGTCGGCGCGCTCGCGAACGAGGGCGGCCTGGGCCGTGACGACTTCGGTGCGATCACGATCCGTCCGGACTTCTCGATCGTCGAGCTCCCCTCCAACCTGGACTCCTCGGTGCTGGACCGCCTGCGCGACACCCGCATCTCGGGCCGGCTCATCGAGATCCAGCGCGACTCCGGGCGCCCGAACCGCGGTCCGCGCCGCGACGACCGCGGCTACGGCGACCGCCCGCGCCGCTCGTACGACAGCGGATCCGCGGATCGCAGCTACGGCGACCGCCCGCGCCGCGACGACGCCCCGCGTGACGACCGCGGCAGCGACGACCGTCCCCCGCGCAAGCCGCGCCACAAGGACTGAGCACCCTCGTGCGCCCGGCGTTCTCGCCGGGCGCACGGCCTTTTGCCGAGTGCACGGGAACTCGACACGCGGATCCACCGTGCACACGGCTACTTGCCGAACGCACGGGAACTCGACGCAAAGTACCCGCGCATTCGGCAGCTTCCCGTGCACTCGACGGGTGAAGCACCTGCACCCGGCCATCCACCGGCACACTCGCCTGCGCTCAGCGCATCGAGCTCAGCTCCTCGTCGCCGTGGCGGTGCACGACCTTCCACGTGCCGTCTTCACGCCGGTACACCTGCGTCACGCGCAGCACGTAGCTGCGCGGCCGGCCGTCGACGGCTGCAGCGGTGATCTCCCGGTGCGCGGTGTAGGCGAGGTCTCCTGACACCTCCGCCGCGAGCAGCTCCACAGTGCTGGTGGCGGTGTCGGAGAAGGACTCCCCGAGCTTTCGGAAGACCTCGCGCACGTCGTCGACGCCCGACGCGCTGAACCAGGCGCCGAACAGCGTCACCGGCTCGATCGAGGACCACGTGGAGAACCGCGGACCGGCGTCGCCCGCGTGCAGCGCGGCTTCGGCCGCCTGCCAGGTCGTTTCGAACCAGGCCAGGAACTCGTCGCGATCGTCCATGGCGGTATTCAACGCCTCGCTTCCGGCTGTGGCTAGCGTCGAAGTCGATGCCGGAGCATCACGGCGCCTCAGGATGCGGTCGGCATCGCGCTCCTGATCGCCGTGCCGGTGCACGACCCTCCACGCGTCGTCTTCACGCCGATAAGCCTGCGTCACGCGCAGCACGTAGCGGCCCGAGTGCCCGCCCACGGACATGGCGATGATCTCCCGGTGCGCGGTGTACGCCAGATCGCCATGCGCCTCGGCGGCGCCGAGTTCGATGGCGAAGGACGTCATATCCGAGTACGAGGACGCCAGTGCGAGGAACACATCGCGCACAGCGCCGGCCCCCGTCGCACTGCGCGAGGCGCCGAACAGCGTCACCGGCTCGATCGAGGACCACGTGGAGAACCGCGGACCGGCGTCGCCCGCGTACAGCGCGGCCTCGGCCGCCTGCCAGGTCGTTCCGAACCACTCCAGGAACTCGCCGCCCTCGTCCATGACGGTATTCAACCCCTCATGAGGAGCCGCAACCAGACCGGCCGACCAGTCACGCCGCGATGACCGGCTTCGTGCGCACCGGGCCGAGCCACGTCGCGATCAGGACCGCGGTGAGGGATCCGGCCGCCATGATCGCGGCCAGCACCACGATCTGGAAGCGCCCGGCCTCCAGCGGCGACAGGCCGCCGAAGATCGCGCCGACGAACGCTCCCGGCAGCACCACGAGGCCGGTCGTCTTGGTCTGATCGATCGACGGGATGAGGGCCTCGCGCACCGCCCGGCGTGCGAGATCGAGCGTGGAGCGGCGCGGGGTCGCGCCGAGGGCGAGCCACCCCTCGACCTCCTCCCACCGGTCGGCCACCGACGCGGTGAACCGGCGCCCGGCGAGCGTGGCGATGCTCATGGAGTTGCCGATGAGGATCGCCCCGATCGCGAGGAGGTAGCGCGGCGTGGGCTGCAGCGCCCCGGTCGCGAACACCGTGCCGATGGACACGACCGCGCCCGCGCCGATCGAGGTCGCCATGACGAGGACCATGTGCGCACCGCCGCCCGTCCGCCGTACGGCCACGCCCGTGGCGATGCCGAACATGACCAGCAGTGCGACGCCGATCCACGCCGGCTGCGAGACGATCCCGGTCAGGATCGCGCTGATCACCGCGAGCTGCACCGCGCCGCGCAGGACCGCGAGCGCCGGGGTCCACCGCCCCGGCACCCGGAAGGCGAGCAGAGCCGCGGTCGCGATCGCGGCGAGGACGAGCACCCCGATCACCGTCGGCAGCAGATCGATCCCGCCCGTCATGCCCAGCTCCTCCCCGGCTGTCGCGCTCTCAGGCGTCGAGCGCGTCGGGCCCCTGGGTCACGAGGAGGTGGAACTGTGCCGCATCGAGGATCCGCAGACCCAGCTCCTCCGCCTTGGCGAGCTTGGATCCGGCACCGGGACCCGCGGCCACGAAGTCGGTCTTCTTCGAGACGCTCGACGCGGCCTTGCCTCCGGCCTTGATGATCGCCTCCTGCGCGCCCTCGCGGGTGTAGCCGTCGAGGGATCCGGTCGCGACGACGGTGAGCCCGTCGAGGACTCCGCCCTCCGCGGTCGCGGCTCCCGGCCCGGCGTGTCCTGGCGTCGCCCACTGCACACCGGCGTCCGCCCAGCGCTGCACGATGTCCTGATGCCAGTCGATGGTGAACCAGTCCAGGAGCGAGTCGGCGATGATCCCGCCGACGCCCTCGACCGCGGCGAGCTCCTCGCGGGACGCGGCACGGATCGCATCCAGGGATCCGAACCACTGCGCCAGGGCGCGCGCGGCGACCGGCCCGACATGGCGAATGTTCAGCGCGACCAGCAGGCGCCACAGGTCCTTCGTCTTCGCCTTCTCGAGCTCGGCGAGCAGCTTGACGGCCTGGGAGGACGGCTGAGACGCGTTGACGCCCTCCTTCTTCTCGGCCGCGGTCGGATTGCGGCGGAACGGTGCGCGGGTCTTCACGATCCCGTCCTCGTCCTCCTTCGGGAGCCCCGTCTCGGCGTCGCGGACGACGACCTCGATCGGCACGAGCTGCTCGAGCGTGAGCGTGAACAGTCCCGCCTCGGTCTCCAGCGGCGGGACCGCAGGGTGGCTCGGCTGCGTGAGCGCGGCCGCGGTGACCTCGCCGAGCGCCTCGACGTCGAGCGCGCCGCGGGATCCGATGTGCTCGACACGACCGCGCACCTGCGCAGGGCAGGATCGCGTGTTCGGACAGCGCAGGTCGATGTCGCCCTCCTTGGCGGGCGCCAGGATCGAGCCGCACTCCGGGCAGCGCTCCGGCATCACGAACTCCCGCTCGGAGCCGTCGCGCCGCTCGACCACCGGGCCGAGCACCTCGGGGATCACATCGCCCGCCTTGCGCAGCACCACCGTGTCGCCGATCAGCACGCCCTTGGCCTTCACCACGTCCTTGTTGTGCAGCGTGGCCTGGCGCACGACGCTTCCGGCGACGTGCGCGGGAGCCATGACCGCGAACGGCGTCGCGCGGCCGGTGCGACCGACCGACACCACGATGTCGAGAAGGGTCGTCTGCACCTCCTCCGGCGGGTACTTGTAGGCGATCGCCCAGCGGGGCGCACGGCTCGTGGCGCCTAGTTCGGCGTGCAGATCGAGCTCGTCGACCTTCACGACGATGCCGTCCAGCTCGTGCTCGATGTCGTGCCGGTGCTCGCCGAAGTAGGCGACGAACTCGGCGACCTCATCGATCGTCGCGCAGACCTTCGTATGCGGACTCGTGGGCAGCCCCCACTCCGCGAGCAGCTCGTAGACCTCGCTCTGCGCGGAGACGGGCGGATCCGGCCAGGCTCCGATGCCGTGCACGTACAGCGCGAGGGAGTCCACGCGGAGCAGACCCGCCTCGAGTTCCATGCCGTCCTTCTTGTCCAGCTGCTGGCGCAGGCCTCCGCTCGCGGCGTTGCGGGGGTTCGCGAAGGAGGGGAAGCGCCGGGCGGCCGCGGTGCGGGCCTTCTCCTCGTCGAAGGGCTTCTTGGCGCCGCCACGGGCCTGGAAGCGCTCCAGCGCCTCGGCGTACGCGCGGTCGCGGAACGCGGCCTGCGCCGCGTTCAGCCGCTCGAACGCGGCGACGGGGATGAAGACCTCGCCGCGCACCTCGACGATCGCCGGGTGCCCTGAGCCGCTGAGCCGCTCGGGGATGCCCGCGACGCGCAGCGCGTTCTCGGTCACGATCTCGCCGACGCGGCCGTCGCCCCGCGTGGCGGCGGAGGTGAGGACGCCGTGCTCGTAACGAAGGTTGATCGCGAGGCCGTCGATCTTGAGCTCGGTGAGCCAGGCGACGTCGCGAGCGGCCGCGGCGCGGGTCTTGGCGGCCCACTCGCGCAGCTCGTCGAGCGAGAACACGTTGTCGAGGCTGAGCATGCGCTCGGCGTGCTCGATGGTCTGCAGGCCCGTCGCGTCGGCCGCGCCGACCATCTGGGTCGGCGAATCCTGCCCCTGCAGTTCGGGGTGCACGCGCTCGAGCTCCTCGAGCCGGTGCATCCAGCCGTCGTAGGTGGCGTCGTCGACGAGCGAGGTGTCGCGGCCGTAGTACGCGTCCTTCGCCTCCAGGATGCGGGTCGTCAGCTCCTCGGCCTCGACGCGGGCGGCTTCCAGCGAGATGTTCTCCGGCACCTCTGAAGTCTACGAGCGGACACGGACATCCGCGGGGCGGCACCCGGATGGCGCTCACACCGCGTTGAGCGCCGTCGCCACCGATGCCCGCAGCCGTGACAGGACCGGGATCAGCACGGCCGCCGCGGTGAGCAGCGCACCCGCACCGACGAGGACCCAGGAGGATCCGACGTCGAACTGCGGCACGACGGCGGGATAGAACGGGCGGAGCATGGCGGTGGTCAGCACGCCGGTCGCCGCGATCACCGCGCCGGACAGCAGCGCGGCGGTGCACACGTGGATGAGCGCCTGCAGCACCGCGGCTCGGAGGATCACGGTCGTCGTCGCGCCGCTCGCCGACAGCAGCGCCTGCTCCCGTGCCTGGGTGCGGTTGCTCATGAACACGACCACGGCCGCGCCGATCCCCGCGAGCAGCAGCGGTCCGCCCAGCAGGACGATCACCTGGCCGAGCTTGAGCCCCTCGAAGGGCTCGCCGGCGGCTCTCGCCGCCGCCCCCCAGGTCGCGGTGACGGTGTAGAGACCGCCGAGCATCGCCGTTCCGGTGAGGAGCGGGGTGATCGAGGCCGTGCTGCGCCCGAGGTGGTAGCGCGCCTGGTGCCGGGCGAGGAACCACGCCGACGACGCCCTCGCCGGCAGAAGCGCGGTCCATGCCCGCAGCAGCGGCGCGTACAGGACCGGACCTCCGGCCACGATCACCATCGTGAGGAGCGGCGCGATGAGCGGCGTCTGCGAGATCAGGGTGCTGCGATCCTCGGGGGTGGCGGTGGCGGCCGAGGACATCCACGCCTGCACCGCGGCCACCATGCCCGCCGTCAGGACGGCGAACAGCGCCCATCGCCACCACCGCATCGCCGTGCCTTGGGGCTCCGACTCGCGGAGCGCCTCGAGCGCGGGGGTGCGGGCGGCCCGGCGCGCGGCGGGCAGTCCGCCGAGCAGGGCGACGAGCAGCACGCCTCCGCCCAGGAGGATCGCGGTCAGCGGTCCGACGATCGCAGTCGTGGTCTCGTAGCCTCCGGACGCGCCGTCGAACGCGAGTCTCAGCACGAAGCGGGCGAGCAGCGCGGTCGCGCCGAGACCCACCGCTGCCCCGGTCAGGCTCAGCACCACCACCTGACCCAGGACGACGGCAGCGGTCTGCCGAGGGGTGACCCCGCAGAGCTGCCATCGCGCATAGCCGGGCCTGCCGAGGTCGACCGCGAGACGGGCGACGGCGCTGGTGACTGCGATCGCACTCACACCGCTGAACACCAGGATCATCGAAGAGACGCCGCTGATCCCCTCCCCCCTCCGCCCGCCGACGTGAAGGCCGGTCTCGAGGAAGGATCCGCCGATCCCGATCGCGAGACCCGCAACGGCCGCGACGAGCACGAGGCCCGCCCAGGAGCGCCAGTCCGCACGCAGCTCGCCGAGCAGCAGCCGGATCATGCGCCGGCCTCGGCCGTGCGGAGCACATGGGTTCCCGCACCGCGTCCGGCCGCGGAAGAGTCTTCGCTCGAGGCGTGCTGCGCGGCGAGGATCTGCGCGGCGCTCGGTCTCCGCAGCTCGGCCACGACGAGGCCGTCCCGGAGCACGATCGTGCGATCGGCACGCGCGGCGGCGTCCAGGTCGTGCGTCACCAGCACCACGGAGCGCTCCCCCTGCGCATATCCGCGCAGCAGATCGAGCACCACGCCGCCGGCCGCGGAGTCCAGCGCTCCGGTGGGCTCGTCCGCGAAGAGCACGGCCGGCTGCGCGGCGAGGACCCGCGCCATCGCCACGCGCTGCTGCTGACCGCCGGAGAGCTGCCCTGGGCGCTTGGCTCCGTGTTCCGCCAGCCCCACCGCGGCGAGCGCACCCTCGACGTCCGGCGCCGCGCGACGGGCCAACCGGGCGGGGAGCGCCACGTTCTCCCGGACGGACAATGAAGGGATCAGGTTGTAGGACTGGAAGACGAAGCCGATCCGGTCGCGCCGCAGCGTCGCGAGCCTCGACGCGGACGCACCGGTCAGCGCTTCCCCATGCATCCTGACCTGCCCCTGATCGGCGCGTTCGAGACCCGCGAGGCAGTACAGCAGCGTCGACTTGCCGGATCCGCTCGGGCCGACGATGCTCACCATCTCCCCGGCATCGACGGCGAGGTCGATGCCGCGCAGCACCGGTACCCGTTCCCGGCCCGCGATGTACTGCTTCATGAGGCCCTCGGCCACCAGGATCTCTTCCATGCCTCCAGTCCAGCCGGATCCGGTCGTGCGCGCAGGAGGCCGCGAGCCTCCTCGCCGGTAGCGCCAGGTCTACTCTTCGCCGCAGCCGCGCTCGGCCGATCCCCCTCGTCCCTAGACTGACCGCATGAGCACGCGCCTTCTCTCTTCGCGTCGTGCGCACACCGTGACGCAGGCCCTGCAGCGGGCGCCCTGGGTCGTCCTGACCTCCTGGTGGCCGTGGCGGGCGCTCTGCTATCTCCTGATCTCGGCCGTGCTCGGCCTGCTGCTTCTGGTCCTCCTCCCCCTCACGCTTCTGCTGCTGCCGATCTGGGGGATCGCCATCGGGGCCCTCGAACGCCGGCGGCAGAGGCTGCTCGGCTTCGCGGCGATCCCGACCGGGCACGTCCGGGTGGCGGGCGAGGACCGGCAGAACTGGCTGAACATCCGCCTCACCGAGCCCGCGACCTGGCGCGAGGTGCTCGTGCTGCTGCTGGACCTGGTCGCGGGGCTCCTCTCGCTCGGACTGCTCTTCTTCGAGGCGATGGCCCTGATCGTGGTCGTGGGCGTGCCGATCCATGCGCTGAGCCGCGGGGCCACCGAGATCCTGCTCTTCGGCGACGCCAGGATCCGCCTCGACGCAGGCACCTGGTGGCTCCCTCCGCTGGCGCTCGTGATCGTCCTGGTCGTCGCCGCGTATCTGAACCTCGCCCTGGCGACGGCGCAGAGCCTCACGATCTCCTGGCTGCTCGCCCCGCGCGGAGCCGAGATCGAGCAGCGGATGGAGCGGCTCACCCGCTCCCGCGCGGCGATCGTGACCGCGCACGAGGACGAGCGCCGGCGCATCGAACGAGACCTGCACGACGGCGTGCAACAGGAACTCGTCGTGCTCGCGACCCGACTCGGCGCGCTCGAGCTCGACCTGGCGCGCCTCGGCGACGAGGCGGATCCCGCCCGTCGGTCTCTCGCTGCGGCGCAGGATCAGGCCGATCGCGCCTCCGCGGCGCTGCGGGAATCCGTGCGGGGGATCCACCCTGCGGTGCTCGCCGATCGCGGCCTCGGCGCCGCTCTCGAGGAGCTGGCGGGGCGATCACCGCTCCGCGTGGCCCTGCAGTGCGACGAGCTCCGGCACGCCGGTCCCGCTGTCGAGGCCGCGGCGTACTTCGTGGTGCGCGAAGCGCTCACGAATGCGGTCAAGCACACGGACGCCACGCGTGTCGACGTGATCGCACGCACGGACGGCGCCTCTCTCGAAGTGGTCGTGCGGGACGACGGCCGCGGCGGCGCGGACCCCGCAGCCGGCACGGGCCTCACCGGCCTGATCGCGCGCGCGGCGGCGCTCGACGGCGCGCTCGAGATCGACTCCCCCGCCGGCGGGCCCACGACGATCGCGCTGACAGCCCCGCGCGGGCTCGAGGAGGTCGCGCATGCGCATCCTGCTCGCTGAGGATTCGGCGCTGCTCCGCGAGGCGTTCACCGCCCTGCTCGTCCGGCT
Source organism: Microbacterium sp. MYb64 (assembly GCF_002979495.1). Taxonomy (NCBI): domain Bacteria; kingdom Bacillati; phylum Actinomycetota; class Actinomycetes; order Micrococcales; family Microbacteriaceae; genus Microbacterium; species Microbacterium sp. MYb64. Next base: position 60,644 of record NZ_PCOW01000013.1, on the reverse strand, counting down.
CGGGCATGAGATCGTCGGCACGGCCGCGGATGCGGATGAGCTCCGTGCGGCCTTCGCCGCTGCGGTCCCGGCCCCCGACCTCGTGATGACGGACGTGCGCATGCCGCCGGACGGCACCGACGACGGACTGAGGGCGGCTCTGGCGATACGGCGGAGGCACCCGACGCAGCCGATCCTGGTGCTCTCGCAGTACGTCGCCGACCACTACGCACGCGAGCTGCTGACGCTGCCCGAGGGCGGGATCGGGTATCTGCTCAAGGACAGGGTGAACCGGATCTCCGATTTCGAGCGCGCGCTCCGCACGATCGCGGGCGGCGGCACCGTGATCGACCCCGAGGTCGCCCGCCACCTGCTGCGCAGCGGTGGTCCTGACGTGCTGGACTGCCTCACTCCCCGCGAGCGCGAGGTGCTGGAGCTGATGGCCGAGGGCGCGTCCAACGGCGACATCTCCCGTGCCCTGCACCTCAGCGATGCCGCCGTGCGCAAGCACGTCGGCAACATCTTCACTGGTCTCGGTCTGTCTCCGGCGCAGGAGAACCGGCGCGTGAGAGCGATCCTCCTCTTCCTGCAGAGATGAGCGGACGGGTCCGCGGCCGAAGCGAGGCCGGATGCCAGGATCCGCCTGCCCCGCTCCGGATCCTCAGAGCCGGGCGATCGTCTCGATGTCCGCCCTGAACTCGGCGATCTCGTCCGCCGACACCGTCGCCCGTGTGCTCCCGAGGGCCCGCGCGTAGTCATCCGTGTCGAGCGCGGATCCGTGCGCGCCATCGCTCAGCGCCCGCGCCAGCGCCTCCTGGGACGCGCGCCGCGCGGCGTACTCGATATCGGCCGGCGTCAGCCCCTCGCTCGCCGCGACCAGACGGTCCAGATCCACGTCTCCGGCCGACTCGACCGGGATGTACCGCGCCCAGATCGCCCGGCGGGCGTCGGGGTCGGGCAGACCGATCGGGATCACGTAGTCGAAGCGCCCGTGACGGAGGAACGCCGCATCGAGCGCGCGCACGAAGTTCGTCGCGCAGATCAGGATCCGGCCCTCCCTGTCGCGGAAGTCGGCCACGAGCTTCAGCAGCTCGTTCGTGACGCCCTGCGTAGGCGAGGGCGGCGTCCCGCCGCGGCGGGAGGCGATTTCCTCCACCTCGTCGATGAAGACGACCGCGTGCTCGAGCTCGTCGATGGTCTCGAACGATGCGCGCAGCCCGCCGGCGAGGCCCGTACCCCCGTCGGCGAGGCGCGAAGGGAACAGCTCGACGAAGGGCCAGTCGAGTCGAGAGGCGACCGCCCGCGCGAACGTGGTCTTGCCCGTGCCTGGCGGGCCGAAGAGCATGACGGCGCGCGGGGGCACGACCCCGAACCGCTCGGCGAGCTCCGGGCGGGCGAGCGGAGTCACCAGGCGCTCTTCGAGGAGCGTCTTCTCATGCGTCATCCCCGCGACGCGATCCCACAGGTGCGGCGGGAGGATGCGTCCGCCCACCTCCTTGAGCGCGTCGATCTCACGCCGCTGGATGGGCATCGCCCGTTCGAGGTAGCGCACGGAATGGTGCACGTGGAAGCCGTTCTCGGTGAACGAGGCGAGCCCGTCGGCCTCGGGGATGAGCACCGAGAGCTTCGCGAGGCCGAGCGGCGCCATCTTGCGCTCGAGTGCGTGCAGCAGCGACGAGCTCACCTCGGATCCGGCGTCGTCGATCGTCCCGAAGAACACGATCCAGCCCTGCGCGTGCGCGCCCCGGCCGACGGCGGCGCCCACGAGCAGCTCGCCCTGGACCGCGACGACGGCGTGATCCTGCTGGCACGAGGCGATCACCTCGGCGAGCGAGTAGATGGGCCACTCGTTCTCGCGCGTGACCTGCCCCCACAACCGGACGATCTGGTCCAGATCGTCCCCGTGGAAATCGCGGATGTACGTCCTCGTCATGGCGCCTCCTCCGTCGGACCGTGCACCCATCATCACAGAGGCTGCGGCGGCCGCCGTCGACATGACGCCCGCGAGGGAGCAGGCTTCAGACCCCGGCCGGCACCGCCGAGACCGTGCGGTCGATCGTGAACTGGCCGAGCACCCGCGTTCCGACGTACAGCACGGCGCTCTGGCCCGGTGCGACGCCGTCGAGCGGCTCGTCGGGGACGACCCTGACGCCGTCCTCCGCGATGAAGGCACGCGCGGGAACAGGATCGGCATGAGCGCGGATCTGGACCTCGCAGGCGAACTCCTCCGCGGCAGGCGCGGACCCCGCCCACGACCGGCGCCCGCCGGAGATCTCGGCGATCGCGAGAGCCTCCTTCGGACCGACGACGACCGTGTTCGAGACCGGGCGGACCTCCAGCACGAACCGGGGCTTGCCGTCGGGTGCGGGCACGCCGAGGCGAAGGCCCTTGCGCTGGCCCACGGTGAACGCGTGCGCGCCGTCGTGCGTTCCGACGACCTCGCCGTCGCGATCGAGGATCTCGCCCTGCTCGGCGCCGACCTTCTCCGCGAGCCAGCCGCGGGTGTCGCCGTCGGGGATGAAGCAGATGTCGTGGCTGTCCGGCTTCTGCGCGACGCTCAGTCCGCGCTCCGCCGCCTCCGCGCGCACGAGTGCCTTGGACGGCGTGGATCCGAGCGGGAAGTACGTGTGCGCGAGCTGCTCGGCGTTCAGCACGCCGAGCACGTAGGACTGGTCCTTGGCGGCGTCGGAGGCGCGATGCAGCTCCAGGCCGCCCTCGCCGTCGACGAGCGTCGCGTAGTGCCCGGTGCACACGGCGTCGAAGCCGAGCTCGATCGCGCGCTCCAGGAGCGCCGCGAACTTGATCTTCTCGTTGCAGCGCAGGCACGGGTTCGGCGTACGGCCGGCGCGGTACTCCGCGACGAAGTCGTCGATCACGTCCTCGCGGAAGCGCTCGGAGAAGTCCCAGACGTAGAACGGGATGCCGAGCAGATCCGCGGCGCGCCGCGCGTCCATCGCGTCCTCGATCGTGCAGCAGCCGCGGCTTCCGGTGCGCAGGGTGCCGCCCGCGCGGGAGAGCGCGAGATGCACGCCCACCACGTCGTGACCGGCCTCGACCGCGCGCGCCGCGGCCACGGCGGAGTCCACTCCCCCGCTCATCGCCGCCAGAACACGCATGGATCCAGTGTACGAGCGGACGGCTGGACGGGGGCCGGGCGTCAGCGCACGGCGCCGGAGGCCCGTGCGTACGCGTCGGCGATCACCGCGAGCACGGCATCCACGTCGTCATCGGTCGACGTGCGCCCGAGCGTGAACCGGATCACGCTGCGCGCCTCGGTCTCGCTGCGGCCGAGCGCCTGCACCACGTGCGAGGGCTCCGCGATGCCGGCCTGGCAGGCGGATCCGGCCGATGCCGAGACCCCGGCCACATCGAGCAGGAACAGCAGGCTCTCGCTCGGCGCCCCGGGGAACAGCAGATGCGCATTGCCCGGCAGGCGGCCGGCGGCGTCGGGATCCCCGAGGAGTTCGGCGGAGGGCACCCGGTCCAGGATCCCGGTGACGAGGCGATCGCGCAGCGCGCTCAGCCGCACCGCTTCCTCGGCCCGCTCGGCGATGGCGAGCTCTGCGGCGACGGCGAACGCGGCGGCGCCGGCGACGTCCTGCGTGCCGGAGCGGAGGCCGCGCTGCTGACCGCCGCCGTGCAGCAGGGGCGCGAGACGCGCGGTGCGGGCCACGACGAGCGCCCCCGTGCCCGTGGGGGCGCCGATCTTGTGCCCGGCGACGCTCAGCGCGACGAGACCCGCCCCGGCCGGCGCATCGCCGCGGAGCACCGCGAACGAGAGCGGAAGGTGGCCGAAGGCGGCGACGGCATCCAGGTGCAGGGGAACGCGCGCGGCGGCCGCCGACGCGGCGAGCGCGGCGGCGTCGTTGACGGTGCCGACCTCGTTGTTCGCCATCAGCGCGGTGGCCACGCCCACGCCGTCCGACGCGATCTTCGCCGCGAAGGCGTCGACCGGGATCCGCCCGACGGCGTCCAGCCCGACGGCGATCACCCTGGCGCCGTCCGCGGCGAGCGCGGCGACCGTGTCGAGTGTCGCGTGGTGCTCCCCGTCGGGAAGCAGGATCGCATCACTCCCCTCCGCGCGGGACCGCCACAGACCCTGCACGGCGAGGTTCACCGACTCCGTGCCGCCCGAGGTGAGGACCACCTCGATCGGGTCGCACCCCAGCATCGCCGCGAGCCGTTCCCTGGACTCCTCCAGGATGCGGCGCGCCTGCTGCCCCGCGCCGTGCGTCGAGGAAGCGTTGCCCGTCGCCCTGGCGACGCGCAGCCACTCGTCGGCGGCCTCCGGCCGCAGGTCCGTCGTGGCGGCATGATCCAGGTAATGCACCCCACCACTCTCGCACTTCGTCCTGGGATGGGACTCGGTGGCACGGATCGCGGTACGCCGTGGCAGCCCGACCGGCCGGCACCGCGATATTCTTTCCCTCATGTGTCCGCACGCGATAGAGGTCGAGACGCCGGTATCCGACGGCGAGGGCTGCGCCCTGTGCAGCGCGTCCCTGGACGACCTCGGCGTCCGCCTTCACGACGGGGTCGCCACGCTGCGCGTCTGGTCGCAGAACGCGTCCTCGATCGAGCTCGTGATCTTCGATGAGACCGACCTGGACTGGGAGACCGCCCAGCTCGCGCTCGAGCGCCGCCCCGGTGGCGTGTGGGAGATCACTACGGACCTGCTCAAGCCCGGGACCCGCTACGCGCTGCGCGTCGACGGCGCGCACAGCCCCGGCAACACGTTCAACCCGGAGACCCTGCTGCTGGATCCCTATGCCAGGGGCCTCGCGCAGGGCGACGGCTACGAGGAGTGGCGCTCGGTCGTCATCGAGGACGGCTTCGACTGGGGCGGCGTCGCCAAGCCGCAGACGCCTCTCGATCGCTCCGTGATCTACGAGGGTCACGTCAAGGGGCTCACCAAGCGTCACCCCGGAGTGCCGCCGGCGCTGCACGGCACCTACGCCGGCGTCGCGCACCCCGCGATGATCGAGTACTACCGCGAGCTCGGCATCACCGCCGTCGAGCTGCTGCCCGTGCAGGCGTTCGCCTCCGAGCCGCGGCTGCTGGACAGGGGCCTTTCGAACTACTGGGGCTACAACACCCTGAACTTCTTCACGCCGCATGCGGCCTACGCCACCGAGGATTCGCGCAAGGAGGGCCCGGAGGCGGTCCTGCGCGAGTTCAAGGGGATGGTGAAGCTGCTGCACGAGGCCGGCCTCGAGGTGATCCTCGACGTCGTGTACAACCACACGAACGAGGAGGGCATCGGCGGCCCTCGCACCAGCCTGCGCGGCATCGACAACGCCCTCTACTACCGCCAGCAGGAGGACGGCAGCTACATCGACACGACGGGCTGCGGGAACACCCTGGACACCGCGACGCCCGCAGCCGCTCGCCTCGTGCTGGATTCGCTGCGCTACTGGACCACGGAGATGCAGATCGACGGGTTCCGCTTCGATCTCGCCACCGCGCTCGGCCGGGACGCCGCGAACTCGTACGACCCGCAGCATCCGCTGCTGCACGCGATCAGGACGGATCCGGTCCTCGCCGACGCGAAGATCATCGCAGAGCCGTGGGACGTCGGCTTCGGCGGCTGGCAGACGGGGAACTTCCCGACCGGCTGGAGCGAGTGGAACGATCGCTACCGCGACCGCGTCCGCAACTTCTGGCTCAGTGACATCGACTACGCCCGCCGTGCCTCGGCGCCGACCGGCATCGGCGGGTTCGCGAATCGGCTCGCCGGATCGGCGAACACCTTCACCGACGAGCGGGGCCCGCTCGCGAGCATCAACTTCGTCACCGCGCACGACGGCTTCACCCTGAGCGACCTGGTCTCCTACGACGTCAAGCACAACGAGGCCAACGGCGAGGGAAACCACGACGGCGCCGACATGAACCGCTCGTTCAACCACGGCGCGGAGGGGCCGACGGACGATCCGGTCATCCTCGCGGCACGGCGCAAGGCCATGCGCAACCTGCTCGGCACGCTCCTGTTCTCCGCCGGAGTGCCGATGCTCACCGCCGGCGACGAGTTCGGGCGCACCCAGCGCGGCAACAACAACGCGTACTGCCAGGACTCCGCGATCAGCTGGCTCAACTGGGATCACGAGCCGTGGCAGCAGGACCTGTTCGCGCACGCCTCGCTGCTGACCCGGCTGCGCGAGGAGAACCCTGCCCTGCGCCCGCTCCGCTACGCCCGGCTCGGCGAGCACATCCCGAACGCCTCGGTCATGGACTGGTACGACCAGGACGGCGAGACGATGGAGGTCGAGCAGTGGAACGACCCCCGCAACCGCACCCTGCAGTACGTCGCATCGTCGACGCCGGACAAAGAGGCCTTCAACCGGATCCTGCTCGTCGTGCACGGCACCGAGTCGCCGATCGACGTCCGACTGCCGGAGATCGACGGCGTGTCGCGCTACGTCGCGCTGTGGTCGAGCGCGGAGGAGCGCCCCTCGCCGGTCGAGGCGGTGCATCGGCCGGGCGACGTGCTCGCCCTTCCCGGCACCTCGATGCGACTGTTCCGCGCGGAGTGACCCGCCCGTTACCTCTTCGGACCTCGGAGAGCGGTAGGTTCAGGGTGTGTCCGAACGAACCGCCGCACAGCCCTCGTCCGATGCTCTCCGCAGCACCGCCCGGATCCCGGTGCGCGCACTGCCCGACGCCGATGCGGCGGACGCGCAGACCACCCGCATCCCGCTCGCGGATCCTTCCCCCGCTGCCCCCGAGGGGTTCCACCCGAAGGCCTTCTCCGGCGAGGTGATCCCGTTCCGGGTCGTCGCCTTCCGCGAGGGGCACGACCTCATCGGCGTGCACCTGCGGCTGCGCACCCCGAACCATCAGGAGAGCCTGCACCGGCTGACCCCGCTCGGCGACGGCACCGATCGCTGGCAGGTCGACGTCGCGCTCGACGAGACCAACGCGTGGACGTTCCGCTTCGAGGCGTTCGCGGACGAGTTCGCGACCTGGGCCCACGCCGCAGAGCTGAAGATCGCGGCCGGTGTGGACGTCGAGGTGATGCGCGCCCTCGGTGCGGGCCTGCTCGGACGGGCCGCGAAGGACAAGTCCCGTCCCAAGCCGGAGCGCAAGAGGCTCGCGGCGGTGGCGGAGGGACTGCGCTCCCCCGACGGGACCGCGGAGGACGCGCTCGCCGTCGCGACCGACCAGGAGCTCGCGGCCCTCTTCGCGGACCGCCCGCTCACCGCACTCGACTCCGCCACGGCGTGGCAGACGGTCCTGGTCGAGCGCACGATCGCCGGCGCCGCGGCCTGGTACGAGTTCTTCCCGCGCTCGGAGGGCGCGGCGCGCGAGACGGACGGCACGATCGCGAGCGGCACCTTCGAGACCGCCGCCGAGCGTCTCCCCGCCGTCGCGGCGATGGGCTTCGACGTGCTGTACCTCCCGCCGATCCACCCGATCGGGCGGCTCAACCGCAAGGGACCGAACAACACGCTCACCGCCGGCCCCGCCGATCCCGGATCGCCGTGGGCGGTCGGCGCCGCGGAGGGCGGGCACGACGCCGTGCATCCCGACCTCGGGACCCTCGCCGACTTTCGCGCCTTCGTGAAGAAGGCGAACGCGCTCGGCCTCGAGGTGGCCCTCGATCTCGCGCTGCAGGCGGCCCCGGACCACCCCTGGGTCACCACGCACCCGGAGTGGTTCACGGAGCTCCCGGACGGCACGATCGCCTACGCGGAGAACCCGCCGAAGAAGTACCAGGACATCTACCCGCTGAACTTCGACCGGGATCCGGTGGGCCTCTACACCGAGGTGCTGCGGATCGTCGAGCACTGGATCGCGCAGGGCGTGTCGATCTTCCGCGTCGACAACCCGCACACCAAGCCGCTGCGGTTCTGGGAGTGGCTGATCCGCACCGTCAACACCAAGCATCCCGACGTGGTCTTCCTGGCCGAGGCGTTCACCCGCCCCGCGCCGATGCGGGGGCTCGCCGCGGTCGGGTTCCAGCAGAGCTACAGCTACTTCACCTGGCGCAACACCAAGGCGGAGCTCGAGGAGTTCCTGCTCTCCGTCTCGCAGGAGACGGCCGACTACATGCGCCCGAACCTGTTCGTGAACACCCCGGACATCCTCACCGAGTACCTGCAGTTCGGCGGGCGCGCGGCGTACCGGATCCGGGCCGCCATCGCCGCGACGGGTGCGCCGCTCTACGGCGTCTACGCCGGCTACGAGCTGTTCGAGAACGTGGCCCGTCCCGGTTCCGAGGAGAACATCGACAACGAGAAGTACGAGTACAAGCTGCGCGACTGGGCGAAGGCCGAGGCGGAGGGGCGCTCGCTCGCTCCCTACCTCACCCGCCTCAACGAGATCCGCCGCGCGCACCCTGCACTGCGGCAGCTGCGCAACCTGCAGCTGCACTGGAGCGACGACGACGCGGTCCTGGTGTTCTCCAAGCACCTGGACGCGCCCTTCACCGGCACGGACTCCGGCGACACGATCATCGTCGTCGCCAACGTCGACCCGCACTCGGTGCGGCAGACCACCGTGCATCTCGACACCCTCGCGTGGGGCGTCGAGCCCGGAACGGCGTACGAGGTCGAGGACCTCGTCACCGGATCCGTCTGGACCTGGACGGATCACAATTTCGTGCGCCTGGACGCCTTCACGGAGCCGGTGCACATCCTCCATGTGAAGGGGCAGCCATGATCACCACTGCGATCGACCCGGCTGTGCTCGAGGCCGTGGCCTCGGGCTCGCACCACGACCCGCACTCCGTGCTCGGAGCGCATCCGCAGCCCGAGTCGGGCGGCAGACGCGTGACGATCGTGCGCGCGCTGCGACCGCTCGCGAAGGGCGTGTCGGTGCTGCTCGACGGCGGTGTCGAGGTGCCCCTGACCCATCTCGCGGCAGGAGTCTGGGAGGGAGAGGTCACCGGCCCCGCCGGCGCCTACCGGATCAAGGCGACGTACGGCGACGCGCCGGACTGGATCTCCTCCGATCCGTACCGGCACGCCCCCACGATCGGCGAGCTCGACCTGCACCTCATCCGCGAGGGCCGCCACGAGCGCCTCTGGGACGCGCTCGGCGCGCACCCGCGCTTCATCGACGGCGACCAGGGCACGGCGTTCGCCGTGTGGGCGCCGCATGCGAAGGCCGTGCGCGTGGTCGGCGACCACAACGGATGGGATGGCCGCCTGGACGCGATGCGCTCGATGGGCTCGAGCGGCGTGTGGGAGCTGTTCGTGCCCGGCGTCGACGCCGGCGCGCACTACAAGTACGAGATCCTCACCCCGCACGGATCCTGGATCCTCAAGGCGGATCCGATGGCGCAGCTCGCCGAGGTCCCGCCCGCGACGGCCTCGATCGTCACACGGTCGGAGTACTCCTGGGGAGACGGCGCCTGGATGACCCGTCGTGCGGCGACGCACGCGGTCGCCCAGCCGATGAGCGTCTACGAGCTGCACCTCGGCTCGTGGCGACCCGGCCTCGGCTACCGCGACATCGCCGACGAGCTCATCGAGCACGTCACAGCCACCGGGTTCACGCACGTCGAGTTCATGCCCGTGGCCGAGCACCCCTTCAACGGATCCTGGGGCTACCAGGTGACCGGCTACTACGCCGCGACGCACCGCTACGGCGAGCCCGACGACCTGAAGCACCTCATCGACCGGCTGCACCAGGCCGGCATCGGCGTCATCATCGACTGGGTGCCGGGACACTTCCCGAAGGACGCCTTCGCCCTCGCCCGCTTCGACGGCGAGGCCGTCTACGAGCACCCGGATCCGCGCCGCGGCGAGCACCGCGACTGGGGCACGCTCATCTTCGACTACGGCCGCAACGAGGTGCGCAACTTCCTCGTCGCGAACGCGCTGTTCTGGCTGGACGAGTTCCATGCCGACGGCCTGCGCGTCGACGCCGTCGCCTCCATGCTCTACCTGGACTACTCGCGCAACGACGGCGAGTGGGAGCCCAACGTGCACGGCGGACGGGAGAACCTGGAGGCGATCCGGTTCCTCCAGGAGGTCAACGCGACCGCGTACCGCAAGCACCCCGGCATCGTCATGGTCGCCGAGGAGTCGACGAGCTTCCCCGGCGTGACGGCGCCGACCGATCACAACGGGCTCGGCTTCGGGTTCAAGTGGAACATGGGCTGGATGAACGACTCCCTCGTCTACATCGAGCGCGACCCGCTGTACCGCTCGCACCACCAGGGCGAGATGACGTTCTCCTTCGTCTACGCGTTCGGCGAGAACTACATCCTGCCGATCAGCCATGACGAGGTCGTGCACGGCAAGGGCAGCCTCCTCTCGAAGATGCCGGGCGACCACGCCGCGAAGCTCGCGAACGTGCGGGCGTACCTCGGCTACATGTGGGGGCACCCGGGCAAGAACCTGCTGTTCATGGGGCAGGAGTTCGGCCAGCTCTCCGAGTGGTCCGTCGACCGGGGTCTGGACTGGTGGCTGCTCGATCAGCCGTCGCACCGCCAGCTGCAGGACTTCGTCGGCGCGCTGAACGGCACGTACCGGCAGAACGCGCCGTTGTGGGAACGGGATCACGACAGCAGCTCGTTCACGCGGATCGGCGCCCCCGACTGGGATCCGACCATCGTCGCTTTCGTGCGCCGCGACGCGCACGGCGGACATCTCGCGGTGATCAGCAACTTCGCCGGAACGACCCGGCACGGCGTCCGGCTCGACCTGCCGCTCGCCGGCGGCTGGACCGAGGTGCTGAACACCGATGCGGCCGAGTTCGGCGGGCACGGCGAGGGCAACCTCGGACTCGTGTACGCGACCGATGTCGAGAACGGCTCCCCGCAGGCGACCCTGACGATCCCGGCGCTGTCCACGATCTGGCTGCGCCACCAGAAGGATCCGCACGTGCCGATCGTCAGCAAGGGCTGAGACGATTCCGCCGGTGCCGACACTCATAGAGTGAGAGACACCGAACGGAGCCGGAATGGCACACGACGCACACGACAGGACGCTCGTCGCGCGCGCGGCGGCGGGGAGCGAGAGCGCCTTCCGCACGCTGTACCGCGCCTACGCCCGCCCGGTCTACTGGATCGCGTACGGCATCCTCGGGGATGCCGGCGACGCCGAGGATGTGACCCAGGAGGCCTTCGTGGTCGCCTGGCGGAAGCTGCCCGGCCTGGAGCTCGCGGGCGATTCGCTGTTGCCCTGGCTGGCGACGATCTGCCGGTTCCAGGCGGCCAACCGGCTGCGCCGCCGCCAGCGCGATGCGGCGCACACCGCCGAGGGCGTGGACGAGCTGCTCCCCGCACTGATCGATGTCGAGCAGCAGGTGATCGCCGCCGAGCTCGCCGACAGGATCGCCGCGGAGCTCGACGGGATGACCGTGCTCGACCGGGAGATCTTCCGGTTGTGCGCGACCGAGGGCTGGGACTACCGGGCCGCGGCCGCCGAGCTCGGCGTCGGGCACGGCGTCGTCCGTAACCGTCTCTCCCGCGTGCGCACCCGCCTGCGCGGCGCTGTGACCGAAACGGAGCCCGCATCATGACCACGACCCCCACGGGCCTTCCCCCGCTGAGCGACGACACGGTCGACCGCATCGAGGAGGCGGTCTTCGCGCAGATCGCCGAGGAGCGCGACGCCGAGAAGGTCCGCGCCACCACCGCGCGTCATCGCGCTCGCCGCCGCGGCTGGCTGACCGCAGGCGGCGTCGCGGCGGCGTTCGCGGTGGGAGTGCTGGTCACGCCGGCGATCCTGAACGCCACCGGGTCCTTCTCCACGGCGTCGTCCGGATCGGCCGCTTCTCCCGAGCCGTACCACGCCGCCTCCGGCACGGTGCCGGGTCCGGAGTCGGCGAAGGATCTCGCCTCGTCCTCCGCGGGCGGCTCCGCGCCGTCGACGAACGAGGCTCGGGACGTGATCCGCACCGGATCCGCCACCGTGCAGGTCGACGACGTGCGCAAGGCCGCCGATGCCCTGGCCGCTCTCGCCGAGAAGCACGGCGGTTTCGTGGAGAGTCAGCAGATCGGCTCCGCCCAGGGACCCGTGGCGACCGATGGCGGGATCGTCCCTCCGCCGTCCGGAGACGGCTGGGTGACCCTGCGGGTGCCTGTCGCGGACCTCGACGCCGTGATGGACGCGCTGCGGGGACAGGGCACGGTGCTGGCGACCTCGATCGGCACGAACGACGTGACCACGGCGACGACCGACCTGCGCGCGCAGATCGACTCGCTGACCGCGTCCGTCACGCGCCTGACCCAGCTGATGTCCCAGGCGACCTCGGTGTCGGATCTGCTCACGGCCGAGACCGCGCTCACCGACCGCCAGTCCCAGCTGCAGTCGGCGCAGCAGCAGCTGAAGGACCTCGAGTCCCAGGTCGCGATGTCCTCCGTGCAGGTGACGCTTGTGCGCGAAGCACCGGCCGCGGCGGATCCGGGAGGCTTCGGCGACGGTCTCGCCGCAGGCTGGAAGGGACTCATCGTGTCCCTCAACGCCCTCGTGATCGCCCTCGGATTCCTGCTTCCCTGGCTGGCTCTCGCGCTCGTCGTGGTGCTCATCGTCTGGGCGATCGTGCGGACGCGCCGTGCTCGGCGCACCCGCCGCACCACCGACAGGAGCACGCAGGCCGCGGAGACCGAGCCCGAGCCCGAGGCTCAGAAGCCGTAGCGCATCCCCATCGCGGCGCGGACCTCGTCGAGGGTGTCGACGGCGATCCCGCGGGCACGCGCATTGCCCGCGCGGATCGCCGCGGCGGCGTCCTCCGGCGAGATCCGCGCTCGGCGCTCCCTGTGCGCGCGCAGGAAGTCGTTGACGGCGGTCGTGGTGACGCGCTTCAGTTCGGCCGCCCCTCCCGTGCCGATCCGGGCCGCGACCTCCTCCGGGGCGACGCCCAGACAGGTGGCGGCCGTCGTGAGGAGGCCTGCGACGCCGGGACGGCGCTCGGGGTCGTACGCGATGAGCCGCTCCGAGTCCGTGCGCGCGCGACGGATCGCGAGCGCCGTCTCCTCCTCGCTCATGCCGAGGGCGATCCCGTTCCCGTGGCTCTTCGACATCTTCCTGCCGTCCAGCCCCGGCAGCTCTGGCGAGTCCGTCACGAGCCCTTCCGGCACCGGGAAGACCGCCCCGTACCGCTCGTTGAAGCGTCGTGCCACGGTGCGGGTCATCTCGACGTGCGGGAGGTTGTCCTTGCCGACCGGCACGAGCGTCCCCTTACAGAACAGGATGTCGGCCGCCTGATGCACGGGGTAGGTCAGCAGCAGTCCGCCGAGCGCCCGCCCCGAGTCCTGCGCCTCGGCCTTCACCGTGGGGTTGCGGTGGAGTTCGGCCTCGGTCACGAGGCTGAGGAACGGCAGCAGCAGCTGATTCAGCTCCGGGATCGACGAGTGCGTGAAGAACACCGTGCGCTCGGGATCGAGCCCCGCCGCGAGGTTGTCGCGCACCGCCTCGACGATGTTCTCGCGGACCTCTCCCGGGCTCTCCCGGTCCGTGATCACCTGATAGTCGGCGAGCACGACGAAGGTCTCGACGCCCGCGGTCTGCAGGCGCACGCGCTCGAGGATCGTGCCGAACAGGTGGCCGAGATGCAGGCGCCCGGTGGGGCGCTCCCCCGTCAGGATCCGATGCTGTTCCGGGCGCGCGGCGATCTCGGATCGCAGCCGCGTCATGCGGGCGGTCGTCGCGGTGAAGGTGTCCATGTCTGCTCCAGGGTCGGGAGCCGCACGGATGCACTGCGCACATGAGGAACGCGGGCCGCCATGCAGCCCGCGTGAATGAGAGGTCGTTCGTTGCGCGTGCGGCTGCTAGAGCAGCCACCACCAGGAGTTCGTCACGCGCATGGGACCATCGTACGCCGGTCCCCGACCGCGGCTCGCCGACCTCGTTCGATGCCACGCGCGGCATGCGGGCGCCGCTAGGGTCGTCGCCATGGGCAACGCCGCCGTCTCCGCAGCCAGCGTCGTCCGCGAAGGGCGGGATCTGACGCTGGACCTCACCCGCGTCGCGTGCGTCGTGCTGGTGGTGTTCGTGCACATCCTGTTCACCGGCGTCGGCCGGCGCCCTGACGGCTCCCTGCTCATCGAGCGCACCGTCGAAGGCCAGGTCTGGTTCGACGCGGTCAGCTGGATCCTGAACATCATGCCGTTGTTCTTCGTCGTCGGCGGCTATGCGGCCCGCGCGGGCTGGCGATCCGCACAGCGTCGCGGCGACGACGCCGTCGGCTTCATCCGCCTGCGCCTGGCGCGGCTGGCCCGTCCGGCGATCCCCGTGTTCGTCTTCTTCTCCGTCGCCCTGGCGGCGACCCGCATGCTCGGCGTGGATCCCGCGCTCGTCGACACGATCGCGATCGGCGTCGGCTCCCCGCTGTGGTTCCTCGCCGCGTACCTGCTCGTGCAGGCCCTGGCTCCCTGGATGATCGGGCTGCATGCCCGTTTCGGCATGTTCTTGCCGCTCGTGCTGCTGGCCGGCGCCGCGGCGACCGACGCGCTCCGCTTCCTCGTCGCCGGCGGGCTCTTCGGACTCGGCCACGTCCCCTCGACCGGCTACGGCATCGGCGCCGAGCTCTTCGGCATCCCCAACGTGGTCTTCGTCTGGCTGTTCGCCCAGCAGGTCGGCTTCTTCCTGTTCGACGGCTGGTTCTCCCGTCGCAGGTTCTGGCAGCTGCTCGGGCTCATCGCCGTCGGGTACCTCGCGATCTGGGGCCTCGTGTCCCTCGGTGGCTACTCCTGGAACATGCTCAGCAATCAGTGGCCGCCCACGATGCCCCTCGCGATCCTCGCCGTCGTCCAGGCGGCAGCGCTCACTGCGCTGCACCGCCCGCTCACGGCCCTCATGCGCACCCGCGCCGCGCAGGGCGCGGTGCTGCTCATCGGCTCGCGCCTCATGACGGTGTACCTCTGGCACCTGCCGATGATCATGGTCCTGATCGGGGTGCAGCTGCTGCTCCCTGTGCCGATGCCCGCGCCGGGCAGCGCGCTCTGGTGGTGGACGCGGGTGCCGTTCCTGATCGTCGTGCTCGCGGCGGTATGGCTCCTGTCGCTCTGGCTCGTGCGCTTCGAGAAGGCACCGGCCATGGGCGAGAAGCCGTCCCGCGGCGTGACGGCCGCGGCCGTCGTCGTCTTCCTGCTGCCGATCCTCGCGATCACGGCCTACGGCCTGGATCTCCCGCTCGCCGTCTGCGCGCTGATCGCCTCCGCGCTCGCGCTGTGGCTCGTCGGCGCATACCGCGCGCCGCTCACGCCTGCGGGAGCCTCGGCACCGCGTCGATGAGAGCACGCGTGTAGGCGCTCCGCGGGTTCGCGAGCACATCGGCGGTCCGCCCGGCATCGACCACGCGTCCGCCCTGCAGCACCACGACGTCCGCGCACAGCTCGGCGACGATCGAGAGGTCGTGCGAGACCATCACGAGGGTCATGCCGTGCTCGGCCTGGAGGCGCGCGAGCAGCCGCACGATGTCGAGTCGGGTGGACAGGTCGAGCGCGCTCACGGGCTCGTCCGCGAGCAGCACCCGAGGGCGCGTGATCAAGGCGCGCGCGATCGCGATGCGCTGCCGCTGCCCTCCGGAGAACTCGTGCGGGTAGCGCAGCAGGGCGTCGTCCTCGAGCTCCACATCCCGCAGCGCCTCGACCAGCCGATCCCGGCGGGAGGCGCGCGCGTCCCGGTCCCCGCGCTCGGCGTCACGGTCGTGGTCGCGGTCACCGAGCCACCGCAGCGGCTCGGCGAGGACGGAGTCGACGCGCTGACGCGGATCCAGCGAAGCGAAGGGGTCCTGGTAGACGGGCTGCACCGCACGCCGGAAGGCCCGCACGGCGGCGCGAGACCCCGAGGCCGGAGCCGCCCCCTCGAACAGCACCCTTCCCGCGGTTGGACGCCGCAGGCCGAGCATGAGCGAGAGCGCGGTGGTCTTGCCGGATCCGGACTCGCCGACCAGCCCGAGACTGTGCCCCTCCTCGACCGCGAAGGTCACATCCTGCAGGGCCGCGGGGGCGGATCGACGGTAGTGATGCGAGACCCCATCGAGCGTGAACAGGGCGCTCATGCGCGGCCTCCCTCTCCGGCGGTACCGGTGCCGCTCAAGCGGTCGAGCGCCGACTCCAGCTCACGGGCCGCCCCCACCAGGCGACGGGTGTACTCATGCTCGGGTGCGGTCACGATGCGTCGAGCGGGGCCCTCCTCGACGGCCTCGCCGCGGCGCAGCACGATCGCGCGCTCGGCGATCCCGGCGACGACGGCGAGATCGTGCGAGACGAACACGAGCGAGGTGCCGTGCCGCCGCACCGCGTCGTCGAGCAGCTCCAGCACGGTGGCCTGGACGGTGACGTCGAGCGCGGTGGTCGGCTCGTCCGCGAGGAGGACGTCGGGACGGCAGACGAGAGCCATCGCGATCGCGACCCGCTGACGCTGTCCGCCGGAGAGCTCGAAGGGGTAGCGCTGCAGCAGTCGCTCAGGATCCGGCAGGCGCACTTCCTCCGCGGCCGAACGCACGGCTGCGCGCAGCGCCGCGCCCTGCAGACCGCGGTGCCGGCGCAGCGGCCGGGCGATCTGGTCGCCCACCCGCATGAGGGGGTCGAGCGCGGACGACGGATCCTGGAACACCGCGGCGATCCGCGATCCGCGGACGCGCTGCAGCACCCGCTCGCCGGCGCCGATCAGCTCGGTGTCGTCGAGCCGGATCGATCCGCTCGCCGTGAGCCCCGACGGCAGGAGGCCCAGCAGCGCGAGTCCGGTGAGCGTCTTGCCGGATCCGGACTCGCCGACGAGGCCCAGCCGCTCGCCCGGAGCGAGATCGAGGTCGAGGTCTCGGACCAGCTCCGCTCCCGCGCTCGTGACGATGCGGAGTCCCCGCACCTGCAGCGTCGCGCTCATCAGCTCCTCCCCCGTCTGGTCGGATCGAACCGCTCCCGAAGACCGTCCGCAACCGCGTTCGCGCCCAGCACGAGCAGAGCGATCACGGCGCCGGGGATGACGGCGCCCCAGGGCGACGTCAGCACGGTGCCCTGCGCCTCCTGCAGCAGCCGTCCGAGCGACGAGTTGGGCGGCGGCACGCCGAGGCCCAGATAGGACAGTGAGGCCTCCGCCATGATCGCGGCGCCGAAGAGGACCGCGAGGTTCACCACCAGCGCGGGCCAGATGTTCGGCAGCACGTGCCGCACGAGCACGCCCAGGGTCGGCGCACCCGACGTGCGCGCGGCCGTGACGAAGCTCCGCGACAGCACGCTCTTGACGAGGATCCGCGTGAAGCGCGACACGATCGCGGATCCGGCGATCCCGATGGCGACGATCGCGGTGTCCAGGCCGGGGCCCCTGGCAGCGACGATCAGCATCGCGAGCAGGAGCGTCGGGAAGGCGATCAGCACATCGAGGAGCGAGGAGACCGCGTCGTCCACCCACCCCGGCAGCAGCGCCGCGGCCGTGCCGACCACGAAGCCGATGACGCCGGCGAGGGCGACGGCGCCGAGCCCGACCAGCATCGCGATCCGCGTGCCGGCGAGCATCTGGCTGAACAGATCGCGCCCGAGTTTGTCGGTGCCGAACAGGTGCGCGCCGCCCGGCGGCACGAGCCGTCCACCCGATGTGTCGTCGAGCGGGAACGGCGTCCAGAACACCGAGACGAGCGCCGCGACGGCGAGCACCGCGAGGATCGCGATCCCGATCGTGAGTGTGATGTCCCGGCGCCGGAAGGATCGGGTCATGCCTGGCCCCCTCTCGCCGAGATGCTGCCCCGCAGGCGCGGGTCGACGAGGCGCTGGGCGACGTCGGCCAGGAAGCCGATGAGCAGCACGAGGGCGGTGGTGACCACGAGCACGCCCTGGATGCTCGGGTAGTCGTGCTCGCCGACGGCCTTGACCAGCAGCGCGCCGAGGCCGGGGAGCGTGAAGACCGACTCGACCACCACCGCGCCGAGCAGCGTGGACGCCAGTTCGATGCCGAGGATCGAGATCACTGGGACGGCCGCGTTGCGCACCCCGTGCGCGAAGAACGCTCCGGCGCGGCTCTCCCCCAGCGCGCGGGCCGTGCGCAGGTAGTCGGAGTCGAGGACGTCGAGCGTCGCGGAGCGCACGTAGCGCGCGAGCGAGGCGCTCATCACGATGACGATCGTGATGACCGGCAGCGCGAGGGCGCTGAGCGCCGCACCCGGATCGGCCCAATCGTCCCGCGGGAAGCCGCCCGAGGGCAGCAGTCTCAGCGTCAGCGCGAACAGCCAGACCACGAGGAGCCCGACCCAGAACACCGGCACGGCGATGCCCAGCTGAGTGATGGCGCCCAGCAGCGCGCCGTACCAGGTCCTGGCCCGCGCCGCCGCGACCACTCCGATCACGGAGCCCAGCAGGGTCGCGATCACGAAGGAGATGAGAGCGAGCGGCAGCGTCACCGCGAGCCGTGCGGCGATGTCGCCCGCGACGGGAGCGCCCGAGGTGAACGACGTGCCCAGATCGCCGCGGAGCAGTCCGGAGAGCCACGATCCCAGCTGCACGATCACCGGCTGGTCGGATCCGACCTGCGCCCTCGCCGCCGCGATCTGCTCCGGCGTCGCGTTCACCGAGATGAGCGCGTTCGCCGGGTCGCCTGGCAGCACCCGCAGCAGGAGGAAGACGACGAGCATCCCCACCAGGAACGAGAGCACCAGGAAGAGCAGGCGGCGAACGAGGTACCGGGTCACCGCGCTCCTGTCCGCCGTTCCCGCTCGACGGCTGCGATCACTGCGTCTTCTCGATGTCCGCCACGAAGAACTGCGAGTTCAGGCCGTGCACGGGGTAGCCCTTGACCGAGCTCGACGCGACGACGATCTGCGGGGCGAGGAACAGCCAGTCGCTCGCGGCGTCCTCCGCGATCTGCGTGTTGACCTTCTTCAGGATCGCGGTCTGCTCGTCGGTGCTGCTCGCCTGCTCGGCGTCGGCGACCCACTGCACGACCTGCGGGTTGTCGTAACCCCAGTAGAAGTCGGGGTTTCCGTACCAGACCAGGTCGCGGTCGTTGACGTGCTCCTGCAGCGTCGCCGCGAAGTCCTTCTTCTGGAAGACATTCGTGTACCACTGGTCCTCGGAGATCGTGTTGATCTTCACCGTGACGCCGACCTTGGCCAGCTCGGACTTGATGAACTCCGCGACCGCGGGGTGCGGGTCGTAGGACGGGGTGTCGAGCGTGAACGAGAGGGAGGACTGCCCGGCCTCGGCCAGCAGCGACTTCGCCGCCGCGGGGTCGTACGGGTTCACCGCGGTGAGGTCCTCGTACCAGGGGTCCGTCGGCGGGACCATGGATCCGATCAGCGTGCCACGGCCGTCCCAGATCGAATCCAGCAGCTTCTTGTTGTCGATCGCCTGCGTGATCGCCTTGCGCACCCGCTTGTCGTCGAAGGGCGCGACCTTGTCGTTGAAGGCCAGCAGCTCCTTGGTCGTGGAGGTGTTCTCGGAGACCGTGAAGTCCTTGTTGCCCGTGAACTGCGTGAGCGCGTCGGGGCTCTGCACCTGGGTGACGATGTCGACCGCGTTGGTCAGCAGCGCGTTGGAGAGCGCGGACGCGTCGGTGAAGTAGGTGAAGTCGACCTCCTTGCTCTTCGCCGCGGTGCCCCAGTAGTCGGAGAAGCGCTTCAGCGTGAGCGAGGAGCCGCGCTTGAACTGGTCGACCGTGTACGGCCCCGTGCCGTCCTCGGCGGTCTTCAGATCCTTCGCGTCGGTGTTCACGATCCACACGTACGTGAGGTTGTACGGGAACGAGATCGAGCGCGACTTCAGGTGGAAGACGACGGTCTCCGGGTCGGGCGTCTCGACGCCGTCCACGACCGCGAGCTGCGATTTGCGCGCGGACTGCGAGCTGTCGGAGAGCACCCGCTCGAGCGAGGACTTCACGTCAGCGCTGGTCAGCGCCTTGCCGGAGTGGAACTTCACGCCGCTGCGCAGCTTCACCGTGTAGGCGAGGCCATCGGGGCTGACCGTGTAGTCGGTGGCGAGGCGGTTGACGACCTTGCCGTCGTCGCTGAGCTGGAACAGCCCCTCGTACACGTTCCCGTTCAGCGCCTCGGTGACGCCCTGTCCGCCCGCGTCGACGTTCGACAGGTTCAGCGGCGCCGAGAGCGAGCCGATCCGGATGGTCGCGTTCGCGTCGGGAGTGCCGCCGGCCGTGCCGGCCCCGCCGGAGCACGCGGTGGCGAGCACGGCCACCACGGTCAGGGAGGCGGCGAGTGCCGCGATGCGGGAGAACTTCATGGATCGTCCTTGCTGGTCGGGAGACTTCAGTGCTGTTCGGGCTGCGTCAGTGCTGGTCGGGAAGAGGGAGGCGCTCGCCGGCGCGCACCGGCGTCGCCAGCCGGTTGGAGAGCGGCGGCAGCGGGCAGTTGTACTGGTCGGAGAAGCCACAGGGCGGCACGAACGCGCGGTTGAAGTCGAGCACGACGTCGCGGGTCCCGTCGAGACCGGAGTCGTCCTGCACGAACAGGAACCGTCCAGGACCGTAGGTGCGGGACTCAGGATCCTCGGTGCGGTTCGTCGGGTCCGCGAACACGAGCAGCAGCGTGCCGCCGTCGTCGAACGCATCGAGCGAGTAGTCGGTGCCGTCGATCGTGACCGCGAGGTCGCCTGGCACGGGCAGTTCGCGGCTGAGGCCGTTGTCACGGAGGTGCTCGTAGGGCACGGCGCGGCCGCCGTCGACCGGGGTGAACGTGCCGGTCAGTCGCCAGGCGGGGTCGTAGTCGAACGTCGCGATGCCTTCGAACTCACGATTGCGCGCGGATGCCGCGTCCCAGAACCGCAGACCGCGCTCGGGCTCCCCCGTCGTGAGGTGGCGGCGGGTCAGCTCGGTCACGACGACCGTGTCGGGCAGGCCTTCGGACGCCTCCTCGGGCGTCGTCCCGTCCTCGGGATCCAGCCATCGCGTCTCGATGAGGGCGAGGTTTCCCTGCGGTGCCGTCACTGCGGCGAGCCGGTCCGCCTTCCACTCGTCGTGGGCGGCGCGCGCCGCCGTGGAATCGGCGTCGGTCGTAGCGTTCACAGGCATCTCTCCAGCCTAGGTCGAGGGTTTCCCCCGCTCCTCAACGCTCGTCATCGTTCGTCGTATTCCCGGCGGCGCGTGTCGGCTTCGCGGCGATGCCTCCCGGGAACGACGAAAGCCCTCGGCGAACCGAGGGCTTTCGTGTGTTGTCTGTGACCCCAGCGGGATTCGAACCCGCGTTACCGCCGTGAGAGGGCGGCGTACTAGGCCGCTATACGATGGGGCCTTCTTGGCGATCCGTTTCCGTCTCGCGACAACCGTTCAAGTATGACATGACCCCCAGCGGCCGCCAAATCGAGCCCGCCTCGATGCGAACCCCGGGTGTGTCGCGCCCCGCAGGATTACGCTCGGGGAATGCGCATCACCAAGCATGAGCACGCGGCGCTCCGCGTCGAGGACCACGGCCAGACCCTGCTCATCGATCCGGGGAGCTTCACGCTCCCGCTCGACGAACTGCACCGCCTGGTGGGCGTCGTGATCACTCACGAGCATGCGGACCACTGGACGCCGGAGCACCTGGACAGGATCCTGCGCGCCGCCGCCGGAACCCCGATCTTCGCCCCGGCCGGCGTGGTGCGCGCCGCCGAGGGGTACGAGATCACCGAGGTCGCTCCCGGCGACACCGTCACGGCGGGCGACTTCACGCTGCGCTTCTTCGGGGGCGTGCACGCGGAGATCCACTCCTCGATCCCGCTCATCGACAACGTCGGGGTGCTGGTGGACGACGAGCTGTACTACCCGGGCGACTCCTACGCTGTGCCGGAGGACGTCGAGGTCGGCACGCTCGCGGCGCCGCTGGGCGCCCCGTGGCTGAAGATCGGCGAAGCGATCGACTTCGTGCTGGCCGTGAAGCCCCGCCGAGCGTTCGGCACGCACGACATGACGCTCTCCGTGATCGGCTCGAACATGCACCGCGGACGCCTGAAATGGGCGACCGAGCAGAACAGCGGGGAGTTCTTCGAGCTGGATCCCGGCGACGACCTCGAGGTCTGAGGTGGCCGCCGCGCGCCTCCTCCCCTCGCCCACCCCACGGATCCGCTCCCGGGAGATGGACGACGGCGACCTCGATCCGATGGCCGCGCTCCTCGGGGATCCCGAGGTCATGGCGTTCTATCCGGCCCCGAAGACGAGGGACGAGAGCGCCGAGTGGATCGCGAACCAGCGCCGGCGCTATGAGCAGGACGGCCACGGCCTCTGGATCATCGAAACCGCGGAGGGCGAGTTCCTGGGCGACTGCGGGATCACCTGGCAGACGTACAACGGCATCGCCGTCCGCGAGGTCGGCTACCACGTGCGCGCGGACCGGCAGGGCGAGGGCTTCGCGACCGAGGCGGCACAGGCCTGCGTCGAGCTCGTCCGCAGCGTGTTCGCCCCGACCGCGCTGACCGCCATCATCCATCCGCAGAACGCCGCGTCGCTGCGGGTGGCGGCCAAGCTCGGCATGACGCACATCGCCGACGACCACGCTCATCCGTGGATCGTGCGCACGGTCATGGGGATGCAGGTCGCTCCTCGGGGCTAGCCGGCGGCGACGATGCGGCATTCCGTCGCGAGACGACGGCGACCGCGGCGGAGCACGCGACCACGGCCACGAGAGCCCCGAGCAGGATCGCGGCCCCCTCTCCGGGCAGCAGCGCCTTGGTCTCGACGCCCAGGGCCACCGCCGCGACGGGCACGCCGAGCTGCCCCGCCGACGCCACCGCCTGAGCCCAGAGCAAGCCGGTGACGCGCCCCGCGAGGTGCGCGACGACCGCCGCGGCGCCCAGCGCGAGTCCGAGCAGGATCATCTCGGGGTGCGATCCCAGATCACGCAGATTGATCGAGGCGCCCAGCCACACGAAGAACAGCGGCCCGAAGAAGCCCTCGGTCATGCCGAACAGCTGACGGGCGAGACGCCGCGGCTGGCCCACCGCCGAGAGCACCAGTCCGAGCGTGAAGCCCGCCATCATCACCGAGACGTGCGTGAACTGCGCGATCCCCGCCAGCCCGAACAGCGCCAGCAGGCTGAACCGCAGCTCGAGCGCGAACTGCCGGTCCTCCGAGACTTCGTGCAGCACCCGCAGCCGATGGGTGCCGACGCGTCGGAGGACCAGCACGAGCACCACCCCCACCACGGCGATGCCGACCCCGCCGAGCGCGACGAGCGGCACGCGCTCCGGCTGCAGCACGAGCGGGAGCGCGACGATGCAGGCCACGTCGGCGATCGCGATCTGCGCGATGAGCTGCGCGGCGGAATCGGCCGAGACATCGAGGGACCGCAGCATGGGCAGCACGAGCGCGGCCGAGGACGAGGCGATGAGCACGGAGTAGACCGCCCCGTGCGAGGTGCCGAACAGCAGAGCGGTGCCCACGCCGAGCGCCACGGCGACCGCGGCCACGATCGCGGCGCCCGCCGCGCCGCGCCCCACCGCGGCGCGCACCGCGGTGTCCCGGATCGGGATGTGCGAGCCGATCACGAGCATGATGAGGCCGAACCCGAGCTGTGCGAGCAGCGTGAACGTCGGCTCCGCCGCGTCCACCCAGCCGAACCCCGTCGACCCGATCACGAGCCCCGCCCCGAGCTCGCCGGCGATCACGGGGATCCGCCAGGCTCGCCGGGCGGAGAGCACGGGGCCGGCGAGTCCCACCAGCACCAGCAGCGCCAGGGTCGCGAACGTCATGCGCACACTCTAGATCCGCCGGTCCGCGTCCTCCCGGATCCCGGGCTCTCGGGTCCGTGCCGTCGTGCGCGCCGCATCAGTCGGCAGGAGGAATGCAACCCTGCAGGATGATCGCGGTCGGATCCTCCTGCGGAGTCGCATCCGGCCTTCGAAGTTGCGGGCCGGACGCCGGGGCTCAGCCGGCGAGGCCTCCCTGTGCCCGGCGCACCCGGATCGCGCGCTGCTGGTGGTCGCGCTGCTCGAGCACGAGCCGGCGGAGCGCGGCGGGGGCGTCGGGATGCGCATCGAGCCAGGCGTCGACGAGATCGGTGGTCTGCGCGTCCGGATACAGCCCGATCACCAGGCGCCGGGCGATCTCGATCGACCGATCCGCCCAGGCCGCCTCGATCCGCGAGAAGTACTCAGCGTCGAAGGCGGCGACGAGATCGCGCCGCCCGCCAGCCCCGAAGCCGCGGATCGTGGCGTCGAGGTGGTCGTTCGTGAGCGTCAGATCGACCCAGGCGGCGCGCCAGTCGGCCGCACGCACCGCGGCGCTCGGCGTCGACGCCGCGGCCGCGAGCGCCGCGGTGCGACCGCTCGCCGTGTGGTCGCGCAGCTGCTCCTCGGTGATCTCCTCCGCCCCGGCGTGACCGGTGGCGACGAGCGCGGTGAGCAGCTCCCAGCGAAGGTCGGCATCCATCGGGAGGCCCTCGGGCCCCGATCCGATCAGCAGGGTGGAGACGTCGAGACGCCGGCGGTCGTCGAAGGCCGCGGCAGCGGCGAACGCGCGCGCCCAGACGAGCTGCGCGTCGCCGCCGTGCTCCGCCCCACCGAGCGCCGCCCACGTCGCGTCCAGCCACGCGGCCCGCGCCTCGGCCACGGCGGCCTCGGGCAGGTAGTGCCCGATCGCGAACGGCGCGTTCAGCACGACGCCGCCGAGCAGCGCGCTGTCGGTCTCGGCGGGCGCATGCGCCACGACGATCCCGAGGTAGCGCTCGACGGCGAGCTCGCCGTCCCGCGTCGCGTTCCACAGCGCCGACCAGAGCAGCGCTCGCGCGAGCGGATCGGAGAGCGAGGACAGTCCCCGTTCGACGGCCGCCAGCGAACGCGGGTCGAGCCGTGCCCTGGCGTACGTGAGGTCGCCGTCGTTGAGCAGGACGAGGTCGGCATCCGGCAGCGCGACAGGGGTGCGCTCCTCGGCGATGTCGACGGGGATCCGCTCGCGCAGCACCAGCGCATCGTCCTGTAGGTCGTACAGGCCGATCTGCAGTCGATGCGGACGCGGATCCGTCTGGACGACGACGGCCTTGCCGTCCTCCCCGCGTTCGATGCTCAGCGTGCTCATGCCGGTGGTCTGCAGCCACGCCTGGGCCCAGGTGCGCATGTCGCGGCCCGAGGCCTGCTCGAGCTCGACCAGCAGGTCCTCGAGCGTGGTGTTGCCGTAGGCATGCCGGGCGAAGTAGCGGCGGGCGCCCTCGAAGAACGCGTCCTCCCCCGCGAACGCCACGAGCTGCTTGAGCACGGCCGCGCCCTTGGCGTAGGTGATGCCGTCGAAGTTGAGCTTCGCCGCCTCGAGGTCGGCGATGTCGGCGACGATCGGATGGGTGCTGGGCAACTGGTCCTGCGTGTACGCCCACGCCTTGCGCCGGTTGGCGAACGCGACCCAGGCATCGGTGAACTCGGTCGCGGCGACGGAGGCGTGCGATCCCATGTAGTCCGCGAACGACTCCTTGAGCCACAGGTCGTCCCACCAGGTCATGGTGACCAGGTCGCCGAACCACATATGCGCCATCTCGTGCAGGATCGTGTTCGCCCGCGCCTGCCGCTGCGCGCGGGTCGCGGCCCCCCGGTAGAGGTACGACTCGGTGAAGGTCACCAGACCGGGGTTCTCCATCGCGCCGATGTTGTACTCCGGCACGAAGATCTGGTCGTACTTCCCCCACGGATACGGGAACGCGAACGCCTCCGCGAAGAAGTCCAGGCCCTGCCGGGTGATCTCGAGGATCTCGTCGGCGGCGAGGTGCTCCGCCATCGAAGCGCGGCTGAGCACGGAGAGCGGCACGACGAGATCGCCGCGCCGCCACTCGGACGACACGCGCGCATAGGGGCCCGCCGCGATGCAGGTCAGATAGCTCGACAGCGGCAGCGTCGGCGCGAAATCGACGGTCTGCGCGCCGTCGCTGACGCTCGTCGTCGCGGGCGACTGGTTCGACAGCACCTCCCAGCCCTCGGGAGCGGTCACCACGACCGTGATCGCCGCCTTCATGTCCGGCTGCTCGAAGCAGGCCATGAAGCGACGCGCGTCGGCCGGCTCGTCGTGCGTGTACAGGTACACGCCCCCGTCCACCGGGTCGGCGAAGCGATGCAGCCCCTCCCCGGAGCGGCTGTAGGCACCGGTGGCGCGGATGACCACGGTGTTGTGCTCGGCGAGGCCGACGAGGCGGATCCGCGCGCCGTCCCACTCGACCTCACGCCGCTGCCCGTTCACCTCGACGTCGTGCACGGCCTCGCCGAGGAAGTCGGCCCACGTCTGGGTCGTACGCGCGTCGAACTGCAGCGTCGTGGTCACCGAGAACCCGGTGTTCGCCGGGTCGGTGGCGCCGGTCACATCGAGCTCGACACGAAGCCGGTGCAGGTCCACGCTCGCGGATCGAGCGGCGGTCTCGGTGCGGGTGAGGTTGGCGGTGGTCATGGATCCATCGTTCCATGTTCTGCACATGCGCCGGGCTGACGGGCGCCCGGTGACGCGGGCGCTGTGCCAGCATGGTCGCATGACAGAGCAGACCGCCTCCCTCCCCGAGCGCAGCAGGATCGTGCAGGAGCACGTGCGCGCCGCGGGACTCTCCTCACAGGTGCGCGAGCTGCCCGATTCCGCACGCACCGCCGTCGAGGCCGCCGCGGCGCTGGACTGCGAGGTCGGCGCGATCGGATCCAGCCTGCTCTTCCTCGCGGACGGCGAGCCGCTGCTCGTGATGACCAGCGGTCGGCACAGGGTCGACATCGCCCTGCTCACCGCAGCCGTGGGCGCGGAGACGGTCGCGATGGCGCCCGCAGCGACGGTGCGCGAGGTGACGGGGCAGGCGATCGGCGGCGTGGCACCGGTCGGCCACCCCGCCCCGGTGCGGACGTTCATCGACGCGGCGCTCCGCGACTACGACGTGGTCTGGACCGCCGGCGGCACCCCGCACACGGTCATGCCGATGACGTTCGACGAGCTCGTGTCCCTCACGGGCGGCGCGGTCATCGTCGTCGCCGCGGACTGAACCGGACGTCCTTCGCGCTCTCCGGGGCGCAGTCCAGGAGGCACCCAGACTCGGTGCCTACCGTGGAAAGGGATGTCACAGAACGGTAACGGCAGGATCAGTTCCCTCGACGGACTCCGCGGTCTCGCCGCGGGGATCGTCCTTGTCCACCACGCCTCCCTGATCGCGGAACCGTGGATCGACCCGGCCGGCTGGGCGCTGCTCACGCAGTCGCCGCTCAAGCTGCTCCTGGCCGGATCCGAGGCGGTCATGGTGTTCTTCGTGCTGTCCGGGATGGTGGTCGTGCTGCCTGCGCTGCGGCCGGGCTTCTCCTGGGCGCGGTACTACCCCGCGCGCCTGGTCCGGCTGTACGTCCCGGTGATCGCCGCGCTCGGAGCGGCCGCGCTCCTCGTCCAGCTGATCCCGCGCGACGCGTCCACGATGCCCGACAACTCGTGGATGCAGGATGCGCAGGCGACGAGCGTCTCCGCCGGCGACGTGCTGTCGCAGATGACGCTCCTGCGGTCGAACTATCCGATCGACAACGTGCTGTGGTCGCTGCGCTGGGAGCTGTTCTTCTCGCTGCTGCTGCCGCTGTACCTCTGGGCCGCGCTGCGGATCCGCCGCTTCGCGGTGCCCGCCGCCGGACTCGCCGTGATCCTCATGTTCGTGGGTCGCGCGACCGGGGAGTCCGCGCTCGCCTATCTGCCGGTGTTCCTGCTCGGCACCCTGATCGCGGTGCGGTTCGCGGATCTTCAGGCCTGGGCCGAGCGTCCCCGCGTGCGCCGGGCGCTCCCCTGGCTCTCCGTCATCGCCTGCGTCCTGCTCATCGCGAGCTGGCTGGCGCGTCCGATCACCGCGGGCACGGCGGCGGCCGACGTGCTCTGGGCGCTCGCTGGCGCCGGCGCGGCGCTGCTCGTGGTCCTCGCCCTGGTGTGGCCGGGAGCCCGCCGGGTGCTCGATGTCCGGCCGATGCAGTGGCTGGGACGCGTGTCGTTCAGCCTCTACCTCGTGCACGCCCCGATCCTGGCCTCGCTCTGCTACCTGCTCGGGGCCGAGCAGTGGTGGCTGGCATGCCTGATCGGGATCCCGCTCAGCCTCGCCGTCGCCGCGCGGTTCCACGCGCTCGTCGAGCGGCAGGCGCAGGATCTCGCCCGGCAGGCCGGCACGATCGGCGCCGCTCTCGCGGAGCGGGTGCACGTCCGCCGCATCAGCGCGGCCCGCCGCATCGCCCTCGCCCGAGCCGACTGACCCCCTCCCACCTCCGAGTCGTCCCCGTCAGCGGTGCCCATGGCGTCCGCTGACGGGGACGACTCGGAGGTGGGGGAAGTCGGAAGGGGCGGAGAGAGCGGGTCAGGGGTGAGGGAGCGCGTCGCGACGCCGGCGGCGACGGGAGACGGCGCCGTAGATCGCGCGCAGGACGGCGCGCGCGCCGAAGCGCACCGCGATCCCGGCGGCGCCGAACGCGCACGCGATCAGCACGGCGCGAGGATCGTGCAGGTCGACGTCGAAGACCTGGGATCCGAGCGGGCTGAGGATCACGACCAGCATGCCGCCGATCATGGCGCCCACGAGCCCGAGTTTCCACGGCTGGAAAGGCCTGGCCACGGTGATCAGCACGAAGAACGCCACGATCACGAGAGCGAGGAATCCGGTCGACGCGTTCTGCACGCGCTCGCTGTGCTCCGTGCCGAAGACCGCACGCGCGGTCAGGTACGCGCCGTAGGAGGCGAGCGCGGCGCCGATGCCTCCCGGCACGGCCGCGTCGAGCACCCGCCGTACGAAGCCGTCCTGAGCGCGTGCCGTGTTCGGCGCGAGAGCGAGGAAGAACGCGGGGATCCCGATCGTGAACCAGGCGATGAGCGTGACATGCCGGGGCAGGAACGGGAACGGCACGGCGGTGACCGCGACCAGCAGCGCGAGCAGGATCGAGTACAGCGTCTTCGTGAGGAACAGGGTCGCGACCCGCTCGATGTTGCCGATCACGCGGCGCCCCTCCGCGACCACATGCGGCAGCGTGGCGAAGGAGTTGTCCAGCAGCACGATGCGCGACACGGCGCGCGCTGCCGGCGATCCGGATCCCATCGCCACGCCGACATCGGCGTCCTTGAGCGCGAGCACGTCGTTGACGCCGTCGCCGGTCATCGCGACGACATGTCCGTCCCCCTGCAGCGCGTGCACCATCGCGCGCTTCTGGGTCGGCGTGACCCGGCCGAACGCGGTGCGGTCGCGCACCTCGGCGTCGAAGTGCGCCGAATCCGGGTCCAGGGTGCGGGCGTCGACCGCGTTGCGCCCGTTCGGGACGCCGGCCTCGGCGGCGATCGCGCCGACCGCGGCCGCGTTGTCGCCGGAGATGACCTTGATGTCGACGTCCTGCTCCGCGAAGTACGCGATGGCGCCTGGTGCCTCGGCGCGCAGCCGCTGGTCCAGGATCACGAGCGCGGTCGCGACGAGACCGCCAGGGAGCCCGTCGCCCGGCTCCTCCGGATCCGGCAGCGCACGGTCGCTGCGTGCGAGGGCGAGCACCCGCAGGCCCTCGGAGGCGAGCGCATCGGAGCGGCTGCGGGCCGCATCGCCGACCGCGAGCAGCACATCGGGGGCGCCGAGCACCCAGCTCTCCACGGCGCCCGTGGCGGCATCGGCCGTCTGCATCGCGGCCCATTTGCGCGACGAGGAGAAAGCGATCGAGGTCTGCGCCACGAGCGCCGGCGCATCGCCGACGTGCTCCAGGATCGCCGCCATGCTGGCGTTGGGCTTGCCCTCGGCGCGGCCGATCGCGGCGAGGGCGGCCTCGATGCGATCGTCGTCGACGCCGAGGCGCTCGACGGCGCCCACCCGCATGCCGTCCTCGGTCAGGGTCCCGGTCTTGTCCGTGCACACCACGTCGACGCGGGCGAGCTGCTCGATCGCCGGCAGGTCCTGCACGAGGCAGTTCCGGCGTCCGAGACGGATCACGCCCACGGCCATCGCGACGCTCGTCATGAGCACGAGGCCTTCCGGCACCATCGGCACGAGCGCGGCGACGAGCCCGCGCACCGCATTGCGCCAGTCCTCCGCATGGCCCCAGATCTGGTTGACGATCGTGAGCACGCCGACCGGGATCAGCGCCCAGGTCACGTACTTCAGGATCTGGTCGATCCCGGCACGGAGCTGCGAGGACGGCTTGCGGAACTCGGACGCCTCCTTGGCGAGGCGGGCGGCGTATGCATGCTCGCCGACGGCCGTGGCGCGGAAGCTTGCAGATCCCGCGGCGACGAAGCTCCCGGACTTGAGCTCGTATCCGGGCCCTGCGAGGACCGGTTCCGACTCGCCCGTGAGCAGCGACTCGTCCACCTCGAGACCGGTCGCGTCGAGCACCTCGCCGTCCACCGGGATCTGATCCCCGGCCGCCACGAGCACGACGTCGTCGAGCACGAGCTCTTCCACGTCGATCTCCGCGACCCCTTCTGCGCGCTCGACGCGGGCGGGGGCCTTGCTGAGCAGTGCGAGCCGGTCCAGGGTGCGCTTGGCACGCACCTCCTGCACCATTCCGACGACGCTGTTCACGATGATGAGCAGCCCGAACAGCCCGTCGATGAAGTAGCCGGTGCCCAGGATGAGCAGGAACATCACGAGGTAGATCCCGTTCACGCGCGTGAAGGCGTTCGCCCGGAAGATCTCGCCGAAACTGCGACTCGTGCGCGACTCGATGGCGTTGCTCTCGCCGCGAGAGATCCTCTCGGCCACCTGCGCGGCGGTCAACGGGGCACGGGTCGCCTGGGCGGGGCTTCCGGGTGTCATGCGATCACCGTAACAGCGCGAGGTCCCCGCGGCCTGCGACCGCCCCGCGCCGTGCCGCTCACGCCGCGTTCAGCGCGGCCCTCCGGCTGCGCTCCTGGCGCAGCGCCGGCAGATAGCAGGCCGCTCCGAGGATGCTGAACGCCCCGGCGACGACGGTCGCGGTCGCGGCCGAGGTCGCCCCCGCGAACGCCGTGAGCACGAGCAGTCCGATGCTGTACGCACCTCCGGAGACCATCGAATTGAGCGAGAGCACGGTCGCCCTGGTGGATCGGTCGGCCTCGCGATGCAGCAGGGCGGAGTGCATCGGCCCCGCGGCGCCGTGGGCGAGATAGGTCAGGCCGTAGCCGATGAGCAGGCCGACGACTCCCGAGGACAGCCCCATGACGACCACGAACGCGCCGTTCAGGATCCGGCTCAGGATCGCCGTCCAGGTCACCCCGATCACGCCGCTCAGCCGGCTCGCGAGCAGGGATCCGACCGCGAACAGTCCCCATGCGGCCGCCGACGCCGGGCCGAACACCGCCGCGGCCGCGGCCTCCCCACCGAGCATCCCCTCGAGCTGCACCGGGGTCAGCGTCTCGAAGCCGATCATCGCGACCGACCAGAACACCTCGACGAGCACGAGACCCGCGAGCACCCGGGAGGTCGCCGCACGCCGCAGGCCGTCGACGATCGTCCGCGGGGTCTGCCTCGCGGCGTGCAGCATCGTCGGAAGCGCATGGGCCGGTGCCGCCCCCTCCCGGGGGGTGTCCCGTACCAGCACGACGACGAGCACGGTGTATCCGGCATAGAGACCGATCGCCACGATCAGCGGCAGCACGAGCGCCGACAGTGCGGAGAGCGGATGCCACGCGACGAGCAGGCCGCCGAGCAGCGCCCCGCCCGCGATCGCCACGCCGAGCACCGTGCCGGCCTTCGCGAGGGAGTGCGCGACCTCGGCCTGCGGATCGTGCTCATGCACGGCGTCGACGAACCACGCCTCGAGCGAGCCGGAGTCGAGCACGCGGAAGATCCCCTGCAGCAGCAGGGACACCGCGAACAGCGCGTACGAGTCGGCGAGCAGGAAGAGCACGCTCGCGGCGACCGCGAGCACTCCCGAAGCGGCGAGCACCGGGCGGCGTCCGAGCGTGTCGGAAAGGGCTCCCGTCGGCAGTTCAAGGGCGAGCGCCACGAACCCCTGGATCGCGAGGATCGAGCCCACCTCCGCGATCGAGAGTCCGCGCTCGAGCGGCAACAGCACGGTCACTCCCAGGGTCACGCCGACCGGGAGCCAGCGCAGGGCCGTGAGCAGGAGCAGGCGGCGCTGCGCCGCGGAGATCGCGCGCGCGGCCTCCGCGCTCGCCGCGGCCGCGCTCATGATTCCTCCGGCGGGTCGAGATCGATCGGGGTGACCTGCACGGCCACGTGCACCCGTCGCGCGGCCGGATCCCCCTCGCCGAGACGCCGGTACTTCTCAGTCAGCTCATCGATCTCGTCGTGGAACGCGGCGAGCTGATCCGGTGTCACGGTGAGCAGCGCGTCATCGAGCCCGAGCCGGTCGACCCAGGCGGCGGGCCAGGAGGCCTCGGCGTCGAGCCAGCGCTCTGCCCGCGCGGCGAACTGCCGCACGTAGTCGCGACGCAACCAGCCGAGTGCGGTCTGCGCGTCCTCATCGTCCGCGAAGGCGGAATTGGTCCAGGAGTGGTAGTCGGTGCTCGCACGCCAGATCCGCCGCTTGCCCGCACCTTCGCCCGTGTCGGCGACCAGCCCGACGTCCTCGAGGGCGCGCAGGTGATAGCTCGTCGCCCCCGTGTTGGTGCTCAGCGCGGCGGCCAGTTGCGTCGCCGTCGCGGGGCCGTGCACGCGCAGCTCGCTGAGCAGACGCGAGCGCAGCGGATGCGCGAGCACGCGTACCGCCCGCTCGTCGAGGCGCATGCCGACGGGGCGTTCCGGGATTTCCATACCCGCACTCTTACATGCATAGATTCTGTGCACAAGAGTTCTGCACAGAATCCATGCACACCGGATCGGAATCAGGACGTCAGCGATGCCCCGTCTTCGCCGCGAGCGCACGAGGACCGAGCTCGTGCAGCACGCCGTCGTGCAGGTCGAGCACGCGATCGGCGCGCGTGAGCATGGCCGCATCGTGCGTGGCCACGACTGCGGCGGTGCCCCGCTCGTGCACGAGGCCCGCGATGAGATCCATGATCTGCGCGCCGGTCTCGCTGTCCAGCTGCGCGGTCGGCTCGTCCGCGATCAGCACCGCCGGATCCATGACCAGCGCACGCGCGATTCCGACGCGCTGCTGCTGTCCCCCGGAGAGTTCGGCCGGGCGCTGCCGCGCGTGGTCGGCGAGCCCCACCGCCTCCAGCGCGCGGGTCACCCGCTGCTCCCGTTCCGCCACCGCGGTGCGCCGGATCCGCAGCGGGACCTCCACGTTCTCGGCCGCGGAGAGCACCGGCAGCAGCCCTGCGGTCTGGAAGATGGAGGCGATCCGCTCCCCCAGCAGGTGGCTCGCGTCTCCCGCGCTGATGTCGTGCTCGTCCAGCAGCACCCGCCCGCGCGTGGGCCGGTCGAGACCTCCGAGCATCGTCAGCAGCGTGGTCTTGCCGGAACCCGAGCGCCCGGTGATCACGACGAGCTCCCCCGCCGAGACCGTCAGGTCGACCTCGCGCACCGCGGTGACATCTCCGCCGGGCGCGGCGAACACGCGGGTCAGTCCTTCCGCGCGCAGGACCTCGGTCATGACTGCTCCTCCCCCGGTGACAGCGCTTCGTCCGCCCCCGGCTCCGCCGCCGGCGCCGCGGATGAGGCACTCGGCGCGACGCGCACGTGATCGGCCTCGAGCGACAGCCGCACCCTGTCGCGCAGGTCGAGCGCGCTCACGAACTCGCCGGGCAGCTGCATGCGGCCCGCCCGGTCGAGCACCGCGAACTCCTGCGCGATCCGGACCTCCCGCCCGTCGCCATCGGTGTGCGTGCTGCGCAGGGTCTCGGTCGACGTGCGGCCGTCGCGGATCCGCACCGTGCGGTCGACGTGCTCGGACACCGCAGCGTCGTGCGTCACGATGAGGGTCGTGACGCCGTGCTCGGTGTTGACGGCCTGCATCGCGGCGAGCACATCCGCGCTCGTGCGCTCATCCAGCTCGCCGGTCGGCTCGTCGGCGAGCAGCACGCGCGGCTCGTTCGCGAGCGCGACCGCGATCGCCACCCGCTGCTTCTGGCCGCCGCTCAGCTGAGCGGGTCGTTGCTCGGCCACATCGGCGACGTCGAGCAGTTCGAGCAGCGCCTGCGCACGGCCCGCGCGTTCCGCCTTCGGCACCACGCGGGCGACACCGTGCGCCAGGGCGATGTTCTCGCGTGCGGTGAGGTACGGCAGCAGGTTGCGCCCGGACTGCTGCCAGACGAAGCCGACGCTGCGCCGGCGATAGCGCAGCCGTTCGGCCCCGCGCATCGTCACGAGGTCGTGCCCGGCGACGCGGGCGCTCCCCGCGGTCGGTCCGTCGAGTCCGGCGAGGATCCCGAGCAGTGTCGACTTCCCGGATCCGGAGGCGCCGACGAGCGCGACCATCTCCCCCGCCTGCGCGCGCAGGTCCAGCCCCTGCAGCGCCTGCACCTCGACGCCCTTGGCGGTGAAGATCCGCACCAGACCCTCGCACGCGATGTCGACATCGGTCATCGTCCGATCCCTCCTGCTGCGGTCATGATCCCTCGCCCCTCGCCCCTCGTCGCCGTCGTGGCCATCCTTCTCCTCGACCGTCATCCCTCACCCCTCGTCATCCGCGACCCGGATCGCCTCGGCGCTGCGCAGCCGCATCGCGGTGCCGGTCGCCAGCAGGACCGCCACCGCGGTGACCGCGACGAAGGCCAGCACCGCCGCAGCGAGCCATCCGGGCGGCAGGCTCAGTGCCGGTGCCGTCTCGCCGCCCGTGAAGCCGCGCAGGTCCAGCGCCCCGATCACGAGCCATGACATCGCGAGGCCCGCGGCGACGCCCACCGGCAGCGCGATCACCAGCGCCGGCCCCACCTCCCACGCCACGAGCGGCAGTTCCCTGCGCCGCGGATAGCCGACCGCCCGCAGCAGGGCGAGCAGGCGGGCGCGCGCCGCGGATCCGAGCAGGAGCGTCTGCAGGACCGCGACGGCGAGCAGCACCGCGACGATCGCGGCCGACACCATCAGCGCGAGGCGCAGGGCGGACGACGCCGGATCCGAGGCCGACTGCGCGATGAGCTGATCGGCGGTGGTCACCGTCGCGGTCTCGCCGAGCCGCGCGGCCAGGTCCTTCGAGACCGTGGGCGGGTCGTTCCCCTGGGCCACCGCCGCGAACAGCTTCGTGACCACCGGCGAGGAGACGCCGATGCGGTCGATGTTCCCGCGGTCGACGATCACCCACTTCTCCGCGTTGCCGAACGGGGTGCGCTGCGCGGTGTGCGCGACGACCCGCACGGGGTGGCCGTTCACCGTGAGTCCGTCGCCGAACCGCGCGAGCAGCTGGTCCGACGCGACGACCGGGACACTCCCGCCCGAGGTCTCCGCGAGTGCGGCGGGCATCGGCAGAGCGCCATCGAATCCCTGCTGCACGCGGGCGAAGGCGTCCCGGTCGACCGCGTAGACGCGCACGCGATCGGTGCCCTCCTCGGACGCGCCCTGGCCGATCTCATCCGCGTCCAGAGTCGCGACCGCCGCGACGCCGGGGATCTTCCGGGCTGCGGTGATCTGCGCCTCCTCGAAGTACGGCATCGACACCGCGATGTCGGCGCCGGTGGCGTCCCGCGCGGAGCGGCCGATCCCGTCCGAGACGGTCGCGGCGAACGAGACCGCGAAGACCGCCACGGCGAGGCCGATCACGGCGGCGAGGGCGGGTGCCGTGCGCAGCGCGGCGTCGCGCAAGGCGCGGGCGGGTCCCAGCAGCGAGATGAGTCCCGTGCGGCGGCGCGCGGCGCGCAGCAGCGCGTCCAGCAGGAGCGGGAGCAGCCTCAGCACCGCCGCCGTGCCCACCGCGCCGATCAGCACCGGCATCGCGAGAAGCACCGGATCCACCCGCAGCGACCCGCCGCGGCTCTGCAGGAGCACGGCGACGGCGACCGCGAGCGCCACGACCACGGCCTCGCCCAGGAGGCGGGTCAACGGGCGCCGCCGCTGCGCGGATCCGTCACGACGTTCCGTCCTTCGGAGGTCCGTCACGACCGTGAACGGGACGGCGCACACCGGGACGAGCACGAGCACGCCGGCCACGAGCATCGTCAGCGCATCCGGTCCGCCCTGAGTCAGCATGGCGCCCGCCGCGAACCCGATCGCGGCGCCGAGGATCCCGAGCAGCAGCGCTTCGCCTCCGAGCACGACGCACAGCTGCACGAGCGACGCGCCTCTGGCGCGGGCGAGCGACGCGGCCCTCCGACGGCGCAGAGCCAGCTGCCGCCCGGCCAGCGCCAGCACCACGCCCGCCACCGCGAGCGGACCCACGGCGGAGATGGAGACGACCGCCACGAGGGCGCTGCCCCGCATGACGCCGCGATCCAGGGCGTCGGCGATGGGAGAGGAGAACTGCAGGCCGTTGTCGAAGAAGTCACCGGTGGAGCCGACATGCACCGGGTTCGCCATGAACAGCCGCAGCTGGGCGCTCACCGTCGCCGCGTCACCGGCGGAGATCCTGCTCGCATCGAGCGGGATCCACGCGAGTGTCGCGGCCTGGGTGAGCAGATCGCCGAGGACGCCCGCCTCGTCCGGAGCCATGAAGCCGACCGTCTGCAGGATGATGTCGCCCATCGGCGTGTACTGGACGGTCGGCGCACGCGAGCCGACCAGCATGTCCCAGTCGAGGTCATCCGCACCGCTCGGTGCGACCAGGCCGGTGAGCGTGACAAGGAGTCCCTGCCGGTCACGCACCTCTCCGACCTTCCAGTCCAGCTCGGCGGCCGACTTGTCGCTGAGCACGATCTCGATGCCCTCCGCGGGATCGGTGACCCGGGGATACGCGCCCTGCACGAGGCGACTGCGCTGCTCGAGCCCCGGATCCATGATCAGTCTCACGGCATTGTGCGGCGTCTTCCGATCGCCCTGCAGTTCGATCGCGCGGAAGTCTCCGACGACTCGGGGCACGCCCAGCGCGCTGCGCAGCGGCTCGGGCTGGCGATCCCGCTGCGCCTGCAGCGCCGAGAGCGGCTCCGACCACACGTCGGTCTTGCCGGGACCTCCCCGCTGCATGCCCACGATCCAGGACTGCATCGCCGTCAGCGGGCGGCCGATCTCGGGGATGTCGCGGACCTGATGCTGCACGGTCGCAGTGCGCGCCTCGTCGACGAGCGGCGGCACCAGCGCGCCGGCGAGGGTCATGGCGGCGATCGCGAGCACGAGGAAGGCGGACAGCAGCGGTGTCGTGAGCGCGGTGCGCAGCACGACGGCGGGCGTCCCGGGATGGCGCGTCATGCTCCGCTCCCCCACATCACGGGCAGGACGAGCGCCACCACGGCGAATCCCGCGGCCGCACCGCCGAGGAGGCCGAAGACCGCGATCCCCGTCACCTCGCCCAGCCGCGCGGAACGCTGACGGCCCGCGCTGAGTCCGAGAGCGCGCAGTGCGGTGCGCTCCTCGTTCCTGCGGGTGCGGTCCGCGGCGACGGCGGCGAGGAAGCCGAGCAGCCCCAGAAGCGCGGCGGCCGCGGATCCGATGGTCAGCAGGATCGTGGCTGTCCCGGTGATCGGCGCGGTGCTCACCGCGGCGGCGGTCAGGATCCGCATCGGACTGCTCGCCCTCGTGCGGACCTCCGTTGCGACGGCCGAGGCGTCCGAGGTCGAGAGCCACAGCTCGTTCGACCGCAGTCCCCCTGCTCGCGCGGCGGCGGTGCGGTCGGCGAGGATCCCGGGGCCGGATCCGATGCCGGCGATCGTCGGGACGATCGCGGCGACCTGCGCCGGCAGCCGCGTGCCCTCGGGGCGCAGCGTGATCGAGAAGGTCGTGCCCCTCACGGCGCCGAGTCGCTGCGCGAGCGCCCTGGTGATCGCCACCGGGACAACGGATCCGGACCCCACGGTGATGGCTGACTGATCCGACGCGGGGATCGCCTCGGCGGAGGGGTCGGCGGCGAGGAAAGCCACCGTGTCCGACCCGATATCGGCGTCTCTGCTCAGAACCTCCGCGGCGCGCGTGACCGTCGGCAGCGCCGCGGCCTCCGTCGCGGTGAGCGGCACGGCGCCCTGCCCTGCGACCGACACCCGCACGTCGAGCCCGAGCGCCGCGCGGACCTCGCTGCGGTCCACGGCCGCGGCGAGCGGGGCCGCGCCGAGCGCCATGGTCGCGGATCCCGCCGCCAGCGCCATGCACAGGATCGCCACGGCGACGCTTCCGGCGCGCCGCGCGATCTGGCGCAGGGGCAGCACGGGCATGATCCCCCGGCCGCTGCGGGCCGCGCGTTCGGCCGCCGCCGCCACGAGCACGGCGAGCACGGGAACGAGCAGTCCGAAAGCGAGGAGCGCCACCGCAGCGGCCGCGGAGGCGACGGGATCCGCCGCGCCGCCCTCGGAGATCACGCCACCCTGCGCGAAGAGCTGCCAGAGCGCGAACGCGGCCAGCGCGGTGACGATCAGGGTCGGCACCAGCAGCGCCGTCACGATGCCGCGTCCGGCATCCGAGCGGGTCCCGGACGTCGGGGCGGACGCGCGCGCCGCGGTGACGGCGGCCGCCGCCGCCGCGATGAGCACGGTCAGCGCTGCGGCCACGATCGTCGGGAGGCCTGGCGAGGCGAGCGGGAGCATCACGATCAGGGCGAGGACGGCGCCCGCACCCGTCGCCGCCGCGGCCTCTCCCGCGGCTCCGGCCGCGATACCGGTCACCGCGGTGCCCCGCGCGCGGACCAGACGCAGTTCCGCGCGGCGTGCACCCGCCATGGATGTGAGGATCACAGCGATCGCGATCGCCCCCAGCGCGACGATGATCGCGGTGGGCACCGCCATCATGCCCCGGGCGCCGCTGACGGCGCGGGTCTGCCGGTCCAGCAGGTCGCCGAGCGAGCCGCCGACCGCGGTGCTGGAGCGACTTTCGGGATCGACCTTCGCCGGGAGCTGCGACAGTCGTTCCAGTCCGGCGCGATACGCGCTCAGGCTGTCGGCCGTCAGCGCGACCGGCGCGATGGTCCAGGTCGCGGTCGGCGTGGTCCACAGCCGCGTCATATCCTCGTCGGTGATCAGCACGGGCCCTGCGGCGCCGTCGGAGTCGCCGGACGCCACCGCGGGATCGCCGGCCCAGGCCGGCGCGGTGGGATCCTTCGCCCGCCAGGTGCCGACGACCAAGACTTCGACGACGCCTCCCGAGGCATCCGCACCGAGCCGGATCCGGTCGCCGATCCGCCAGCCGCGGATCTCCGCCGCGGCCTTCAGCACGGCCGCCTCGCCGGACCGGGCCGGCCAGGCGCCATCGATGAGATCACCGCGATCGGTGACGCCTTCTCCGCCGATCGCCTGCACGGCGTCGGGGTTGCCCAGGGAGATCTGACTCACCGCCATCCGACTGACGGCGACCGGCGCTCCCGCGAAGGCCTTCGCGATCGCCGCGCGGACAGCACGGTCCTGCGCCGCGGGATCCCCGGTGCTCAGCGCGGTGACGGTCGCGACGCGCGTTCCGGACTCCGCGTGCTCCGCCACCTGACGCACGCCGTCGTCCACGAGCCGCCCCGAGAGGGCATCGGTCCCGCCCACGCCGAGCACGACGAGTCCGGCGGCGAGCAGGACGAGCAGGAGTCGCGCGGTCTGCTGCCGCGCCCGCCTCACCGCAAACGTCATCGTCCTCGCCCGTGTCACCGACTGCTCCGCACGCCCGCGATGGGATCGTTACCGATCCGTACGAAACGCACGTCCCCCCATCCTGGGGGCACCGCCACCGGCGCGCAATGGTCTCTTTGCGGACACTGTGAATCGACTTCGCGAGGCCCGCTCAGGCCGCGCCGGTGTCGACCACGGCCGGGGCCGCCAGGCCGTTGGCCGCGGCCGGCAGCCGCCGTTCCAGAGCGATCGCGAGCACGCAGATCAGCACCGAGCCCGCCACCATGGCGACGATGAACCACACCTGGCGCCCCTCTCCCAGCAGCAGCCCTGCCGCGATCGGCCCCGCGATCGCCCCGCCCTGGAAGGCCGCAGCGTTGATCGCGTTGTACCGCCCGCGGCTGCGGTCGGAGGCGAGGTCGTTGCAGATCGCGGGCACCGTGGGCTGCAGCATGGTCTCCCCGAAGGCGAAGACTCCCATGAACAGCAGCACGCCGATGGCCGCGGCGAGCGATTCCGGCAGCAGCCCGGTGAGGCCGAGGAGTACCCAGGAGAACCCCCAGATGAGGGTCATCACCTGCATCACCCTGGTGCGGCGGCGCCCCGTGATGAGCTTGAGGACGGCGAACTGCAGCAGCACGATGACGGCGGTGTTCACCGCGAAGGCGAACCCGATCACCTGCGTCGAGACGCCCGACACCTGCCGCGCGAACGCCGGGAAGCCGCCCTCCATCTGTCCATAGCCGATGAACACGGCGAGGAACGTCAGCAGGGTGAGCCACAGCACGGCCGGCCTCCGCAGGATCTGCCGGTATCCCTCCGCCTCGGTCTCGTGCTCCGCGGAGGGATCGGCGTGCGTGCGGACGTGCCGCAGCGGCCCGAGCAGCAGCGCCATCGGGATAAGCGAGCTGGCCGCGTCGATGAGGAAGATCGCGGTGAACGTCTCCGGCCGGTGCACGTCGATGAAGAAGCCGCCGATGATGCCGCCCACGCCGATGCCGAGGTTGACCAGGGCGAAGTTCACGCCGAAGTACTGCTGACGCAGCTCGCCCGAGACGATCGTGGCGATCAGTGCGTTGAAGCCCGGCCAGGAGACGCCGAAGTTCACCCCGATCAGCACGAGCGCGATCGCCGCGACCACGGGCGACGTGGCGAAGGCCAAGAGCGTGCAGCCCGCGATCATCGCCACGAGACCCGCCAGCAGCACCCTCCTGGCGCCATAGCGGTCGATCAGCGTTCCGCCGGGGCCGGTCGCGACGAGCCCGGTGACGGCGATCACGCTCATCAGCGCGCCGGAGACGCCCAGGTCGAAGCCGCGCACCTCGTGGAGGTAGATGATCGTGAAGGGCAGGGTCAGTCCGCGGCCCAGCGTCTGGATGGCGACGGTGGACAGCAGCCAGCGCCCCGGGGTGGGGAGCGCGGCCCAGAAGGTTCTCATTCCGGTCACCGCACAATTCTGCCGGTGGCCACGGACATTCCCTCTCCCCCAGGCTCTCAGCGCGTCGGGCTCGGGGCGCCGCGCTCAGCGCACGGCGACGCCGATCCTGGCGAGGGCCTGGGTGAGATCGCCGATCAGGTCCTCCGGATCCTCCAGTCCGATCGAGAGCCGCACGATGTCGGCGCCGGGGCGGGCCTCGGCCGCGACGGGCCGGTGGGTGAGCGCCGCCGGGTGCTGCACGAGCGAGTCGACACCGCCGAGCGACACCGCGTGCGTGAACAGCCGCACGGATCCGGTGAGGGCCTCCGCGGCCGCGTAGCCGTCGCGCAGTCGCACGGCGATCATCGCGCCGCCGCCGCGCATCTGCCGCGGGATGAGACCGCGCTCGTCGCCGATGCCGGGGTAGAACACCTCGGCCACGGCCGGGTGCTCGGCGAGCCACGCGACGACGCGCTCCGCGGAGCGCTGCTGCCGCTCCATGCGCACCGGCAGGGTCGCGAGACCGCGGTGCAGCAGGTAGGCGCCGAGCGGGTGCAGCAGCGCCCCCGTGATCGCGCGCACGCGGCGCAGCGCCTGCGCCGTCTCCTCGGAGCACGCGATGACGCCGGCGATCACGTCGCCGTGCCCGCCGATGTACTTGGTCGCGCTGTGCAGCGACATCCGCGCGCCCAGGTCGAGCGGGTTCTGCAGCAGCGGCGTCGCGAAGGTGTTGTCCACGAGCACGGGCACGTCCCCCGCCTGCGCGACGACCGCGGCGATGTCGACCATGTCCAGGGTGGGGTTGCCGGGAGTCTCGACGACCACGAGGCCGGTGTCGGCGCGCAGGTGCGCGCGTACCTCGTCCTCCGCGCAGAACGTCGCCTCCGCGCCCAGCAGCCCGGAATCGAGCAGGTGGTCCGTGCCGCCGTAGAGCGGACGCACGGCCAGGATGTGATGCTTGCCCATCGCCGTGGTGTGCGACAGGATCGCCGCCGTCATCGCGGCCATGCCGCTCGAGAACGCGACGGCGGCCTCGGCGTGCTCGAGCTCGGCGAGTCCCTCCTCGAACCGGGCGACGGTCGGGTTCCACAGCCGGGCGTACACGTTGCCGCCGTCGGGCAGCGGGTGCCCTCCGGTCGCCATCGACTCGTAGGAGTCGCCCCCGTGCACGATGTCGGGCAGCGGGTTGGTCGAGGAGAGGTCGATCGGCGGGGCGTGCACGCCGAGAGCGGCGAGGTCGGCCCGGCCGGCATGCACCGCCACGGTCTCGGGGCGCAGGGGCGTGTCACGCAGGGAATCGTCGTCGATCATGATCCCAGGATCCTTCTGCGCGCAGGGATCCGCCAGATCCATTGCTGCAGGAAGGCATCCTGAGTGCAAAACTTGAGTCCTGCGCAATATTCGGACGTCGTGAGGAGCGGATCTTGATCGCGGAACAGCACGGCGTCGACGCCCTCGACCTGCGCATCCTCGCCGCGCTCTCCGCGCAGCCCGACGCTCCGATCAAGCAGCTCGCCGCCGTGCTGGGGATCCCCGCCTCCACATGCGCGTTCCGGCTCCGCTCCCTGCGCTCGCGCGGGGTGATCCAGGGGCTGCGGCTGCTGCTCGATCCTGCCGCGCTCGGCCGCCCGGTGCAGGCCGTGATCCGCGTGCGGCTGGGCACCCACAGCAAGACCGGCGTCGAGGCGCTGTTCGATGCGCTCGAGGCGACGGAGGGCGTGCTGCAGGTGTTCCACATCGCGGGCGCCGATGACTTCCTCGTGCACGTCGCGGTCGCCGACGCCGCGGCCCTCCGCGACATCGTCCTCGAGCGCATCACGGTGCACGACGTGGTCCGTGCCACGGAGACGCAGCTCGTGTTCGAGCGGCGCGACGGCGCGGGCATCGCCGCGCCGCGCTGACCTGCCTCGCGGCTCACTGGTCGCGGCGGTTGTACTTGCCGTGCCGGTCGTGCGTGGAGTGCGGCGAGGGTTCCGTGCCGCCATCGTGCTCGGCATCGGCGTAGGCGCCCTCGTCCTCGGGGTCGGGGCCGCCGCGCTCGGTGCGCGTGTACTGCCCGTGCACGGTGCGCTCGGGCTCCGGCTCCCCGTCGACCTCGGTGTAGGTGCCCTCGAGGCCGTCGCGCGGATCGCTCGCCCCCTGCGGGCGTTCTTCCTGGCTCATGCTGGTCCTCCCATCGGGAGATGGCGCATCTCTCCCTTCCAGGGTACGTCCGCAGGCATCGGAAGGCACAGGTTCCGTGCCGCTCGCGCTCCGGGTCAGGGGATCCGCCTCGCGCGGCGGAAGCCGTCGACCGCGAGCACGACGAGCGCGACCGCGAGGGTTCCGTAGACCAGCGGATCCCAGGCCCGCAGGTGCGCCCCCAGAAGCATCGCCACGACGAACAGCAGCACGGGCTCCGCGTAGCTGAGCAGGCCGAAGAGCGGAAGCCCGAGCAGCCGGGACGCACCGAGGTAGGCCGACATCGCGAGCGTCCCGGCGAGGCCGGCGGCGATCACCGCGGCCTGCCCGAGCGGAGTCGTCGCTCCGGGCATGACGATCACGAAGACCACCGCCACCGGGATCAGCAGCACCGTCTCCGCACCGAACGTCGCCGGCAGATCGAGGCCCGCGTGCCGGCGCACCGTGAAGTACACGGCGTACACGACGCAGATCCCGAGGGCCACCCAGGACAGCGTCCCCTCGAAGGCGATCTTGGCGCCGATCGCGACCACGGCGATGCCCACGGCGACCCATTGCCCGCAGCTCACCTGCTCGCGGAACAGCAGCCGCCCGACCAGTACCAGCGCGATCGGCAGCAGCAGGTATCCGAGCGATGCGTCCAGCCCGAAACCGTGCACCGGTGCCCAGGCGAACATCCACATCTGGAAGCCCACCATCGCGCTCATCGCGACCAGCACCAGGGGCATCCACCAGCGGGAGGACAGCACGCGCCAGAACAGGGCGAAGGCGGCCCGGCCCTGCCTGGTCGAGAGGGCGAGGGCGTAGCAGAGCGCCGTGACGATCATCCGCCAGCCGAACTGGGCCTCCGCGGAGGCGTCGACGACGCCGTAGAGGTAGAAGATGCCGCCGAAGAGCACGCTCGCGGCGAGAGAGCTGACGACGCCGCGGGCGCTCCGCGACCCAGGTGTGCGCTGCTCCATCATCGAGAAGGGTATCGGCCAGGCGGAAGGCATGGCGACTGTACAACGCCGCGGACGTTCGGCACTCTGAAGGGGTGGTGCCCCCGCCACCGCACGGATCCGGAACGAACCGCGCGCTCATCGCAGAGAGAGCAACGCATGACCCCCTCTGACAACGCCCCTGCCGGCACCGTCGCTCCTGCGCCGACGCCGCGTCCCGTGCCGCGCTGGATCCGCGCGGTCCTGACGTATCTCGGCAGCAATCCGTTCAGTGCGATGCTCGCCGTGGTCGTGCTGGCGGCCGGGTTCGTCACCGGGACGTTCCTTGGCCGGTTCCCGCAGGAGTTCGCCGCCTCGGTGAGCACGACGATCGAGGACGGCGACTGGTGGACCCCGCTCACCGCACTGCTGTTCGGGGACTCGGTGATCGGCGGAGTGCTCGCGATCGCCCTGATCCTCACGGCCGGCGCCTACGCGGAGCGCAAGCTCGGCAGCGTCCGCGCCGCGTGGACCTTCTTCCTGACCGGGATCCTCGCGATGGTTATCGGCCTGAGCGC
This sequence comes from Microbacterium sp. MYb64, assembly GCF_002979495.1. NCBI lineage: Bacteria > Bacillati > Actinomycetota > Actinomycetes > Micrococcales > Microbacteriaceae > Microbacterium > Microbacterium sp. MYb64. The sequence continues at coordinate 16,276 of NZ_PCOW01000013.1, read as the reverse complement.
CCAGGGACTGCTGGTCTCGTGGGGTTCGCAATGGGGCCTGCTCGCGAGCTACGACGCGGTCGCGGATCCCACGATCGGCACGGTCGGCATGCTCATGGCGGCGAGTGCTCTCGCCCCAGCACTGTGGCAGCGCCGGATCCGCGTCGTCGGCTTCACCCTGCTGGTGATGTTCGCGCTGTACGCCGCGGACAGTGACAGCGTGTTCCGCCTGATCTCGGGCGTGCTCGGCCTGCTGCTCGGCCTCCTGCTGGCGCGGAGCGCGGTGCGGGCGACGTGGCACCGCAGCTCTCATCGCGAGGTGCGCACGCTGGTCGCGGCGATCGTCGCCGCGACCGGGCTGGGGCCGTTCATCGTTCTCATCTCCGGCGCCTGGTACGCACCGCTCGGCCTCGTCGTCTCCGGCTTCTCGCCGCTCGAGGCGGAGCCGATGCCCAAGTCCTGCGTGGAGGACTTCACCGCCGACTGCGTGCGCCAGGCCGACGCGATCCTGAACTCGGGCCCAGGACCGTTCCTGGTGAGCCTCGTGCCTCTGCTGCTCACGCTCGTCGCCGCCTGGGGGCTTCGCACCGGCCGCCGGGCCGCGTGGATCATGGCGCTGGTGGTCAACGCCGTGATCGCGCTGCTGACCGGCACATCGGTCGGCATCAACGACCTCCTGGACGACAAGATCCGCGGCGCCCTGCTCATCGAGGACGGCATCGCGATGATCCTGGCGGTGCTCGTACCGATCGGCGTGATCGCCCTGCTGCTGTTCACCCGGCGTCACTTCCGGGTGCTCGCGCCTCGTGCCGCCGTGCGACGCTTCGCGATCACCGTCCTCGGCGCCTTCGTGGTGTTCGCCGGAATCTACCTCGTGATCGGGCTGATCGACGGGGACAACTATCTGGACGGACAGCCCTCGCTCGGCGAGCTCCTGGCGGACCTGATCCGCCCGTTCGTCTCCAGCGGTCTGCTGCCCGCGATCGCGGACGCGGGGATCCCCGTCGACGGCGCGGCGCTGTTCGTCTACCAGTGGGTCGGCGTGCCGTTCTGGATCGTGTTCATCCTCGCGGCCGTGCGGCTGTTCCGCGCCACCCAGATCGACCGCGACGTGATCGAGGAGGCGCGCTTCCGGGCACTCCTGCGCGAAGGAGGCGGCGGCACCCTCGGCTTCATGGGCACGTGGCCCGGCAACAGCTACTGGTTCACGCCGGACGGCCAGGGAGCCGTCGCGTACCGGGTCATCCGCAAGGTCGCCCTGACGATGTCGGATCCGGTCTGCGCCGAGGGCAGGGAGCAGGAGACCGTCGAGGCGTTCATCGCCTACTGCGAGTCGCAGGGCTGGTCGGCGTGCTTCTACAGCTTCCACGAGCGCTTCCTGCCGGTCTTCCAGTCCTTCGGATGGCAGCACATGTCCGTGGGCGAGGAGACCGTGATCGATCTGGCCGGATTCGAGCTCGCGGGCAAGGCGTGGCAGAAGGTGCGTCAGCCCCTGAACCGCGGCGAACGTGAGGGCATCACGACGCTCTGGTCGACGTGGCACGATCTGCCGACCCGGTATTCCAGGGAGATCACCGCGGTCAGCGAGGAATGGGTCGCGCACAAGAAGCTCCCCGAGATGGGTTTCACCCTGGGCGGGATGGAGGAGCTCAAGGACTCAGACGTCGGCATCTTCCTCGCGATCAACAAGGACGGCGGGATCGAGGCCACGACCAGCTGGCTGCCCACCTGGACCGACGGCAGGGTCACCGGCTGGACCATCGACTTCATGCGCCGCAGCGACGGATCCATGCCCGGAATCATGGAGTTCGTCATCGCCTCCGCCGCCCTGCACATGAAGGAGCAGGGCGTCCAGGTCCTCAGCCTCTCCGGTGCACCGCTCGCGACCAAGCCCGGCGAGGCGCCCGCCGAGCCCGGCGTCATGGACCGCCTGCTCGGCTGGCTCGGAGAGATGCTCGAGCCTGCCTACGGCTTCACGTCCCTGTTCCGCTTCAAGAGCAAGTTCAACCCGCGCTACGAGACCATCTACATGGCCTATGCGGATCCCGCTCAGCTCGCGACGATCGGCATGGCCATCGGCAGCGCCTACCTCCCCGAGGCGACGCCGAAGGAGTACCTGGCGCTCGTGCAGACCATCACCAACCGCGGGGGCGACCACCGCTGAGGACCGCGGATCGCGCCACGCCGAGACCGCGTTTCGCGGCCAATGTATGGAACTCTCAGAAACCGTCCGTATTATTACGGAGTTGTAACACCACTCCGTTCCCCCGATGGCGGAGAAGTCACACCCTCTCCGCTGCCCGAGGAGCACATCATCAGTTCGCGAGCCCCCGAAACCGCGCACACCTCTGCCCGCACGCCAGAATCCCCGTCCGCGACCGTCGGCACCGCCGCACCCCGTTCGCGACGCGAGATGAGAGAACAGGCCGCCGCGCGGTCGTCCGCCCCCGCGCAGACCTCGGGTCCCGCCGCCTTCTCGCGCACCCCTGCGGAGCCGGCCACCCCGCCGCTGTTCTCCGCCACGACCGCTCAGGCGCACATCCCCGCGCCGCCGCAGGCCCCCCGGCCGGCGACCCGCTCCGCAGCTCCGGAGCAGCAGTCCGCACACGTCGTCCCGGCAGGCAGGCGCCCCCGGCGGGGAGCCAAGAACCTCGGCCGCAGCACCGGCGCGGCCCTCGCGATCTCCGCGCTCGTGGTCGGGACGGCGCTTCCCGCTCTCGGGATGGTGCGTGCGAGCGACGCCAAGCCCGCGACCAGCGCGGCGGCGGACATCCGCGCCCAGTCCTTCACGGCCGCCAACGGCGTGCTCCCCGACGTCCAGGTGCACGGCACGTTCACCGCGACCACGCCGTCCGAGCTCAGCGCGATGCAGGCCGCCACCGCCGCGGCCCAGCGCTCCGGCGTCGCCTCGATCGCCAAGCCGGGTCAGGTCATCTACCCGATGGCGGCGGGCTCGTACACGCTGACCGACGGGTTCGGCGCCGCGCGCACCGGCCGCAGCCACATGGGCCAGGACTTCGCCGCGGGCATCGGCACCCCGATCTACGCGGCGGCGGACGGCTGCGTCACGCTCTCCTCGGAGAGCTACCAGGGCTACGGGGTCACGGTCGAGATCGCCCACCCGGCGCTCAGCGGCAGCAACGCCGTGTCGACGCTGTACGGGCACATGACCTACGGCAGCCGCGCGGTCCAGGCCGGCGAGTGCGTCACGGCCGGTCAGTTCATCGGCCGGGTCGGCGACACCGGCTGGACGGTCGGGTCCTGCCTGCACTTCGAGGTGCACATCAACGACAGCGCCATCGACCCGCTCGCCTGGCTCGAGTCCAACGTCTTCTGATCCGACATCGGATCACGACGAGGCCCCCGCTCCGGCGGGGGCCTCGTCGTCTTCTCCGGCCGAACCGCCCCTCAATGGTGCGCGTGCGGATCCACGACGAGTGGCAGATCCGCGCCGCCTCCGTGATCGTGCCCGCCCCCGTTCACCCCGGCGTCGGTCTGCGCCAGTCCGGGCGTCACGAGGGCGGCGACGAGCACAGCCCCCACCACCGCGCTCACCGCTCCTGAGCGAGACGCCAGGGCCGATCCCTCCCCGTCATCGGCCCTGACGACCCCCGCTTCCCGCACTCGTGCCGCCATCGCTCCCGCCGCGATGACGAGCACCGACGAGGTCGCGACCGCGATGACCGGCGCTCCGCCCAGAAGAGCGACCGCGCCCAGGAGCACCGCGATGATCGCGCCGACCGCTACAGCTCTCCCCCGCCTGATGCGCCCCGCACGGAGAACCGCGACGCCCCAGCCGAGCTCGACGACGCCGATCAACAGCATCGGCGCCAGCAGCGCGACGGTGCGTCCGTCGGCGCCGGATACGGAGGCGCCGACGGCCAGGTGGATCAGGCCCGCGCCCCAGGCGAGGAGCGCGGGCCAGCTGCGCAGCACGCCGGCCTCAGGCCATCGCCCCGCGCGGCGCGGTCCGCTCGACCCCGATCCCGACCGCGAGCAGCAGCAGCGCGCTCGCGAGGTGCAGGAAGTGATCGAACGTGTTCAGCGCGAGGATGTTCGCCGCCGTCCCGACCAGGAAGAACCCGACGATGCCGAGCAGCAGATAGGCCGCGCCCACGACGGTGTTGGTTCCCTTCGCCGCCCGGGTGGAGACGAGGCCGGCCACGAGCAGCGCGGCTCCGATGAGCAGGTGCGCGACGTTGTGCAGCGGATTGACCATGAAGATGCCGAGCAGCATGCCGCCCTGCGTCGCCAGGAAGGACACTCCTCCGGTGACCGCGAAGCCGAGCGCGCCGACGACGATGTACACGGCGCCGAAGATGACGCCGATCAGACGGTTGGGTGACGAACGCATTTTCTCCTCCTCGAGTGCGGCACGATGCCGCTCACCCTCTGTTCGGAGTCCTCCGCCGATCGGATGGGATCCGCCGCGATCCGGCTTTCGACGACCGGATCCGCCCATCGATCCCACCGGATGTCGCCATGTGTCAGGGATCCTGTCATACGCGGCCTCACGCCCCTATCATCGAGCGATGAGCACTCGCCCCTTCCGCGCGGACATCGTCGGCAGCTTCCTCCGTCCCGCGGCGCTGAAGGCCGCCCGGCAGAGCCACGCGGACGGCCGGCTCGACGCCGCCGGCCTGAAGGCCGCCGAAGACGCCGCAGTCGCGGACCTCGTGACGAAGCAGGCGGATGCCGGTCTGCGTCCCGCGACGGACGGCGAGTTCCGCCGTTCCTGGTGGCACTTCGACTTCTTCGACTTCCTGGACGGGGTCGACATCGTCGAGCTGGACCACGGGATCCAGTTCCGCGGGGTGCAGACCAAGCCGCGAGGCGTCGAGATCGCAGGCCCGATCCGCTTCGATCCCTCGCACCCCTTCCTCGCGCACTACTCCGCGCTGCAGGAGACGGTCGCGGGCTCGACGGGGGCCGTCCCGAAGTTCACGATCCCGGCACCGACCGTGCTCGACTTCCGCCTCGAGCCGGACCACATCACCGCGAAGGCCTACGACGGCAGGGACGCGATCGTCGACGATCTCGTGCAGGCCTATCGCGACGCGCTGGCCGCGTTCTACGAGGCCGGTGCCCGCTACCTCCAGCTCGACGACACCGCCTGGGCCTACCTGTGCTCCGAGACCGAACTGGCCAAGGCCCGCGAGCGCGGCATCGTGACCGACGGCATCGCCGAGCGGTACGCCGACATCCTCAACCGCGTGCTCGCGGGCAAGCCGGACGACCTCGTCGTCACCACCCACGTGTGCCGCGGCAATTTCCGCTCGACCTGGATCTCCTCGGGCGGCTACGAGCCCGTCGCCGAGCAGCTTCTGGACGTGGTGGAGTACGACGGGTACTTCCTGGAGTACGACAGCGACCGCGCGGGAGGGTTCGAGCCGCTGCGGTATCTGCCGAAGGGCGACAAGACCGTGGTGCTGGGGCTGGTGACCTCGAAGAGCGGCGAGCCGGAGGATCCCTCCGTCGTCAAGCGCCGCATCGACGAGGCGGCGGCGTTCGCGCCGCTCGAGCAGCTCGCGCTCAGCCCGCAGTGCGGCTTCGCCTCGACCGAGGAGGGCAACGTGCTCACCGAGGACGAGCAGTGGGCGAAGATCCGCTCCGTCGTGGACATCGCCGCCGACGTATGGCGCTGAGCGGATCCTCGCCCCGCCGCATCAGGTCGAGGTGATCCTCGACAGCCGGCTCGCGCGCCGGCCGACCGTGCTGGTCGCCCAGCCCGCACGGATCACGCGCATCGCGTCGCGCGCGAGCTCGACGCCGTCGTCGTAGACGTCGCGCCAGATGGAGAGCCCGTCCGCGCCCTCCGGGGCGAGGACCGAACGGGAGAACGCCTCGACGCCCCAGCGGCCCTGGTAGCCCGCGTCGAGCGCATCCCGGACGATCCCCGGGATGTCGATCGCGCCGCCGGACAGGGCGCCCCGGCCGGACTGTCCGAGCTCCAGATAGCGCAGCCGCGGCAGCGCCAGCCGGACCGCGTCCGCGATGTCCGACTCCTCGATCGCCATGTGGAACGTGTCGAGGTGGATGCCGAGGTGAGCCGATCCGCTCGCGTCGACGTAGTCCATCGCGCGCCGCGCGGTGTTGATCGCCGATGTCTCGTACCGGTTCAGCACCTCGAACACCATCGCGATGCCCTGCTCCTGGGCCTCATCCGCGATCCGTCCCACCGCAGCCGCCGACCGCGCGAACGCGGCGGTGCCTGTGATCCCGCGCGGCGGGCCGAAGAGCCCGTACGGGACTCCATTCAGCTGGTCCGCGCCGAGGGCGACCGCGAGGGCCAGACTCTGCCGCAGCAGCGCGGCGCCTGCGGCCCTCGTGCTGGGATCCTCCGCCGCGACATCCGCGTCGGGGAGCTGGATCGCCATCGCGATCGGCGCCAGACCCCGATCCGCGAGCAGCGCCCGCAGACGGGGCACGTCCACGGCGCTGGCATCGAACGGCGGCAGCACCACGCGGCGGTAGCCGCTCGCGGCGAGCGCGTCGAGGTACTCGGGCAGCCGCGGCGACTGCGGATCCGAGACGAGGACGCTGAGCTGGCACGCGACGTCCAGGTCCGGCGTCATGTCAGAACACCGGCAGATCGAGCCGCTGCTTGAACACCGAGTACCCGTCGTCGACGCTGACCACCGTGCCGTTGATCGCGTTCGCCTCGTCGGAGGCGAGGAACGCGACGACGTCGGCGATCTCCTCTGGTGCGGTGAGCCGGTTGCGCAGCTGCTCCGCGGCGAAGGTCGACTTCAGCTCCTCGCTGAACTGGTTGATGATGGGCGTGCCGACGCGCCCCGGCGTGATCGCGACGGCCCGCACCCCGTACTCCGCGAGCTCGTAGGCGGCGGAGCGGGTGAACGAGATGACCGCCGCCTTGGCGGCGCTGTAGCTGAACGAGAGCTCCGCGGCCTGCTCGCCGTAGATCGAGGAGGTGCTCACGATCACGCCACCGGTGCCCTGCCGGCGGAACTGCCTCCCCGCCGCGAGGATGCCGTAGTAGACGCCGTTCTGGTCGATGCGGATGATCGGCTCGTAGTCCTTCTCGGGCTCGTGCTCGAGCAGCGGTCTTCCGCCGGCGATCCCCGCATTGTTGAAGATCACGTCGAGCCGGCCGAAGACCTCGACCGCGCGCGCGACGGCCGCCTCGACCTGCGCATACACCGACACGTCGACCGCGACCGCGGCGACCGCGCCATCGAAGCCCTCGCCGGCGATCGCGGAGACGGCCGCCTCCGCCTGCCGCAGATCGATGTCCGCGATCATGACCTTGGCCCCCTCGCGGACGAACTTGCGCACGGTGGCCAGGCCGATCCCGCTCGCACCGCCCGTGATCAGCGCTGTCTTGCCTTCCAGACGCATCGCGTCCCGCCTTCCTTGCTCGGCGCGCGGCGCGCGCTCGGTTTCGACGCCGTCCCCGCGGACGGCGGGCGGGGCCGGCATCGTGCCGCCCCCGCCCCGGGCATCAGCCCAGCTTGTCCGACGGGGTCACCGTCGACGCGTTCTCCTTCGTCACCAGCGTCACGCCGACCGCCTCGAAGTTCTTCGAGGGCAGCGTGCGGTCCTTCTGGTACGCCTGCACCTGCGTGACGAGCGAGTCGAGGATGGTCGGCCACGGCTGCTCGATCGTGGCCTGCATGTTGCCGCCCGCCTCGATCACCGACAGCGTCTCGCTGAGAGCGTCCACGCCGGAGACCTTCGCGGTCGAGCCGGCCTCCTTCAGCGCCTGCGCGGCGCCCAGCGCGGCGTCGTCCCAGCCGGCCCAGACCGCGTCCAGACCGTTCGGGTGCGCGGACAGGTAGTCGGCCACGAGGCTGAGCGCCTCCGTGCGCCCGGTGGCGGGATTGGTCACCTTCTGGATCGCGCCGCCCGCGATCGTCGCGCCTGCAGCCGTCAGCGCCTTCTCGGCCAGGCCGGAGCGCAGTCGGATGCCGGGGTGCGGGTCGTGCCCGATGACCATGACCGTCTTGCCCTTGAGGCCGGACACTGCGGCGTCGAGCGAGCCGACGGTCTTGTCGACGATCTGCTGCTGGTCGGTCGTGATGTTCAGTGCAAAGGCGTCGTTCGCCGCGGTCGCGGAGTCCATCGCGAAGATCGGGATCTCCGCGTCCTTGGCCGCCGTCACGATGGATCCGATCGACTCGACATCGGTGTAGCCGTCGAGGATGACATCGGCTCCCTGGCCGATCGCGCTCTCGACCGCGGGGTTCATCTTCTGGAAGTCGAAGTCGCCCTGGATCATCGTGAGGTCCCAGCCGAGCTCCTTCGCTCGCGCCGTGACGGCCTTGACCCACCAGGCGCCGACCGGGGTCTGGTTGCCGGAGGTGAAGGCGATGACCTTGAACGGCTTCCCGTCGGCCCCGCCGGTGCTGCCGGCGCTGCTCTGACCGCTGCATCCGGTCAGCACGAGCATCGCCGCCGCCGCGAGGGCCGCCGCCGCTGTGATTTTCCTACGCACGTGACTACTCCTTTGTGTGTGGTGCATGGGTGGAGGCTGCGGCGATGGGCACCGCCGCAGCGAGGGAGGGGTACCGCTACCTCTCCCGCGTCTTGAGGGACGACAGCGTCACGGCCGCGATGATGATGAGGCCGGTGACGACCTGCTGCACATAGGCGTTGACGCCGAGGATGTTGAGGCCGTTGCTCATCACGCCGATGATCGCGACGCCGATCATCGTGCCGCCGAGATTCGCCGCACCGGAGCGGAGCACGGTCATCCCGAGGAAGACGGCCGCGACCGAGAACATCATGTTGTTCCCGCCCTGCTCGGCGCTCGCGCTTCCCAGTCGCGCGGCGAGCAGGATCCCGCCGATCGCCGAGACGAGCCCTGCCATGGTGAAGGCGAGGAGCCGCGCGAAGCGCACGTTCACCCCGGAGAGGCGCGCGACCTCGACGTTGCCGCCGATCGCATGCCAGCGGCGGCCGACCGTCGTGAAGCGCAGCGCGCACCAGATCACCAGCGCGATGACGATCGCGGAGTACACCGGCAGCGGGATGTTCAGGAATCGCCCCTGGCCGAGCGCGTTGAAGGCGGCCGGCATCCCGAACAGCGTCGTCCCGGCGGTGACCAGATACGCGAGTCCGATCACCGAGGTCATGGTGGCCAGGGTGGCCACGAAGGCCGACAGGTTCAGATAGGCGATGAGGACGCCGTTCACGAGTCCGACCAGGAGGCCCACCGCGAGCCCCGCGACGATCGCCACCGGGATCGGGCTGTTCCCGAGCATCAGGGTCGCGGACACGGATCCGGCGAGGCTCGACGTCGCCCCCACGGAGAGGTCGAAGTCGCCGACGACCATCACGATGGTCTGCGCCGCCGCGATGATCGCGAGGATCGAGACCTGGTACAGGATGTTGCGCACGTTCACGAACGAGAGGAAGGTGTCCGGCCGCATCGCGAAGAAGAACGCGAGCAGCAGGACGAGGGCCACGACGGTGCCGCCCTGCAGCAGCACGCGGCCCACGGTGCGGGAGTGGGTGACGACGACGGCGGCCGTCATCGTGTCTCGGGAGGAGGTCATGTCAGTCGGCCCTTCCGTAGGCATAGGACAGGAGCAGTTCGTCGTCGGCCCCCTCGGCGGGGACGTCCCCCGCGAGCGAGCCCTCGTGCATGATGAGGATCCGGTCGCTCATCCCGATGAGCTCCGGAAGCTCGGAGCTCACCGCGATGACCGCGGTCCCCGTGGCCGCCAGCTCGCGGATCAGCCGGTAGATCTCGGCCTTCGTGCCGACGTCGATCCCCCGTGTCGGCTCGTCCATGAGCAGCACCCTCGGCCGGCGCGCGAGCATCTTGGCGAGCACGACCTTCTGCTGGTTGCCGCCCGACAGCTCCCCGACGGTCTGGCGGGGTCCGCGGGCCTTGATCCTCAGGTCCGCGATGCCGCGGTTCGCGATCTCGGCGATGCGGCCGCCCTGCACGATCCCCGCGACGCTCACGGCGCGGATGTTCGCGAGAGCGATGTTGTCCTGGATCGAGGCGGCGAGGATGACGCCCTGGCTGCGGCGCTCCTCCGGCACGAGCGCGACGCCCGCCTCCAGCATGCGGCCGACGCGCGGCGTAGTGGCGGAGCCGGCCTCGCCGATCGCGATGCGGCCCCCGCGGTGCGGCTGGGCCCCGGCGAGCAGCCGCAGCAGTTCGCTGCGCCCCGACCCCGCGAGCCCGCCGATGCCGAGCACCTCTCCCTCGTGCACCGCGAACGAGACGTCCTTCACGCGCCGGCCGTGCAGCCCTTCGACCCGCAGCGCGACGGTCGCGGTCGCGGTGCCGCGCGGCGGGAAGAGCTCTCCGGCCTCCCGCCCGACCATGGTCGAGATCACCTCGTCGATCGACGAGTCGGCGACCTCCTTCGTCATGACGGTCTTCCCATTGCGCATGACGGTGAGCCGGTCGCACAGCTCGAAGACCTCCTCGAGCCGGTGCGACACGTAGACGATCGCGACGCCCTCCTCGCGGAGCGAGCGGAGCACCCGGAACAGGTCCCGGATCTCGGTGTCGGTCAAGGACGCGGTCGGCTCGTCGAGGATCAGCACCCGCGCCTCGGCAGCCAGCGCCCTGGCCACCGAGACCATCGTCTGCTGGACCGGGGTGAGGTCGGCCCCGAGTCTCCCCACCGGGATCGGCTGGTTCAGCCGGTCGAGCAGCTCCTTGGCGCGGCGGCGCATGGTCGCCCAGCGCACGAGACCTCCGCGGCTCGGCGTGTGCTCCCCGAGCAGGATGTTCTCGGCGACGTCGATGGTCGGGATCGTCGACAGCTCCTGGTACAGCGCGACGACGCCGGCGCGGCCGGCCGCGCGGACACTGGCGAACTCGACGGTTTCTCCTTCCCGGCGGATCTCGCCCGCGTCGGGGGCGTGGATGCCGGTCAGCACCTTGATGAGCGTCGACTTGCCGGCGCCGTTCTCGCCCAGGAGCGCGTGGATCTCGCCGGACCGCACCGAGAGCCGCGCCCCTTCGAGGGCGTGCACGCCGTCGAAGCGCTTCACGATGTCCACGGCCTCGAGCGCGGCGACGGGCTGATCCGTCATGACGCCACGTCCTCGAGGTCGTTGCAGCGGATGAGGACCTTGGGATGCACACCGGCGACGTGCGCGGCGAACGCCTCGGCGGCCTCGTCGAGCGGGAAGACCGCCGCGGTGAGCTCATCGACGTCGAGGTGCGGCAGGATCTGCAGCGCCCGCGGGAACGCATAGGGCGAGACGAAGACGCCGGTGAGCGTGAGCTCCTTGAGGTAGAGGTACGAGGACAGCCCCAGGGGCATCTCGAAGGTCTCGGGGTACATGGCCCCGTAGACGACGACGCCGCCCTTCGCCGCGAGATCGAGCAGTCCCTGCGCCGCGCGCGGGGACCCGGACGCGTCGATCACGACGTCGTACCCGCGCCCGTCGGTGATCAGGGCCGCACGCGCGTCCTGATCCTCCGCGACGGGATCGATCACGTGCTCCGCCCCATGGCGGAGGGCCATCTCCCGGCGGGCCGCGATCGGCTCGACCATGGTGAGCGAGGTCGCCCCGTTCCTCTTCATGACCTGGAGCACCAGCTGACCGATCGGGCCTCCACCGCAGATCAGCACACGATCGCCGACCCTGATCCTGGTCTTGTCCGCGATGCGCACGGCGACCGACGTCGGCTCCAGGAGGCTCCCCTTCCGCAGCGTGACGTCGTCGGGGAGTCGGTACACCTGGGATGCGTGCCAGGTGATCGTCTCGGCCATGCCCGGCCGGTTGTAGTCCTGGATGTTCTCGCAGAACTGCTGCCGGCCGTCCTGGCACGGGCGGCACGTGCCGCAGAACCGGAGGAAGTTCCCGGCGACCCTGTCGCCGACCTTCAGTCCGCTGCGGTGCGCCCGCTCCCCCAGCGCCTCGACGACGCCGGAGATCTCGTGCCCCAGCCCGATCGGCACATCGGTGCCGAAGAACCCCTCGGCGAGATGCGGATCCGAGCCGCAGATCGCCGCGTACGCGACGCGGATCCGCACGTCCTCCGGTCCCAGCGGCTGCTCCGGGAAGTCCACCACCCCGACCCGTCCGCGGGTCGTCTCATCGGGATCCCGCAGGCTCCCGATCCTCGTCACGGCCACCGTCTTCATTCGTCTCTCCGTCGGTCTCGGGTGCCGCGGCTCAGGAAGCGCCGAGGACGCGGCGCAGGGCGTCGACCGTTGCTGCGAGCCCGTAGCCGTGCTTGTCGCGCAGCTGCTCGTCCTCGCCGAACCCGGCGTAGACCTGCGGGATGCCGAGCCGCTCGAACGCGGCGAGGCCGAGGCCGCGGTCGGCGACGACGTCGGCGATGCGGCTCGCGAGACCGCCATAGGCGAGGTGGTCCTCGAGCACGACGAAGCGGCCGCCGGTCTCCTCCGCGCAGCGGACGATGAGCTCCTCGTCGATCGGCTTGAGCGTGAACATGTCCACGACCCGGACCGAGCGGCCCTCCTCGGCGAGCGCGTCCGCCGCCTGCAGCGCCTGCGCGACCGTGGTGCCGTGCGTGAAGATCGTCGCATCGGCGCCGTCCCTGGCGACGATGCCCTTCCCGATCCGCACCTCGTGCTCGCCGGGCTCGTAGAGGACCATGTCCTTCTTGCCCACCGCGAGACGGATGTAGATCGGGCCGTCCATCGTCATCGACTGCCGGAGGATCTCGCCGACCATGAGCGGGTCGCCGATCGAGGTGACGGTCATGTTGGTGAGGGCGCACATCAGCGCGAGGTCCTCCACCGCGTAGTGCGTGGATCCGCCGTTGCCGACCAGGCCGCCGTGCGTGCCGATGATCTTGACGGGCAGGTTCGGATAGCAGACGTCGGTGCGCACCTGCTCGAGCGCCCGCATGCTCAGGAACGGCAGCATGCCGGACACCACCGGGATGTTCCCGTCGTACGCGAGTCCCGCCGCGATGCCGACGCTCACCTGCTCGGCGAGGCCCACATCGAGGAACCGATCGGGGAACCGATCGCGGAACTCCACCAGGGCGGCCCCGATGTCGGGGGTGATGACCCAGAGGTTCTCATGCTCCTCGCCGAGCTCGGCGAGGGTGGTTCCGATGACCGAGCGCGCGGAGAGCATCTCCCCGAACGTGAACGTGACGGGCATCAGGCCACCGCCGCCGTGCGAGAGGCCGAGAGCGCGGCCATCGCCCGCTCCAGATCCACGGCGCCGAGCGAGCCGGCGTGCCAGGCGAGATTGTGCTCCATGAAGTCGACGCCCTTCCCCTTCACCGTCTCGCAGATCACGACCGTCGGCCGATCGCTGCCGGCGTCCGGCAGCGCGTCGATCGCGCGCACCAGCTCGCCCATGTCGTGGCCGTCGATCTCGACCACGTTCCAGCCGAAGGCCCGCCACTTGTCCGGATACGGCTCGAACAGCACGCGTTCCTCGGCGAAGCTCGTCATCAGCTGGCGGTTGCGGTCCACGAACGCGACGAGGTTGCCCAGCCGATTGCTCCTGGCCGCCATCGCGGCCTCCCACACCGAGCCCTCGCCGGTCTCCCCGTCGCCGAGCAGGCAGACGACGCGGTGGTCCTCGCCGCGGTGCCGGGCGCCCAGCGCCATCCCGACCGCGAGAGGCAGGCCGTGACCGAGCGATCCCGTCGAGCACTCCACACCGGGCAGCTGCACCTTGCACGGGTGCATCCCGTAGGCGCTGTCGAGCTGGCCGTAGGTCTCGACGATGCCCTCGTACGAGAAGAACCCGCGGATCGCCATCGCGATGTACATGCACACCGCCGCGTGACCCTTGCTCAGCACGAACCGATCCCGGCCGGGGTGGGCGATGTCCGCAGGGTCGACCCGCAGGCCGTAGCCGAACAGCGCCGTGAAGATGTCGGCCGCGGAGAGATCGCCGCCGATGTGCACGGCCCCCTCGTAGGTGCCGCAGAGCTGCAGGAGCTTCGACCGCAGTTCGAAAGCCAGATCCTCCAGCTCCTCGACGCTGTGCTCGCCGCGTCGGGGCAGCGCACGATCGCTCATCACATGTCCTCCTCATCGATGACATCCGGCGCCCGTCGACGGTGACGAGCCGGGCCGTGGCGATGAACGTAGCATCATTTCGTTTACATGTAAACCAGAATGGTTCTAAACTCGGACACGGCCCGGGTGGAGACCCGCCGGCACCCTGCTGCGGGATGCCCGGACCGACGTCTCGAAACGACGGACACAGAGAGGTGGGCAGTCGCCATGACGGATACGAGAACGATCGACGCTGCAGGAGTGGGCGTGCGGACAGGCTTGTTCATCGGCGGTGAGGAGCGCTTCACCGAGGAGGTGCTCCGGGTCGCGGATCCGGGGAAGCCGGACGCGATCGTGGGCGAGGCGGCGTCGGCATCGGCCGCCGACGTCGCGGACGCGGTCGCGGCGGCGAACGCCGCCTTCCCTGGTTGGGCCGCGCTGTCGGCGCCGGAGCGGGCGGCGCGGATGGCCGTGGCGATCAGCGGCATCGCGGACGATCGCGACGAGGACGCCGCGATCCTGTCGCAGGAGAACGGGAAGATCCGGTTCGAAGCCTGGGTGGACGCCCTGGTGTTCGAGATCCGGTGGAACCTCGCGCTCATGCTCGCGGACGAGGTGGACGCCTCGCACACCCTGCCGGTCGTTCCCGGCGCGATCCCGGTGTCCACCGACATCGCCTACCAGCCGCTCGGGGTGGTGACCGTGATCGTCCCGTTCAACTGGCCGATCGCGATCCTGGGCGCCTCCCTGCCGCACGCGCTGCTCGCCGGCAACACGGCGATCGTGAAGGTCCCGCCGACCACGCCGCTGGCGATCGCCCGGCTGGTGCAGCGCGTCGCGGAGAAGCTTCCGCCAGGGGTGCTCAACGTGATCAGCGGCCGGGACGAGAACATGGCGGGCTTGATCCAGAACCCTGACGTCGCGAAGGTCTGCTTCACGGGCAGCGTGAACGGAGGGAAGCGGATCATGCAGATGGCCTCGCAGAGCCTCACCCGGGTCACGCTCGAGCTCGGCGGCAACGATGCGGCGGTCTTCCTCGCGGACGCGATCCTCGACGACGCGCATCTCGACCGGCTCTACGCGGCGATCTTCGACACCACGGGACAGATCTGCATGAACGCCAAGCGCGTCTTCGTGCACCGCTCCCGCCTGGACGAGCTCGTCGATGGGCTGGCCGCTCGTCTGGACCGCGCTGTGATCGGCTACGGGCTCGACGAGGGCACCACGATGGGTCCGCTGCACTCCCCCGCTCAGCGCGCGTTCGTCGCGGAGCTCATCCAGGAGGCCAAGGACGCCGGCGCCGACGTCCGCGAGTACGGGCAGCTCCCCGGCGGAGAGCTCGAGGGCGGGAACTTCCTGCGCCCTGCGCTGGTCGTCGACCCCGATCCCGCGCTGCGCGTGGTCACCCAGGAGCAGTTCGGCCCTGTGATCCCGATCATCCCGTTCGACGACGAGGACGAGGCCGTGCGCGCGGCCAACGACACCTGGGGCGGGCTCTGCGGTTCGGTCTGGACCGCATCGCCCTCATCCGGCACGCGGGTCGGATCCCAGCTGGTCTGCGGCTACGTCTGGATCAACGACCACGGCGCGACCCGGCTCGATCTGCGGGCGCCCTTCGGCGGCATGAAGCAGTCCGGCATCGGGCGCGAGCAGGGCATCGAGGGCGTCAGGTCCTTCCAGGACACCCGCGCGATCGCCACGATCGACGCGGAAGCGCTCGCCGCCATGGCGCACTAGGGATTGCCGGGTCCCTGGCGTGCGCTCACGCCGGGGACCCGGTCGTCTGGAACACTCATCAACGAGGGGGCTCTGCGAGCTCCCGCACGCAGGAGGAACAGCATGCCCGCACAGGATGACGCCCGCCCCGGGGTCGCACCGTCGCCGGAGGTCGTGCGCGACCCGTTGTACGACGTGGTCGACCCGGAGTCGTTCACCCCGCGCCTGCTCGCCCTGCTCTCCAACGCCCTCGTGTGGCGCGAGTCGCAGGAGCTGCGCCGGGAGTTCGGTCTCGGCACGAACGAGTGGCGCGTGCTGTCCGCACTCGCGACGCGGCCCGGATCCTCGGCGAGCGAGGTGTCGGAGTTCCTCGGCGTCAACAAGGCCATCGTCTCGAAGAGCGTCAACACCCTCGCGGAACGTCGGCTCATCGCGCTCTTCGACGGCCCGCGGGGCTCTCGCCCGATGCACCTGACCCCGTCCGGAGCCCAGCTGCACCACGAGATGCGCCCCATCTCGATGCGCGGCCAGGAGGTCATCCTGGCCGGGATGACCGAGGCCGAGATCGCCCAGTTCAACACCGCGCTGCAGCGTCGATCGTTCTCGTATCCGTCATGGCGACTGCCCACCTCTCTGTGTCCGTCGTTTCG